>CBFGWV010000010.1:0-47540 GCA_965652545.1 uncultured Candidatus Competibacteraceae bacterium | reverse complement strand
AGAACGCCGGCCAGTCCACTGCCCACCCATACCCACAGCCGCCGCCAGCGCGAGCGTCCCGTGACGCCGCCCTCAGCCACGCAAGCGCGTCCTGAACTCGGTCAGCGCATGGTTGATCACCCGGTTGAGGTGATCCAGCTCCGTCTCCGTGGGCTCACGCTGTAAGCGCACATGCAGTTGGAAGTCACCATCGACCCATTCGGCCGCGAACTCTTCCAGCAGATCATGTGGCAAGCGGCCGAGCACAAATTCGCGGAAGGCCTCGGCCATCGCGGCACCGGTGTCACCGCAACCGCAGCCATCGCCGGCATCGAGCGCCCTGAGGTGCGAGCGCGCAACGATGGTGTCCGGCTCGGCCGGGTCGGCCTGCTCCAATGCCCTTGTCAGCAAAGCCCTTGCCTCGTCAAAGCGCCGCCGGTGTTGGCAGAAAATGCCCAGGGCGATCCACGCACGCACCAGCAGCCCGGTGTCGCTCGTATCCTCGGCCGTGCTCACGGCACCGATCAGCGCGGCCTCAGCCGGCTCGTCACGACCGAGCTCGGCCAGCAGCAGACCCAGATTGCGCAGTGCCAGGGAGTGTGCGGCGGGGTCGTCCAACATTTCGGCCCGGGCACTCGCCTCCCGATAGGCGGTGACGGCATCGTCATGCTCTCCGGCATCGCTCAAGGCCAGCGCCAACCCGAGCGTCGCCTGTAGCGCCTCCCGCGGGCGGGCTTGTTCATCGAACAGGGCGACCAGTTCACCGGCGGCGTGCAGCCGCACGCCGGCATCCGCGTCCGCGCCGCGGGCGGCTTCCAGGTTGGCAATACAGGCCAGCATCTGGGTGATCAGTGTGTGTGCCGGATCGAACCGACCCCGAAACACTGGCAAGAGTGCCTGCAACACCCCGCTCAAGATACCGGGGTCCGTGGTATGACGACGGCCCATGGCATGCGTTGCGATGGCCTCGACGATCTCATCCGGCACCGCCTCCAAGCCATCGAACGGCGCCTCATCGTGGCCGCCGAGCACCAACGCCTCGGCACGCAGCATCAAGGCCGTGGCCACGCGGGGATGCGCGTTCTCCCAGAAGATCGACACCGTGGCATCGAGCATGTCCAAGGCCTCGTCCACCCGGCCGGTCTGCATGAGCAGGTCGGCCAAGGGCTCCATGCCGAAAGCGTAACCTGGGTGCTCGGGGCCATAGTACGCCGCCCTGCCCTCCAGCCCTTGCCGGAACACTGTCTCGGCATCCTCAGGCTCGCCGGCCTGGTGCAAGGCCATGCCGAGATTCATGAGATAGGTCAACCGGTCACGCAAGGCGGTTTCAGCCACCGGCATCGGGCCGGCGCAGGCCTCGCGGTAGGCGGCGACGGCCCCGCGCGTGTCACCGACATTCAGCCGTACCGTTCCCAGATCGTTCCAGAGCGATGCCAGCGCCTCGCTGCCGGCACCGAAGGCCTCTTCCGCGGCCCGTACGGCTTGAACGGCCGTCTCTTCGGCCTCGACAGTCCGTCCCTGGCGAATCAGCTCAAAGGCCTGCGCCAGGACCGAGGGCGCATCGTCAGTGTGGCGTGTCATGAGGTTGCCGCCGCGGGCTGTTCGGCAGCGTGGAAATGGCTGATCACCAACGTCAGCAGGACGGAGGCGGCGAACGCATACAAGCCCCACTCGATCTGCACCTTGGTCAAGGCCTTGAGCTTGACCACGACCACCAGCACCGCCACAACGAACACATCGAGCATGGACCAGCGGCCGAGCGCGTGCAGCCAATGGCTGAAGCGGGCCACCGGGCCGACCGGCCAGGGGCTCAGGGCGATGAGCTTAGCCATCGGCAACACGATGCTGAAACCGCCGATCAATATGGCCAGCCACCATTGACCGCTCTGGGCCAGCTTGCCGACCGCGCTGACGATGGATACTGAGTCCTTGAACACCCACAGCGACTGCAGGGTAAACATCGGCAGACCGATTCCGGCCAAGAACAGGCCCGTGGCTGCGCACCACAGGGCAGGGTAGAGTTGGCGATTCAACCGCATTCGCTCCTAGATGTATCGTTCCCGGGCGCTGTCTGCCATGGCGTCACACGTGTTCCGTGTTCCGTGTTCCGTGTTCCGTGTTCCGTCGGACCGGTCGCGTTGCGCACGTATTCGAGTCTATCGGCCGAAAACCGAAAACCGAAACACTAATCCCTGAGCTCGTCGCGATCCCGATACTGTTCGAGCGCCTCGGGGTTGGCCAGGGCCTCGACGTTCTTCACCGGGCGCCCGTGCACCACATGGCGCACGGCCAGTTCGACGATCTTGCCGCTCTTGGTGCGTGGGATGTCGGTGACCGCGACCACTTTGGCGGGCACATGGCGGGGGGTGGTGTTCTTGCGGATCTGGTCCTTGATGCGCTTGATCAGCGTCTCGTCGAGGACCAGATCTTCACGCAGGCGCACGAACAACACCACGCGCACATCGCCGTCCCAGTCCTGGCCGATGACCAGGGACTCGAGCACCTCTGGGAGTTGTTCCACCTGACGGTAGATTTCGGCTGTGCCGATGCGCACCCCGCCGGGGTTGAGCACCGCGTCGGAGCGGCCGTAGATGATGATGCCCTCGTGCTCGGTGAGCTCGACGTAGTCACCGTGGCACCACACCCCGGGGAAGCGCTCGAAGTAGGCGGCGCGGTACTTCTCCCCGTCGGGGTCGTTCCAGAAACCGATCGGCATGCTGGGGAATGGCTTCACGCACACCAGTTCGCCCTTCTCGCCGCGCAAGGGCTGGCGCTCGTCGTCCCACACCTCGACGGCCATGGCCAGGCCGCGGCACTGCAACTCGCCGCGCCACACAGGCAGGATAGGGTTGCCCAAAGCGAAGCACGAGAGAATGTCCGTGCCGCCGGAGATGGACGCGAGCATCACGTCGCCCTTCACGTCGCGGTACACGTAGTCGAAGCTCTCGGGCACCAGAGGCGAACCGGTGGAGAGCACCGCGCGCAGCGCCGACAAGTCATGGCTGACGCGCGGCTTGAGGTCGGCCTTGGCGCAGGCATCTATGAACTTGGCCGAGGTACCGAAGACGTTGATGCCCTCAGCCTCGCAGTAGTCGAACAGGATATTGCCGGAGGGATGGAACGGTGAACCGTCGAACAGCATCAGCGTGGCACCGGCCGAGAGCCCGGCCGCCAGCCAATTCCACATCATCCAGCCGCAGGTGGTGAAGTAGAACAGCTTCTCGTCCGGCTTGATGTCCACATGCAGCAAGTGCTCCTTGAGCTGCTGCATCAACGTGCCGCCGGCCCCGTGGACGATGCATTTGGGCACGCCCGTGGTGCCCGAGGAATACATGATGTACAGCGGATGATTGAACGGCTGGCGGGAGAAGGCGATGGTCTGGTCCTGCCGCCCCTCGGTGTACGCCGCCAGGGTCGCCCCGCCTTTTAGGCGCCCGGCCAGGGCCTCGCCCACGCTCAGGTAGGGCATGATCACCACGCGCTTGAGACTGGTCAGTTGCGCGGCCACCTCGGCGAGCTTCTCACCGCAGTCGTGGGCCTTGCCGTTATAGGCATAGCTCTCCACGCCAAACATGACCTTGGGCTCGATCTGCCCGAAGCGGTCCATGATGCCCTGCACCCCGAAGTCCGGCGAGCACGAGGACCAGATAGCGCCCAGACTGGTCGCCGCCAGCATGGCTACCATCGTCTCGGGGACATTCGGCATCACGCCGGCGACCCGATCGCCCGGCCCCACCCCATCGGCCGCCAGGGCGTCCGCCAGGCGGGCGACGGCCGACCACAACTCGGCGTGGGTCATACGGCGCTTGATGCGGTCCTCACCCCAGAACACCAGGGCGGTACCCTCGTCGCGACGGCGCAGCAGGTTCTCGGCGAAATTGATGCGGCTGTCGGGGAACCACTGCGCACCGGGCATCTTGTCGCCATCGGCCAGCACAGTGGCGCCGCGCTCGCCGATGATGCCGCCGAACTGCCAGAACAGCGTCCAGAACGCCTCAAGATGCTCCAACGACCAGGCGTGCAATCCTGCGTAGTCCTTGATGTCGGTGCCATGCTCGGCGTTCACCAGGCGCATGAACGCCGTCATGTTGGCGCGCTCGATCGCATGTTCTGAAGGGCGCCAGAGCGGCTCGGTCATGGTGGGGCTCCCCGGGGGTCGATGTCGTGTGGGCTACAGGATAGTCAATAAGCACCGCATTGAGGCACCGGCTGGCGGTTTAGGCAATGTGTTTGACGGGAGAACAGACATCGGCCCTGGTCAGTTCAGTCGTACGTCCGCCGGTCGTCGATGACTTTGCCGTCGTTGGGCAGGCTGCCGGGGGCGACGAATTCGACGGTGCCGCGCAGCTTGCACACCTTGCGCAGGCTGTCCACGAGGGCACTCTCCAGCCCTTCGCTCGGGCCGGCGACTTCGCAACGCAGGGTCATGACATCCTGGTGGTTGACCTGGTCGACCACCAGCCGCGCACGGCCGACGGCGGCGTGGCGACGGACGACCTCGGCGACCTGACCGGGAGTGACGAACATGCCCTTGACCTTGGTGGTCTGGTCGGCACGACCCATCCAGCCCTTGATGCGGCGGTTGGTGCGACCACAGGGGCTTTGTCCTGCGAGGATGGCCGACATGTCACCGGTACCGAAGCGAATCAGCGGATAGTCTGGGTTGAAATTGGTGACCACGACCTCGCCCACCTCACCATCGGGCACGGGATCACCGGTGCCGGGACGGACGATTTCGAGAATCACGCCCTCGTCGACCACCAACCCCTCGCGCGCGCCGGTTTCATAGGCGATCAAGCCGAAGTCGGCCGTGCCGTAGCACTGGCTGACACGCACCCCACGCGCATCGAACCAAGCACGCAGCGACCCCGGCAAGGCCTCGCCGGTCACCAGGGCCTTGGTCAGGCTGGCCACGTCCAGGCCCAGTTCGTCAGCCTTCTCCAGGATGATCTTCAGAAACGAGGGCGTGCCGGTGTAGGCGGCCGGTCGCAGGTCGGCGATGGCCTGGGCCTGCAATTCGGTCTGCCCCGTCCCAGCGGGGAAAACCGGGCAGCCCAATGCCGCGGCAGCGGTTTCCATCATCGCCCCGGCCGGGGTGAAGTGATACGAAAACGTGTTGTGCACCAGATCACCCACACGCACGCCGGCGGCGAACAGCGCGCGGGCCATGCGCCAGGGGTCGGGATGGCGGCCCTGAGGTTCGTAAAGCGGCCCAGGGGACTGGAACACGCGCGCCAGCTTGGGCACCGGGGTGGCGTTGAGCCCACCCATGGGACGAGTGGCCCGTTGCAAGGCCACCAGTTCGGACTTGCGCGTCACCGATACGCTCGCCAGGGCTTCGCGCGTGGTTACCGCGGTCGGATCGACATCGGCCAGGCGCTGCGCCCAGCCCTGCGCACGCGCTTTGGCGTGGCTGATCTGCTCGGGCAGGGCAGCGAACAGCGCTGCCTCGCGTACCTGTGGGTCGCGCGTTTCCAGTGCGTCGTAAAACGTCATGTCTTACCCCAGCCAGCGTTTGCGGCGCTTGTAGGATTTGATGTTCTTGAAGGACTTGCGGCTGTGATCACCGGCTCCAAGATAGAACTCTTTCACGTCCTGATTGTTCAACAGCTCGGCCTGGGTGCCGTCGAGCACGACCTTGCCGGACTCCATGATGTACCCGTAGTTGGCCTGGCGCAGAGCCATGTTGGCGTTCTGCTCGACAATGAGCATGGTGATGCCCTGGTCCTGGTTGATCTTGCGAATGATGCCGAAGACCTCTTTCACCAGCAGGGGCGACAATCCCATCGACGGCTCGTCGAGCAGGATCATCTTGGGCCGGGCCATCAAGGCGCGGCCGATGGCCAGCATCTGCTGCTCGCCGCCGGAGAGGTAACCGGCCAAGCCGGTGCGCTCGCGCAGCCGCGGAAAGTAATCGAACACCATATCCATGTCCTGGCGGACCTTGGCCTTACCGTCGCGGCGGGTGAAGGCGCCCAGGCGCAGGTTCTCGATGACGGTCATGTCGCCGATGATGCGGCGGCCTTCCATGACCTGAAATATGCCGCGGCGAACGATCTCCTCCGGCGCGCGGTTGCTGATCTCCTCACCCATGAAGCTGACCTGCCCGCGGGTGACCTCGCCGTTCTCGGTCTTGAGCAAACCGGAAATGGCCTTCAGCGTGGTGGACTTGCCCGCGCCGTTGGGGCCGAGCAAGGTGACGATTTCGCCCTGGGGCACGTTCAGACTGACGCCGCGCAGCACCAGGATCACATCGTCGTAGACCACCTCGATGTTATTGACCGAGAGCAGGGGTTCGGCCGTTGCCGCTGTTGCCGCCGTCGCCATCGCCATGGATGTCTCCGTTGCCCGGTAAAGAGGCTGCGGGGAGAAAACCCCGCAGCCGGTTACGCGCTTACCAACCCAGCCACTCGGGCTTGCGCTCGATGGTGGCGGTGTAGACGTGCTCGAACTCGCCGCCCTTGGACTGGTACACCAGCACCTGATTGGAGGCGCGATGGTCCTCCGGTGTCCAGGTCGAGGGCAGGCAGACGCCTTCCAGATCGGCCGGGACGTAGTCGGTCATGGTTTCCATGGCGTTCTTGATGTTCTCGCCGGTCATCTCCTGGCCGCCGTCGTCGACCATCTTCATGGCGTCACGCATCAGGAACGCACCGCAAACCGCGCGCATGTAGTGCAGCGGACGGGCCTTGCTGCCGCTGGGATCGGACACCTTGGACACCTCGCGCACCGTGGCCATGCCCGGGTCGTCGGAGTTCCAGCCGTCGGCGCCGACCACCCAGGCGATACCGTCACCAGCACCGGAGGCAGCGGCTTCGGCCAACTCGTCCCAACCCCACACATTGGAGAGGAACTGCACGTCCACACCCACGGTGTTGCAGGACTGCACCAGGGAGATGTTGGACCCCGAGGTGTTGCCCAGCATGGCGTAGTGCGCACCGGAGTCCTTCAGCGACAGGCACTGCGCCTTGAAGTCGCCCGGCTTGAGCGAGTAGGTGATCGCCGGCAGCAGTTCGAAGCCCAGCTCTTCGGCATAGGCCTCACAAGCGGGTTTGGGCGCGTTCGGGTAGGGATGGTTGTCGCCCATGTAGACAAATTTGGGCGTGCCTTCGGCGCCCTTTTCCTTCCAGTCTTCCATGGCGAACTGCACCATGCCGCGGCAGCCGTCCGTGTAGGAGGGACCGTAGAAGAAGTTGTACGGCGCCGGTGCTTTGGTGTACTCGGACTTGCCCGTGGGATCGGTCAGGTGACCGGAGTACGAGGCGGACATGAAGAACACCTTGTCCTTGGCCACGAACTGGGCCAGTGCCTCGGTATCCGCCGTGCCCCAGCCCTGGATGGCGACCGGCTTCATGCCCGAGAGCCAGCGCTTGTAGGTGGCGATGGCCTGTGGGGCGTTGTAGCTGTAGTCGACCGTCTCGAACTCGATGGTCTTGCCGTTGATGCCGCCGTTGGCATTGATGTAGCGCAGAGCGTCTTCGATGCCCTGGCCATACGGCTGGCCCACGTCCGAGGTCGGGCCGGTGTAGGCCGCGATATGCCCCACCGGGATCTGGGCCTGGGCGGCACCGGCCAGGGCCAGGCCTACGGCCAAGCCCAATGTATTGAAGACAACGCGATTTCGCATCTTATGACTCCTCGTTTCCACCCGATGGTTCGGCCCGCGACGTCGCGGGTCGACGTGTTGGCGCTGTGTGCGCGCCTTCGTGAATCTCACTGCCGTGGCCATCATTCAATACGCAAACGGATAGAGCTTCCAGTACGCCTTGATCAGGCGCCAGCGGTGCACCAGCCCGTCGGGCTCGAACACCAGGAAAAGGATGATCGCCAGGCCCACCGCCATCTGCTTGAGATAGGCCACGCCCTGCTGCAGCGCGGGCACGGCGCTGCCGAGGTTCTGGGCCGCGAACTCCATCAACTGCGGTAGCAACACCATGAAGGCGGTGCCCAGCACCGTGCCCATGACCGACCCCATGCCGCCGATGATGATCATCCCCAGAAACTGGATCGACAGCAGAATGGTGAAGCCCTCGGCCGAGACAAAGCCCAGGTAGTGCCCGTACAACGCCCCGCCCACACCGGCATAGAACGACGACACACCGAAGGACAGGATGCGGTACTTGGTGAGGTTGATCCCCATGATCTCGGCCGAGAGGTAGTGATCGCGCACCGCCACGAAGGCCCGCCCATCGCGCGAGCGCATGAGGTTCGCCCCGGCGATGAACATCACCACGAAGAACACCAGCACCACATAGAAAAAGCGCTGGTCGTTGTCGAAATCGAAGCCGAACAGGCTGAACGGGTTGGCCATGGCCCCGTAGGCCCCGCCGGTGAACCAGTTCGCGCGGGCGAAGAAGTCCTCCAGGATGAACTGCGAGGCCAGTGTGGCGATGGCCAGATACAAGCCTTTGATGCGCCCCGCCGGTATGCCGAAGATCATCCCCACCGCGGTGGTCAGCAAGCCCGCGAGAATGATCGAGAACACCACCGGGATGCCTGTAGTGGAGTTGATCCAGGCTGAGGCAAAGGCACCAAAGCCGAAGAACGCCGCATGGCCCAGCGAGATCTGCCCGGTAAAGCCCACCAGGATGTTCAGCCCCAGGGCCGCGATGCCCAGGTAGCCGATCTGGATCAGCAGGTTGAGTACATAAGGGTTGGCGAACGGCGGCAGCACCGCCAGCAATACCACCCCGGCGATGGCGAAGTTGCGCGACATCGGCGTGGGGAAGATGGTCGTGTCGGCCTTGTACGTCGTGCGGAACTCGCCGCAGCGCATCATGGAATGTCCGGCAGCCATGTCAGATCCTCTCGATGTCTTTAGTGCCGAACAGGCCGTAGGGCTTGATCATCAAGATAATGACCAGCGCATAGAACGGGGCGACGGTGTACAGGTTGCCGACGTGAAGCCACTGGCTGTCGACGAACTCCGCGACGTTTTCCAGCACGCCGATGATCAACCCGCCGACGATGGCACCGACGATGGAGTCCAGTCCGCCGAGGATGACCGCCGGGAACACCTTAATGCCGATGAACGACAGTGCCGAGGAGACGCCGTTGACCATACCCATGACCACGCCGGCCACCGCGGAGACCACCGCCGAGATGGCCCAGGCCATGGCGAAGACTTGCTTCACCGACACGCCAAGGCTCTGCGCCGCCTGCTGGTCGAACGCGGCCGCGCGCATCGCCAACCCCATGCGCGAGTATTTAAAGAAGTAGAAGAACGCCACCATGATGCACAGCGAAATCACCAGACTCATCATGTAGGCCGACTGCACCTGAAGCCCGAGGATGCTCACCGACTCAGTCTCGAACACCTTGGGGAAGGGCTTGGCGAAGGTGCCGAACATCCAGCCCATGGCCGCCTGGAACACCATCGACAAGCCGATGGTGACCATGATCACGGAGATGACCGGTTCACCGATCAATGGCCGCAGGACGATCACCTGCAACAGGAGGCCGAAGACCACCATGAAGGCGAAGGTCAGCGGAAAGCTGAACCAGATCGGCAGGCCGAAGTGGGTCATCAGCCACCAGCAGGTCCAGGCGCCGATGAGCAGGAACTCGCCCTGGGCGAAGTTCACCACCTGGGTGGACTTGTAAATCAGGACGAAACACATGGCGACCACGCCGTACAGCGTGCCCACGATGAGGCCGTTGACGACCAGGTGAGTCAGCAGTTCAAAGTTCATCGTGCCCCCTTCAACTGGCCCGGCGCAGTGCCGCCGGGGCACGGTCGCGGGGTGTATCGTCGCCCGGCGCCAGATCCACGATGCGCAGTTGGGTCTGGATACGGCTCTTGGTGCCATCCTGGAACGTAATGAACGTGTCCACGTCGACGTGATCAACCTCGCCGTAGAGGCAGTCGATGATGTCGGCGTACTTCTCGCCGATCACCCCGCGGCGCACCTTGCGGGTGCGGGTCAGCTCACCGTCGTCCGGGTCCAGTTCCTTGTACAAGAGCAGGAAGCGGCGCACCCGCTGCGCCTCGGGCAGCGTGGCATTGACCTTGCGGATTTCATCCTCCAGCAGGGCGTAGACGTCCGGGTGGGCGGCCAGATTGGTGTAATTGGTAAAAGAGATGCTGCGCTGCTCGGCCCATTTGCTGAGGATGCCGAAGCGAATGCAGATGATTGCCGACAGATAAGGCCGCTGCTGGCCGAGAATCACCGCCTCGGCAATGAACGGCGAGAACTTCAATTTGTTCTCGATGAACTGCGGCGAGAAGCGCGTGCCGGTAGACGTGGTCGCGATGTCCTTGACCCGGTCGATCACCACGAGGTGGCCGTTCTCTTTGATGTAACCGGCATCGCCGGTGTACATCCAGCCGTCGCGGACATCCGCGCGGGTGGCTTCTTCGTTCTTGAAGTAGCCGACGAACATGCCGCTGGAGCGGGCGACGATCTCGCCGACACCGTTGTGGTCCGGGTCGTCGATACGCAACTGCGCATTGTCGAACGGCAGCCCGACGGTGTCGAAGTCCACATCGCCCTCCCGATGCACCACATAGGCACCGGCAAGCTCCGTCTGGCCGTAAATCTGGCGCAGCGGCACCCCCATGGCCTGGAAGAACTTGAACGTCTCCGGACCCAGCGCGGCGCCACCGGTGGCCGCCGAGTGCAGGTAGGTAAAGCCCAGACGGTCGCGCAGGGCGCGAAAGAGTATCCAGTCGGCCAATCGCGAGCGCGTGCCCTGCTCCAATGCCTGCATGCCCCACTTCATGCCCAGATCGAACATGAAACGCTTGAAGCGGGTGGAGTCCATCATGCGCGAGCGCACGTCGGCGGCAATGGACTCCCACACACGCGGCGCCAGCAGTACGAAGTGCGGGCCGATCTCGCGCAGGTCGCTCATCATCGTCTCGGGCTCTTCGACGAAGTTGACGATGGCGCGGGCGATCAGCCACTGCCCGACGCCGTACACCTGCTCCATGATCCACGGCAGCGGCAGCACCGAGACGTAGTTGTCCCCCGGGCAGCGGGTATCGGCACGCAGATAGGCGCAGCAATGATCGAGAAACGGCCCGCCGGCGAGCATCGAGAGCTTGGGCCGCGAGGTCGTGCCGGAGGTCGAACACAGGATGGCCACCGCCGACCCGTCGATGGCGTTGATCATCTGCTCATAGGCGGCCGGGTCATCGCGATCGACGGCCTCGCCACGGGCACACAGATCGGCCAGGCTCATCAGCCGGTGATCTTCGTATTTGCGCATGCCGCGAGGGTCGGCATAGATGATGTGCTGGAGGGTCGGACACTCCTCACAGATGGCCAACAACTTGTCGGCCTGCTCCTCGTCTTCGCAGATGACCGCCTTGGCCTCAGCGTAGTTGATGAGGTAGGCGACCTCGTCGTTCATGGAGTCTTGGTAGATGCCCAAACTCATACCGCCGATGGCATGGGCGGCGACCTCGGCCCAGACCCATTGCGGCCGATTGTCGCCGATGGCGCCGACCACATCGTCCCTGCCCAGGCCGAGGGTTCTGAGCCCCAGCGCCATCAGGCGCACCTGGCGCGCGCACTGGGCCCAGGTGTATTCGTTCCAGATACCGTATTCCTTCTCGCGCATGGCCACATCGCCGGGCCATTGGCGGGCGTTGTGTTCCAGCAGTTTGGGAAAGGTGTCGTAACGGACGATGTCTGGATAATCCATGTGGCGCTGGGCCATTACGCGACCTCCGCGCTGTCCACGTCGGCGCCGAGATAGGCGGTGCGGACGTGTTCGTTCTGCATGATCTCCTCGGGCAAGCCTTCGGCGATCTTCTTGCCGAAGTCCAGCACGGCGATGCGATTGGAGATGTCCATCACCACGCCCATGTCATGCTCGATCATGATCACGGTCATGCCCCACTCTTCATTGAGGTCGATCACGTAGCGGGCCATGTCTTCCTTTTCCTCGAGGTTCATGCCCGCCATGGGCTCATCGAGCAGGATCAGATCGGGGCGCAGCGCCACCGCCCGTGCCAGCTCCACGCGCTTGCGCAAACCATAGGGCAAGGTACCGGCGACCGCTTTGCGGATGTGGGGGATTTCCAGGAAGTCGATGATTTCCTCGGCATCGCGACGGTGCTTGAGCTCCTCGCGCTGCGCGCCGACCAGCCAGTACAAGGCGCCGGAGAAGACGTTGTTCTTCAACAGGTGGTGGCGGCCGACCATGATGTTGTCCAGCACTGTCATGTGGTTGAACAATGCCAGGTTCTGGAAGGTGCGGCCGATGCCGAGGGTGCAGCGGTCATTGGGCTTGAGGCCGGTTACATCGCGACCGTTGAAGACGATGCGCCCCTCCTGGGGCGAGTACCGGCCCGATATGCAGTTGAGCATGGAGGTCTTGCCGGCGCCGTTGGGGCCGATGATGGAATAGATCTCACCACGCTGGACTTCAAAGCTGACATCGGTGAGTGCCCGGATACCGCCGAAGGAGAGGCTGACCCCCTCCACTTGCAGCAACGGCCCGGCCCGGTCGGCTGTCTCGCTCATGTATCGCGCTCCGTCAACGCACCACGAAAGGTCGCTAGCGACCGTGCTTCAGCTTGTGTTTCGGGTGCGTGACGTGCGCAGCGCATCCGCGGTGGTGCCACCGATGCGCGTTACGGATGTCCGCCCCAATCCTCGCCTGTCGTTCGAAATGCCGGCGCTCTGGCGGCGCCGTGCAGGCTTGTGGCCGATGTTCGTATTGACGTTTACGTAAACGTAACCAAAACATCCGGTACCGTCAACAGCATTGACGTGTACGTAAACGCGCCCCCGCCTTGGATCACTGCGCCTGGGCGGCACATCACGGAACAATCACGCCTGCCTCACGTCACCAGGCGCATTTATTACGCCGCACTGCCGCTGATTCGATAGGCAACCTCGCGTATCCGCGTAAGGATCCTTCGCTGCAACACCGGTTTCGACCGTCCATCAGCGGGTGCTTGTTGGCAAGACACCTGCGCGGACACAGGTTCATTCCGTCTGCGCGTAAACGCGGCAATAGGAAGATGCGCCATGGCCAAGTCAGACACTGGATCGCTGAAACTGGATGTTCCCATCGATGCGTCAGGCGTGGAGGATTTCGCCCCCGACACCCCTGTGAAGGTCGCCATCGCCGGCAAGCGTGGCGTTCTGGCCTCGCAACTCGTCAAACTGGACGCTAAAGGCCGGGGTGTTGCGAGCTTCGATATCAAAGCGCGAACCGAGGCCCTACGGGTTGTGCTGGGGCCGAATGACGCCAGCGACGAAGACATCGTCAACCTGCAGACCATCGTCCGGGAGCTTCCGGTGCGTGCAGCGCAGGCCAGAGAGATGAAGCTCTCGCCGATCGTCATATCAAGCTACTACTGGCATTGGTGGCGGCGCTGGTGCCGAACCTTCACGGTAACCGGCCGCGTGGTGTGTGCCGACGGCAGCCCGGTGCCGGGCGCGTCCGTCTGTGCCTACGACGTGGACGCGTGGTGGTGGTGGACGAGCCAGCAGCAGGTCGGTTGTGCCACCACCGATGCGGACGGCTCGTTCACGATCCGCTTCCGCTGGTGCTGTGGATGGTGGCCCTGGTGGTGGTGGCGCGTGCGCCACTGGCAGCTGGAACCGGTCCTGGTGGAAAAAATCCGCCCGCTGATCGAACGCCTGCCGTTGCGTCAGCCCCTCGTACCCAGCCCCAAGCCGGATTTGGCGGTGTTCGATGAGCTCCTGGCGGCAGACAGTTTCCCCACGCGAGCCTCGCAAGAGACGGTGGACCCGGCCATGCTGCCCCATCTGCGCGAGAAGCTGGTGGCGCGCCTGCCGGCCGCGACGCAGTTGGAACCCTTGCGCCTGTGGCCCTGGTGGCCGTGGCACCCGTGGTGGGACTGCACGCCAGACCTCATCTTCAAGGTGACACAACAATGCCAGGGCGAAACCCGGGTGATCGTCGACGAGCACTTCGGCGACACGCGCTGGAACGTTCCCACGAACCTCAATGTCACCCTGGTGGCCAACGAGCAGGCCTGCTGTATCGAGGACGAGGACACCCCTGAGGGCAACTGCCTGGTCATTTCCCGGGTGTGCAGCGATGTGGTCAATAACATCGGGGGCAACCCAGGCGCCGCCGCCGCCCCGGTCGGCTATCTCAACCCGGGCGCCATCGCGGTGTTCGGCGACCGGCCCTATGCCGGGACGGCGAGTATCGAGGGCATCTTCGGCAACACCGCCAACGTGGACTACTACGAATTCCAGTGGTCCACCAACCCCGCCGGCCCCTGGAATGCCATGCCACCGGCAGCGGCGGGCGGCTTCTCCCGGGTGTACTGGGGTCCGCAACTGGGTGGCGGCCCGGTGGGCTTCCATGCCGTTCCGTTCCCCTTCACCCCCATCGGCGGATACAACGTGGCCGAAAGCCGGCAGCATTTCGAAGCCAACAACGAGCCGCTCAGTTGGGGTTTGACCCGCTTCTGGGTCAGCGGCCGCGACTTGCTCATGCGCTGGATCACGGCGAACACGTTTGCCGATGACACCTACTACCTGCGGGTGGCTGGCTACACCGAGGCGGGCGGACAACTGGGCAACGCGCAGATCCTGCCCTTGTGCAATACGGAGGACGACAACGGGTTGGCACTGACCATCGACAACAGCACCAGTGAGCTGGAGCCGGCGGCAGACATCGTGGACGTGCGCATCAACGGCGTGTCCGCCGGCCCGTGTTCAAACATCAACGCCTCGGACGGCGGAACGCTGGAGGTGGACTTCGTCGCCTACGATGTGGACCGGCATCTGGCGTACTACAACCTGATCGCCACCTATGGAAAGAACCTGGCGGTCAACCTGCTGAGCGCGCCCGGCGCGACGCTCACCCCCATACCGCTGGGCACCATTCCGGCCGCCGACGTCCCCGGCCCCGACTACGGCCAGGCGAGGCTGCAAGGCGCGGCATCGCCGCACTGGCGGGCCGGCGGCCTGCGGTTGACCGTGCCCAACCTGCACGACGCGTTCCCGGAAACCTGCTGCTACCAGCTGGAGCTTCGGGTCTACAAACGTACCGTGGTCAGTTGTGACCATGACTACCGGCCGTGGACGCTGAGCTACTACAGCCTCACCGTCGTGGTGTAGCGCCAGACACCCCATCGCGGCACCGGCCAATCGGTGCCGCGATGGGGTTTTGAGCGAGGGAGGATCTGCCGATGGGTGCTGAATGGATCGCGCTCGCCGCCCTGGCCGTGTGGCGCGTCACGCACTTGCTGTACGCCGAAGATGGGCCGTGGAGCGCCGGCACGCGCCTGCGCCGTGCCGCCGGCCAAGGCGTCATTGGCCAGGCACTCGATTGCTTCAATTGCCTGAGCCTGTGGGTGTCGTTGCCCGTGGCCGCGATAGCCGGCGGCGACTGGCGGCAAGCCCTCCTGCTCTGGCTCGGCTTGTCCGGCGCCGCCATCGTGCTCGAGCGCATCACGGCGCCCGCCACGTTTATCGAAGACCCACCACAAGGAGACTGACCATGTCCTGCTGCGGAAACGCCCGCCAACGATTGGGGCCTATGCCCGGTCCGGCAACAACCGAGGCCCAACCACCCGCAACACCGGCGCGCCGGTTCACCATCTGGTTCGAATACACCGGAGAGCGCGCCGCCACCGTCATCGGCGCGGCAACCGGCCGACGCTATCGGTTCGACCGGCCTGGCGCCCAGGTGGCCATCGATCCGCGCGACCGTATCGGCCTGTCGAAATGCCCCAAACTGCGGCAATTGGGCTGAGCACCCCCACCTCGAACAGACCTCCGCCGGTCTGCGCGACAGACCGGTGGAGGTACGCCGGCTCTCAATCTCTAAAAGAAGTAGTCCCTGAGCGAGCCATCGTGGCCTTTCTCACGCATACAACAGCGTTTGAAATCTGCGGCCGGAGCCACAAATGCACGGGTCGTTCCTGCCGAGTTTTTCGATCAGGTCCTTGTTGCCGCCGACGATGCGATCGCCGCGTTTGACTTGGGTTTCGGAGGGGTAGCCCTTGCGGCGCTTACTGGTGGGCTCAAAAGGACGCCATGTGGGTGTGCTTCTTGTCGATGGCCATGGTGCACCTCTGCATTGTTATCGTTGCCTGCCCTACCGGGCGCGGCGATTCTAACGTACGCCGTAGCCTTCGCGAAGACACCCACAAGAGCACACCATGGCCAAGGATCAGATCGAACTCACCAGCCCCGTCTTGCCCACCTCGCTGAATGGGGCACTGGCCCCCGACGGCAGGCTGCAGTGCGCCGGCACGCTGACCGAAGCCGATTGCGCACAGATCGAGGCCTTTCTCCTGCGACAGCCCGACGCCATGCTGCGGGTATACAAGAAGTACCAATCGTCGTGGCGCTTCGATATCGGCTTTCTCGCAAACCTGCCCTCGCTCAGACACGTGTGGATCGAGGCCGACGCGGGCGATCTGAACGACTGGGCAACGCTCGCAGCCTTGCCGCCCAAGCTGCGCTCGCTGACGCTGGATTGCGTATCGGCACACAGTGACAAGACCAAGGATCGACCCAAGCGCAATACACAGGCACTCGAACGCCTAGTGTCCCTGAACACCTTATCGCTGTGCGGCCAGTTGCGGGATCTCGGCTTTTTGGAGCCGCTGACCGGCCTGCGCCACCTTGAGCTATGGCGCTGCAAACTCAAGAGCCTTGCAGGGCTCGAGGCGATTGCGCATCTGGAACACCTGCGGCTGCACGCCTCGGGCGCCAAGGACATTGCCCCGTTGACCGCCTTGGGTCATCTGTCGACGCTGGAGATCTGGGACCAGCGCACGATGACGAGCCTTTCCCCGATTGCGGGGCTGGCAGCGCTGGAGCGGCTGTGGTTGATCTCCTGCGGTTCGGCGTTGACGCTGCCGTCGTTCGCCGGGCTATCCCGTTTGAAAGTCCTGGTCGTGAGCAAGCTTGCGAACCGATCCAACCTGCACCTCATCGCACAGGCGCCAGCCCTTCGCTGTCTGATACTCGACGGCTGCCGCGACATCGATGATCTGGACGCCTTCGCACCGCTGGCCGGGCACCCGACATTGCAGGAGGTCAGGGTGGACTCCTTCGACATCGCTTGGCAGAGGTCCCTCTCACAACGCTATGGGTGGACAGTTGCCTATGCCAACTTCCCAGCGGATGAGCACCTCATGAACAGTCAAACAGACTAACGCCGGCTGCTTTCATTCGATTGAGGTATAACGCTGGTTTCCATTACACAAGAACGGCGAGCGGAACGAGGCGGTCTGCGAATAGACCATTAGGCATTCAGCAGATTGCGGCTTTAGAGCCAACGGCATAGTACGCAAGGCGAACACGCCTGCAACGATAGTTTCGAAGTTGGTATATTTTCATTAAATAACAATAAGTTATGTATAAACCCCCACCGAACCAGCACCCAGCAGAACCTATCGCGCCTAAGCAGGACAAAGGCGACACCACCCAATGTCGTATTCACAATCTGTTAACCGCATGCTAAGCATTGCCCCAAAATAATGCTGTTGGCAAAAGGGATCGATAATGGCTACGGATACGGGCATTGGCGGACCGACGATTATCAACCTGGGTAATCGCAACTCGGACAGATCGAGTGGCACCTCCCGCGGCAGGAACGGGGGCGATCGGCTGGCCGGCGGCCTGTTCTCCACCGCCGTGCAGGACGAGCTGTCGACGGACAGCAATGGCCGGGTACCCCAGGCCGGCGGCAGCGGCCCGATGGGCCAAGATGGCTCCCCGCTCGCAACCGGCAGGGACGGTGCGCCGGCCCATGGACGCGGGCGACCCGATGGGGCCGCGCAGGTCCTTTGGGCGTTACAGCAGCAGCTCGGGGCGGGCGAACCCGTCGCCATGTCCGATATACGCGATGCCATCATCCAACTGGGCACCACACTGGCCCCCGGTCGCGACCCGGCCAGCAATGCCATATGGAACGACCCACGCACCACGTCCATCGTCAATCACTACGCCGACTGGGTGGCACAACACATCGGCAACATATTGAACGACCGGGGTGTGCCGGCCGCAGTGGCCGAGCTCAATGCCTGGGCAATCGGCCGCCCGGATGCCCATTCACGCATACCACCGGAGATTTCCGCGCTCATCATCAGCGCATTGAAACCACCGGTCTTTCAGGACTTCGTGCGCGGTGGCATCGACAGCCGTGCGGACCATCCACGGCAACCCGACATCCTATTGCCGCTTATCCGGCACATGGACTCCGCCAGACCCGAGCTGGACAACATCACCAAGCCGAATCAGCGGCCAACCGACGCCCCCCCGCCGACCGCCGCCCCCAGACCCGCAACCGACACACCCGCCCCTGCCGTGGTGTTGACCACATCCAATACTCCCGTGTCGCAGGCCAGCATCGACCCGCTCCCCCTGAGCGGCGTCACGGTTAACGATGTCAGGCCGACCACAGGCGGCGCATACGGCCTGTCCCACGACAGCATCGTCCCCTGGCAGAGCACTCCGGTGTCGTTGCCAGCCGACCCGCCTGTCACGTCGACACCCGCGCCACCGGTCGGCGATGCGCCCAGGGCGCCGGACAATGCCGGTGTGCTTGCCATTCTCCAGATGTGGCATGCCGCCCAGTCGCAAGGCATGTCCCCTGAACAGTTCATCGACCGCCTGATGGGTATGGACGTCGGGCAGTTGAGCCATACCGTGCACTCATCGGGCGGTGACTCGGCGATAGTCGGCGACCTGCTGAGCGGGCTGTCGCCCAGCGCTGTGAGCGAGGCAGTCCACCGGACGTTGGCGGAGGTCGGCCCACCGGCAGCGGTAATCGTATGGCTCACCGGAACAGACCCACAGATGGTCGTCACTCCCACGGCCATGGCCGCAGGGCTCTCGGGCGTTGGCGAGAACCGTGCCCTGCCCGCGCTCCCAGGCGATATGGCGGCCCCCGCCTCACTGGTCATCAACCCGACCGAGGTCCCGCTTGGACCCCGCGGCATTCAGTTGATCAGCGCCGTCGAAGCTGTCGCCGCCGTGGGCGAGAAAGAGCTCCCGGTGACACGGGATCCGTACGTCTGGCCGTTCTCCAAGGACAGCATCTGGAACATGCCCATCGGCGACGGCGCCCGTTACAGCCAGGCACCGGTGCCTAGTCACGCGGTAACGCCCACGCAGGGGTACGGCATCGACCCGCAGGTCATCATCATCGCGCACGCCTCCCCGCCTGCACCGGTATACAGCCGCGACGCAGCCGACGTGTCATCGACGGCATCCCTGGGTCGCGATACGGGGTTGCGCTGGCCCATTCCGAAAGACTTCGGTATCGAGACGATCAACGGCAACGGGCATGGGCCGGCCACAGGTTACAGCGGCGCGGTGCTCCTTACCGATGGGAAAACAGCCCAGGAGTTCAGTGCTTTGTGGAAGGCCCCGGGCGAGCCGGCCACCGTGCATGGCGAGGGCTATAACCGGGCCCAGTTCGATGTGTACGGCGACGGGTTGACCGGAGAAGCCGGCACCAACATCGGCGGCCACGACGGGTCGGGGCTCAGCAGTATCGGCGGCACGCTGCGAATCGGAGAGCTGACCGGCTCGGACCCGATTCGCCATGCCACCAAACTGAGTGTGGACCTGACCCGCTGGGGCGCAGCCATGAATGGCGAGAACCTGCACGTGTGGCCGGCGAGCACCGCCGGCGCACCCACTACCGATGGGGCGGAACGTGCGGTATTCGGCAGCCAAGCCGACGGGTATTCGCCATTCCTGAAGATGGGATCCTTGCTCGCCATTCCCAAAAGTGCGGATATCGGCAGCCTCGGGCTGGAGACGGCGCCGGCCATGAAGTTGGCAAAGGCGTGGCAGGATTACGGTGTATACATCGCGGACGACAGCGGGTCGGACCAGACACGTCTGGCAGTGGAGTGCGGTGTGGACGAGGAGATGGAAGCTGCCGGCATCCGCATGACCTCGCATGCACCGGCTGGCTACGAGAGCACGGCCTGGCATCGCGACATGAACCGGCTGATGGGGGCCTTGCGCGAAGTGGTCAACAATGGCCCGGACAGCATCGGCGGCGGCGGTGCACCGATGGCACCTCTTGCGCCCGATTTTCGCGAGCCCGTGCCAGCGTAAAGGGCGGATAGTCAGTCAGGGATCGGGCAAGGTTCATAAGAGCCTTGCCCGCCGTCCCCGGACGACACCCCACTTCCGCCAAACCGTGCAGCATTGAAATCGTTCGATCAGCTGCCGCCTTCGCGTTTTGAAAACAATTGTGAAAATTCCCGCAGCATCTATTGACCCCGCAAAAGCATCGCAGTCTCAGCATCATAAAATAGGACAAATGGATTAGACACGGCATTCTAATGCATTGGTGGTAGTTGACAGGGCACAGGCTCAATGCTGGACTACTATCAGAACTCGGCTGCATCAGAAGCGAATAAAAATGATATCTTGGCTCCGGCTTTTCAACGCTACGCAGCGAACAAATTTGCCAGCAATCTAGCCCAGGGGCATGCTCGATTTTGGCAATGTAATGGTAAGCCGCGTACGGTTACTTCAAGGATGCGGACTTTCGTACCCGCTTGCCGCCTTTAGCAAACCAGAGCTACGTCGCGAGGCGGGGATGACAAAAGAAACGCTGTCAGATCGGCGACATACCTTATGTCCAGCAGCGGTCAAACACCAACAGGCCGCCGACGAGCCACGTCACACCGCAGCCGTTATCGGCACTCGGACGGGTTGGCTTGCTCGATTAATCATAGCGCCATTGATTGCCTGGTCGGCGGCATCCACAGCAAGCGAACCCATTACACCAATCCCACAAACCATCGAATACGACAAAGCAAAGTCCCGGCTTGGTGAAATGCTATTTCAAGACTCTCGTCTATCGCGTGACGATACCCTCTCATGCGTAAGCTGCCACCTTCCCGATATGGGGGGTGGTGACGGCTTACCTTTATCTACTGGTGTAACCGGAAAGCTGACGGCGCGCAACTCGCCAACGGTATACAACTTGGTCTTCAATTTTCGCCAGCAGTGGGATGGCAGCGCAGCCGATCTGGCCAGTCAGGCGATAAAGCCCATCACCAACCCCCACGTCATGGGCATGGGTTCGATGGATGAGTTGGCAACGAAACTCTCCTCCATTGATACATATCAAGATGAGTTCGAACGCGTTTACGAAGGCGGCCCTACCGCATATAGAATACAGGACGCCCTTGCGGAATATCAGAAATCACTTATCACGCCGAATGCGCCGTTCGACGACTACCTCCGCGGCGACAACGAAGCAATCAGCACCACCGCAAAGGAAGGATACAACCTATTTAAGTCTTATGGATGCATTGCGTGTCATCAGGGCATCAACGTAGGCGGCAACATGTACCAGCGAATTGGCGTACTCAACGACACAGGGCTGGAAAAATTTGCACTCTTCGACGACCTGGGCCGATTCGCCGTGACCGGTGAGGAAAAGGACCGACACAGCTTCAAGGTCCCCAGCCTTCGCATGGCCGCCTTGACAGCGCCGTACTTCCACAACGGATCAATACCCACCTTGGCCGAGGCGGTAGAAGCAATGGCCAGGCTCCAACTCGGGCGAAGCATGCCAACAGAGCATCGCGACGCCATAGTGGAGTTCTTGAAAACCCTCCCGGGTGATATCAACAAGGGGGCCGGACAATGAAGGGGCTATTATTGTTCGGGAGTCTTGCAGCAGCAACGATATTGTCCGCAGCCGCTGTAGGCTACTATGCCTACTCAGTCAATGAAAATTTCGAGGGCGACAAATACCTGGCCGTTCAGGACAAGCTACGGAACATCAGGTTTCTCGAAGCATCCCTAGACGCCCTTGCGCTTAGAAGTCGTCATGGATACAGCCCCAACTATGATCTACTCGCAGAAACAGGGCGAGCACTGTCAGAAACCGCTGATCAGCTCTCGCAGGAGTCCACGCTATCGTTGTTCGATGCCGACAGCGAGCGACTCCTGAAAACTTATCAGAGTCAACAGGCAGAACGTCTGGAAATTGTCGAGGATTTCAAGTCACGCAACTCTATCCTACGGAACTCCATACTTTACATCCCCCAAGCGGCCGACAAGCTGGTCAATGCAGCAATGGCTGTCGAAGAGCGGACCGTCGCGTCATTGGTGGATAGCACCAGCGAGTCGCTCTACCGCTGGGCACTTTATGGAAACGATGCCGACGGCTATCAGCTATCGCAGG
This sequence comes from uncultured Candidatus Competibacteraceae bacterium, assembly GCA_965652545.1. Lineage (GTDB taxonomy): Bacteria > Pseudomonadota > Gammaproteobacteria > Competibacterales > Competibacteraceae > CBFGWV01. The sequence continues at coordinate 25,439 of CBFGWV010000010.1, read as the reverse complement.
GCGTCGCCCGAATGGCACGATTCGATCCTAACGATTCCCAGATGGTCCTGGCCCTTATTGAGTACACGGCTCACGCTTCCACCGTTCTCAACGAGATGGTGGCAACGGATGACTACCTTTTCGATCTATTGAATGTTCCAGTACAAGAGACATTGGGCGCCTTGGAAGCCAGCCTCTCCAGCGCTTATCTCTTGCAAGTTGAGGATGCACGAAAAAGCACTGTGGTTGTCTACATATTCGGTGCCGTCGTCGTGTGTATTGCAGCAACCTTTGCCGTCCTGCTCATTGGGAGCCATGCGCGACTGGAGCGCAGAGTGCACGAGCGCACAGCTGAAATACAGCTGGCCTTCCAACAGCTCCAAGAGTCGCAAGAACAACTCATTCAATCGGAGAAAATGGCATCCCTGGGCCAACTTGTTGCAGGTGTTGCACACGAAATGAACACGCCGCTTGGCTATATCAAAGGGAACTTCGAGACCATCCATCAACATTTTACCTTCGTGGACAGCATGGTCAGCAAGATTCGGGGCATTGCCGAGTCAGTATCCGATGCCTCCAAGCGATCAGAGCTGGCGCCGAGAATCAAAGACCTGGTAGACAACTTCAACGGCGGCGATGTCGACGAACGGCAAGACGAAGCCAGGGAGTTGATCACCGATTGCCGCGATGGCGTGGACGACCTCTCCGGTTTGGTAAGCAGTCTACGAGAATTTTCCCGCCTTGATCGACAAAATTACGAGTTCATAGACATCACATCCGGTTTGGAAAGCACTTTGAAGATTGCCCGAAAAATCCTGGAAGACAATAACGCAGTGGTCGTAAAGCAGTATGCCGACGTAAGCCCGGTCCACTGCGTGGCTTCCAAGATCAACCAGGTGTTTCTGAACATCATCACCAATGCAGCCCAAGCGATGCCCGAGGGGCGAGGTGGCCGAATAGAGATAACCACCATTCAACGCGAGGATGCAGTGTCAGTAGTCTTTCGAGACAACGGCAAGGGAATGACTGACGAGGTAAAGCGACGGATCTTCGAGCCCTTCTTCACCACAAAGGATGTCGGCCAAGGCACCGGCCTGGGCATGTCGATTGCCTACAAGATCGTCAAGGAGCACCAAGGCTCGATCGACGTGGAATCCGAACCTGGGGTTGGCACTACGGTTTCAATCACAGTGCCAACCAAGCGAGCGGGCCAAGCTGAGCGGAGTGAAGCAACATGAACGAAGCCGCCTACAGCATTCTTTTTGTCGACGACGAGCAGCGGATGACCCGGTCGCTGAGGTCGCAATTTCGCCAGGAGTATCAAGTCTTCACCGCCAACTCCGGGCAGGATGGCCTGGATATTCTCAACGAGCATACCGTGGATGTGATCGTCAGCGACCAGCGGATGCCCGGAATGTCTGGCAACGAGTTCCTGCGAATCGCGCGCACGCGCCATCCCCACGCAATGCGAATATTGCTTACCGGATACCTGGACAAACTTGCGATCATCAGCACAATCAACGATGGCGAGATCTTCCGCTTCGTAAACAAGCCGTGGGAGGTTGATGAGCTGCGGCGCATCATCAAGCAGGCCGCCGAGGTTTCTCGTAATTCCCCGCCCGAACACAGCATCGCCGACGACGACGACCACCACCGAACTGACGAATCTGACGCGGAGCCACCGGATTTTCGCTCCCACGCCATCTTGCTGATGGACACGGATCGGGACGTCAGTCGCCATCTCACCCAGTTTCGGCAGCGCACCGGCGTGATGGTCTATCGAACAAATAGATTGGAAGAGGCAGCAACCATCGCGGGGCTGCGTCCATCATTGAGTGTCGTGATTCTTGCCGTGGAAGACGAACCTGAACCTGTCATCGAGACCTGCGGAAAACTCAAGCAAGTACGTCCTGACTTGGTGACTCTCGCACTTGCGGACATGACCGATGTCGAGGTGGCCGTTAAACTGATCAACACCGGACAGGTATTCAGGTACCTGGAAAAGCCCCTGGATGCCCCGGCACTGGAGACCGTCTTGAGTGCCGCCATTGACCGACATCGAATACTGGCTCGCAGCGATGCAGCCCAAAAGCGCTATCACGTGGACTCCAGGCAGTCTCGCCTCAGTCAAGGGCTATCGTCGTTCTTCTCCATGTTTACCCGATCGGGTATCAGTGAGTCCCCGCATTGACCGCTCGGGCACCGGAGGCCCTCACTGCGTGGGACCCTCATCGGTTTTCCGCTGCGCCAACACCCAGCGGGCGCGACCGCTCTCCTTCGCCTCATAAAGCGCGTCATCGGCCAGACGATAGACCTCTTCGGCTGTCGCGACCGGGGTTCCTTCGGAAACGAACAAGCCCGCTGACACGGTCACCGACTTGCGCGGGCCGGCGGGGGCCGGTGCACCAAGGGCCTCTACAGCGGTGAGCAGGCGGTCGGCCATCGCGGCGGCATCGGCCTGATCCTCTGCCCGGTAAGCCACGCCGAACTCTTCGCCGCCAAGACGGAAAACCACGTCCTCCCTGCGACTGAACACCGATTGAGCCGCTGCCCCGATACGCTGGATCAATCGGTCCCCCTCCGGGTGTCCAAACGTATCGTTGTACGCCTTGAAGCGATCGATATCGAACGTCAGAAAGGCGAACAGCCGCCGGTCGCGCCGGGACAGTTCGCGGCTGACGGTATCCAGGAAGCTGCGACGATCGTACAAGCCGGTGAGCGCATCATGGGTTGCGGTGTACGACAGCTCCGCACTGAGCGACCGGAGTCTTACCATGACCTGCTTGCGATTGTGAACATACAGGGCCATCACTGCCGCCTGGAAAAACATTGCCATGCTGATCGTAAGCGCACCGTCGATGACATCACCCCAGTCATCCGAGTCAGGGTGCAGGCCCAGGAAAATCGTCAAGTTCAAACCGATCATCATCGCAAGGGTCCAGGCGCACGCCTTAAGCACGGCATCCAGTAACAGAAACGCGATGGCCGGGTAGATCAGAGGGACCGTCAAGGCCAACGGGTTGTCGGCTCGCGTGATCGCCACGCCCAGCAGCAGTATGAACAAAAGCCCGTGAACCACCTCCGCGACAGCCCCCACCGGCGCACCGGCACGCAAACTGGCGATCACGCTCACGGCCACCACGATGCCAACGACATCGATCAGAAAGCGCGTGGCGGAGGACTCAAAAACACCAAGCACGTTAAAGCACAGAAACAACCCCCAGACGATCATGCCCACCCCGACGGCCAAGTTCATCAGGGTCAGGCGGAGATAATCCGGATCGTCCGGCGTACTGCGGCCGCCGGAGGTGATGAAATCCTGCCAGAGGGACATCCAGCGCGACGTCGGAATCTCGTTCCCCCGTCGGCTCTGGGTATCGCCTGGTAGTGCATTCAAGGCGGTTGCCTCCGATGTGCCGCGTCATGAGGCCAGACACGTCTATGACGTTTGTCGGCCATGGTACTACTGCCCAAACCGCGCAGAACGTGAACATCTATGGCGCCACAGAATCTCGTCCTTCGGTTAGGGTTGCAGGTGATGAACAACGCTGCGGCGAGGTCGTAGTGACAACTAGGGAAGCTCTGAACAAGTCTGGAGGGTCACGCTCGCGGCTCTTTTTGCTCAGGGCAAGGCGTGGGCAGTGATCGATAGTCATTCTATCGGTCGTTGCCCACAACGCAGCACTGGGCAAAAAGAGCCCGAGCCCCAAGGGGTTGGGGCCAAGATTCGCTCTCGCTGTGTTGCAACGCTTGACCGTGGAGTGACCACGGCACTGCGCGTTGCGCCGTGCGAGAATGAATCTTGGACGCCCAACGTGGCCCACCAGACTTGTTCAGAGCTTCCCTAGGAGCAGAACCGCTTGACGCAATGCGCGATAGACCTCGCCCTGCAAGGTGGCGGATCCCACGGGGCGTTTACCTGGGGAGTGCTGGACCGGATCCTGGAAGAACCCGACATCATCATCGGCGGCCTCAGCGGTACCAGCGCCGGGGCCATGAATGCCGTCGTGCTGGCCTCCGGCTTGGCCACAGGGGGGCGGGACGGTGCACGTGCAGCTCTGAAGGCGTTCTGGGAAGACATTGGCAAGAAAGGGGCGCGCTTTCCACTGCGGCGCACACCGCTGGAGACGCTGTTCGGCTACTGGGCGCCCCGCCATTCGCCGATGCTGAAGCTTTACGACATGGTCTCGCGCATCTTTTCGCCGTACCAATGGAACCCGATGAACCTCAACCCGCTGCGCCAGACCGTGGTCCGGCATGTCGACTTCGGCGCACTCGCGACGCTGGAGGAGCTGAAGATCTTCGTCTGCGCCACCAACGTACACACCGGTCGGCATCGGGTGTTCCGCAATGCCGATCTCAGTGTGGACGCCGTGTTGGCCTCCGCCTGCCTGCCCGTCCTGTTCCAAGCGGTCAAGATCGGAGAGGAGTCCTATTGGGACGGCGGCTACACCGCCAACCCCGCGCTGCTGCCGCTGATCGCCGAGAGTTCGCCACGGGATCTCGTCCTGGTGCAGATCAACCCGCTGGAGCGGCCGGCGGTGCCGTACAGCGCCCCGGACATCATCGACCGGATGAACGAGATCAGCTTCAACAGCAGTCTCGATCACGAGCTGCGCACGGTGGCCTTGATCAAGCACTTGCTCAAGCAGGAGAGGGCCTCCGGCCATGCTTATCACGAACGCTTGTTCCGCAAGATCGACGACTTGTTCATCCACCGCATCGAAGCACAGAAGGCGCTGGACACCTTCGGCGCCTCCAGCAAGCTCAACCCCGAATGGGGGCTGGTCAGCCGCCTGCACGGCATCGGTCGGCGCGCCGCCGAGGCTTGGATCGGCCGACATCGGCAGGATGTCGGCCGTCGCTCGACCATCGATCTGTTCGCGGAGTACGCCGATTATCTTTGACCCGGCCCAATGGAGCGGGGTATGGACAGGTATACGGATCAACGCTGGCCGACAATGACAGACAAAGTCAACGAGGCCAGTGCTATGAAATAAAGAACAGCGCCAGCGGCATGCGAATACTCCCACTGCGTTCTGAGAGTCTCCCACCCATCCGGCAGCACTGTCCAGTTCTGCGTCGCACTATTCGCCGGGGCGGTGTATGAGAAAAATACCACGAGGCTAAGCGCAATACACACCGTAGCCGCCAGCGCAAAATAAAAAGGAAGGCCCTCGCCAAACCTCAATATTGCCAGAATACCCGAAATAACCAGAGCGCCGACAACGGCAATGCCGAGAAATGCCCAACCTCGATAGATCTGCTGGACGATCAAATACTCTTCTCGCGGCAGCCCTATCTTATTTGGCAATTCAAGAAGATGCGCCAGACCGCCGGCCATTGCAATGGCCGTAAAGAGAATCGCCAACAGCTCCAGTACCTTAGTCATAATAAAACTCCCTGATATTGATACTGCGTGATGGTCCAAATCATCGGTCGCCAGTATCAAACCTGTCGGTAAGGCATGCAAGCCGCGCGCGAGCACCGCCGGTATGTCCCGCGAGGCCCTCACAGCGACCGTCCGGCCGGTTTCGCGTGGCTGACCGACGCAACGGTTGATAGGATTCTTTCGCAAATCGACAACAACGCTGGGGAAGCATTCAATGGGGATAAGCGTCGACGATCTCAACCATGCCATACGCGATCAGTCGCCGACTGCCCTTGAGTTGATCGGGCAACTGGCCGATGTCCGCATACACGACGCGCACCGTTTGACGCCGCTCAACGCCGCAATCCGCTACTGTAACCGGCCCGCCTTCGAGGCGTTGTTCGAGCATGAGGCGGCGTTGACCTATACCCCCGAATTGCCAAAGGACGACCGCCAGCTTCTGCGCCACATGAGCGCCGAGATGGGCACCGGAATCCGCGAGACGGAAATCCACATTGCCAACACACTCGGCCAGTCACCAGAACAGCGGCATTGGATGCGAACACCGTTGCTGGAGGCCTGCCGCTACGCCAATCGCGACGCAATGGCCGCGCTGATCGGGGGCGGCGTCAAACTCAACGACAAAGACGCCTTGGGCGCTATGGCCTGGGAGATCTGCCAGGACGTCGGCGGGGCCGAACTGCTGCATGCCTTCATCGACGCCTGCATCGCGCATGGCCGATGCTTCCCAGTGAACACGGACTTCCTGCAACGGACGATGCACGATCCCGCAGTGGCCGAGAAAGCAGCCCGGCACGGAAAACTCGACGCGAAAGCCAACCGCTTTCGCTTCAACCTGGCTTGTGCGTTGCTCGACACCGACACCGTCGAGGCCATGCTGAATGCCGGCCATGACGTGAAGAAGTCCCTGGTGGACGAGCGCACGCCGATCGACGAAGCAGCAACCTCGCAATTGCTTTGGACGCACAAACATCCCGATGCCGAACGGTTGGCGGGGCCCTTGCTGCGTGTCTACGACCGCAAGGCGACGACGCGGGTGAAGGCGGCCGACATCGCCGCTGCGGTCGATGCCGCCAAACCCTGGCTGAATCCTGACGAGCTGCCGGAGCCCACCGAGGCTCGGCGGGAGTGGAGTACGCTGGCGCGCATCGAGTCCGCACGCCCCGACGATCTCGACCCCAAGCCCGTGGCACCCGACATCGTTCAACGGCGCCTCGCCCTCATCGACCGACTGATTGCCGCCGGCGCTGATACCCACCGTGTCGGGCACGACCTGTTGAGCAACGTTGTCCTAAGCAACACACCGGCGCTGCTGCACAAGCTCAATGCGATCGGCGTCGCTTTCGAACCGCACGATGCCGATGGGGCTATGGATCTAGCCCTGAGCGTCGGGTGCTTCCGCATGATCGAGCCGCTGGCAAGCATGGGCCTGACCATGGAACCGTTGCAGATCCACCGCGCCCGGGCATACCTGCAGTATCGCCAGTGGTGTGCCGAACAGGGCCTTACCCCGCTCACGCCGCCTAGCACAGGCGGCGAACCTGATGACGATCGGACCAGTGTTACCCGCTTTCGGGATCAATACAAAGCCATCGCCGAATCGCCTCTCATTTGGGCGTTGGGCGGCGAGTCCACACTCCAGGCCGCCAGCTTGCCCGAGCGGCCACAAGCCGGCGAGATGACCACCATCCGTCTTACGCATTCGAACAGCTACTGGCCCATGGACGAGGTGCAGTTCGCCATACGCGTAGGCCAGCCGAGTGCTCCGACGCCGATCGACCAAGCCGATTCAGTCGACGATTGGCAGGCCATGGTACTGATCGAGGAGTTGCTGGACGTCGAGGGCGAGATCATCCCGCGCGACGAGGCCGAGGACGACGACATGGTCGGTGAGGTGCCTTGGGACGGCACTTTCGAGGCCCAGCTCTGCCTGCCCGCCGGGCGCTGCCTGATCGAGATTCGAGTCAGCGCGCCCGATGGCGGGTCGGTATCGAGCGGCATCATCGCCGATTGGACGATCGATACCGGCGTCTCCACCGACCGACAACCCTGCTCTACTACCGTGTCGTGATCTCAAACACGAAACTTGCGTCAGGATCGCAGGAGAAGTTGCCGTTGTCATCGTCGAACTGCCACGTATACACATTCGTCGAGTTGCCTTTGATATTGGTTACGTAAGGCAGTTGATCATGGGTGATCATGGCGAACTGGCTGCTTGCCGATGACGTATTGCCCCAGGGGATTTGCGCGTTGGTGCAGGCGACGGAGTCTCCGTAGGTCGAGCCCTGACAGCAGATCGCGTTCACTTGATCGTCCGTCAACCCCACAGAGGACTGGACTTCGGTGGCGTACTTGCAGGGGCTCAAGCAGCCAATGAAGTCCTGTGTGCCGGGGTCGGTCACCACCTGCGTCGCCGAGTCGGCGTTGAACACGGGCGTCGATGGGCACATGGACTCGAACTGACTGTCATCCACGGGAAACTGGGAGATGACGCCGGGGTACAACGCATACGACGCCGGCTCGGCATTGCCGTCCTGGCGGGTCGCAGAGCTGCACACCGTCCCCGATGCGGCCGACAGGGTGACACCGAAGTTGTACCCATTCACCACGCTGACATCGATATCCGACATCCCCAAACTGTGATCGGTCGTATTGGCCGGTAGGGTCGACGCCCCTACCGGCGCCGTGGGGAAGAGCGACCACTCCATTGCCGTCGCGTACACACCACCCAGCGAGGCATCGTTTCCGGTATAGACCCAGTCACCCCCGTCGCTGTAGCCGGTGACAAAAGCAGCCTGCGACATGGCGCCGCCGCCCTCGCCGCCCCCGGTCGAGCCGGACACCTGCAGCACGTAGGACGCCCCGCTGTTGATCAGGTTATCGCCCGTACCGGTACATGCGGTGGTGTTGAATTGCGACGCCAAATTCAAGCAGATATTGTAACTTGTTGAATTTTTGAACGTTATCGTACGATCAGGGACGGCGTTATACGCTTGGTATGTCCGCGGCGGCGTATCTGGCTTTACGGTGAATGTGCCGGCACCAACGGCAAATGTCGAAGCGGTTGCGGTGGCGTTTTCCGTCAGAACGGCACCCCGGCAGGTTGTGTTGGCTGCATCCAACCCGCCATTGGCATCCACGCCCAACGTGCACGATGTCCAGGTCGAGGATGGGGAAACGGTGGCCGTATCGCTGAGGTAGACCGTGAAGGTCGTCGCACCGACCACAGGATCGATGAACGTCACCGGGGCCGGCGCCGGGCTCACCACCCCATATTGGGACTGCACCGGCACCGCCGTTACATAGCCGACTTGCGTGGCCTGCGTCATGTCGGAGCACGTGGTGTCCGCGCACTGATAAATCAGCCGCGGGTTGACCGGTGTGGTCGCAGTATCCGGCCACAGCAAAACGACATTTGGCGATGAGGTACCGGCAAAGACTGTGAAGGAATTCACAAAACAGAGAATGGCAACACCCAGCATTGACACATAACGGACAGCAGTGCACATGTCAGCAACCTCGCAACAAGGATTTATTGTTTGTTATTGAACAGCTGGCACCGATAATTCGGCCTTCTGACGCCGTGCCGGCGAGATTCCTTCTGGTACCGAGGTCATCAGACACCGTGTCGGAGTCGATACAGCCAAGCCGAAGAAGTATGGCACAGGCGCTCCGCACCTGCCTGCGAGCAGCTTCGCGCCAACGGCATGGGCTCGCGCCTCGGCATAATCATTTGACAATTCGAAAGTATGTATTGAGCCCATTCCAGACCCGTGCTTACATATGCCGCGTTTTCCATGACAAAAATATCGCAATTCAAGCTTTTCGAGGCCGGCCCCATGTCATTTTCCATTGAATCAAGACCGAATTCATTTCCGAATGCATCGTGGCATAATGGATTCGGAAACGATTCAAAACCTCCTCAAGCTCAACAGGCTTTTGAGTGCCTCATTCAAGACGCCGAGGACGAGCCGGACTGTAGGCTCCCTCTTAATGAGGGTTTCCAAGGTGATATGCGCTACCAGTTTGGGGGCATGAGCTATGAGGACGCCATTGCGACGCTTCGCGACAATCTAGAGCAAGGCAACTTCGGCCAGGGGTCCGGCGAGACACGCTACACGACCGATAAAGGGCTGGACGGCCTGCGAGCCCTGCATCGCATGTTTGGTGGCGACGACATGGCGATTGATCAGGAGTCCAACAGGCCGTGGCGCGAACTCTTCAACAAGCTCGACAGTGCCAAGCGGGACAAGGGCCTTCCCGTATCGGACCCTGCCCGACTCGGAAGCGAGGACGGACGGATAAGCCGGGAAGACTTGGAGGCTTTTATCGCCGATATCGCGGAAAAGCGCGACAACCCAAACTCCGACGACCCTTATTACCAATGGGAAGACGACGTTCTGACGTATGCCAGCGACTTATCGAGCGCTTGGGATGACCTTGGGTTCGGCCACACCATCGGCGCGGAAGATATAGAGCGACTGGCCGGCGCCGCCGAGGCAGCCGATGTGGTGAAAACGGGCTGGTGGGATGACGTCGTCGAACACGGTGGATTAAGCTCCGAAAGAGAAGATGAGCTCGATACCGCCGGCCCAAACAACGACGAAGACTCCTATGCGGACGGTGTATTCAGTCTCAGGGACTTCAATGCCTATATTCAGGACAATCAGCGAATTGCTGAGGCTTGATGCCTTCGAGCGCCCATTCAGTCGTCCACATAACTGTAGCCGTCCAGCCAGATGACACCGGGATCGTCCGGGTCATCGGTCACGATAGCTTTCACCACCTGCTTGCCATCGGCATAGGCAAGCGTCAGCAAATAGCCGTCGATGCGATACTCACCACGCTGGTCCTCGGGCACATGCGCAATCGTCGCCCCAGTTTCACCGACATTGGAGGTGGCAAAGGCGGAACGGCCATGGGTGAACGTGCCGTCAGCGGCGAAGCTGTAAGTGTTGGTCGAGGCTGCCCTGTTGTCCACATCGATGCTGATGGTGTTCAACCGCTTGTATCGCCTGTTCAGGGAATAGCCGTCGCCGAACGGCCCAGTGGCATTCTGGAAAGGAAAATCCGACCAGCCTTGCTTCTTGAGGATTTGAAGCTTGCCCTGCTGACGGCGCCATTTTGTCCAGGCATCCGGATTGGCGGCCTTATGGGCGGCGATGGTCTCATTGCCCGACAGCAGCGCCATGTCCCGGCAAGCCTCGCCGTTGGCGAAGAGAACCACCGGTACTATCTCCGGGCCACTACGATAGACCTGGATAAAGCCCACGCCCTCGATGCCTTGGACCGGCACTGCCGAACCCCTCGCCGTTGGGGCGCCGCCCGGCGCGGACTCAACGGCGGCCGAATCGGCCACGAGTGGCGAATCGAACACCTCGCTCATGATGTCGCCCATGCCCTGGGACTGCGCCTGGGCGAAGGCCGACCACAAGGCCAGGCAGAATGCCCAGAGCATTGTCGATGGATGGATGAAACGGGGCATATCTCTCCTCCCTATGAGCAAACCATGGAATCCACAGGCGCGCAGCCGCACCAGGGTCGAACCATAGCGGCCATGCGACGTGGTGGTAAGTTACGATGCGGTCCGAAAATCGGGCGAGAAAAGCCAGGAACGTATCCGTGGCGACTTTTCACAGCCGAACTCAAACACCACTCTATGGGTGCCCATTCAAACCTGATGCAGCGTCTTGTATTCCTTTAAAAGCCCCTCGTAGGATTCCATGGGAGGAAACTGCTCGAAACTGTGCACAGCCGCCGTTGCCGCCCATGGCAGCTTCTCGCTCGTATACGTCTCGATGAATGGCGAGAACCAGCTGCAATACTCGAACATCGTCGGACGGACATTGACGAACCCATACGCTTCGTCAGGACGCGTAAACATCCAGGTCATACAATGAGGGCAGAAAAAATGCTGTAGCGCGGGGTCGCGCAGGCCCCCGACCACCGGCTCGCCTTGCGTGACCGAAAACGCTGCGATTGGAATCGCCGCGCTCAGCGAGTAGGCACTGGCGCTCATTTTCTGGCAGCCGGTGCAATGACACGCCATGGTCACCAGCGGCGGGGCGTCTACGCGTATCCGCACCTGTCCGCAGCGGCATTCGCCCTCAAGGGGTAAGAGCGATTGGCTCATAGGTCCATCCCTCCACACAGTGCGTGGCCTACTTGACACCCGGTGACACGTCAAGCACCCGCTCATCGACCCCCAGCATGACGAGAATCTGCTTTTGCGCCGCCTGCAGGATACGACGCCGTTCCTCCTCGTCGGTGACGCTCTTGGCGATGGCCACCGCCCCGACCAGCGAGGCCAGGATCGCGCGGGCCTTCTCGGAAATGGCTTCGCGGTCGGCCTTGAACGGTAGCTTGTTGAGACGGCTCAGCGCGGTGATGCGGGTCTCCAGCATCCGCTTGAGGTTGTCGTAGGAGGCCTCGAACAGACGCTTGATTTCAACGTTCTCGTTGCCGATCTCGTTGAACAGGATCATTTCGTGGCCGGGCCGCCCCTTCTTGCCCAGTTCACTGAGGTTGCAGTAGTGCGTCACCAGGGCGGTCAGGTGCTTGAGCGACAGCGGCCCCTTCACCAGCCTCGCGGCACGGCTGCCCTTGAGCGGCTCCACGAAGGCGGCACTGTAGAGCGCTTCCTTCGATTCGAAATGGTTATAAAAGGCGCCGTGCGTCATTCGGGCCAGCTTCATGATCTGGCTGATCGACACTTTTTCGAAGCCGAAGCGGCAGAATAGCTCGGTGGCGGCATTGAGGATGCGATCCTTCGACCTTGCCTTGTGCTCCGCTGGATACGGCATGGGCAGTTCTCACGGGCAAAATATTATCTTGATCATATAGTGACCGACGTTAGGGTTTCTCCGTCACTCACCGCTGCGGAGAACCTATGGCCTCGCCAATCGTCATCACCGGGATGGGCATCGTCAGTCCGCTGGGGTGCGGCGTCAAGCCGGCCTGGTCACGTCTTACGGCAGGGCGCTCGGGCATCAAGCCAATCGATCGATTCGATACCGAAGGGTTCCCCATCAAGATCGCAGGCTTGGTCCCCGGTATCGATAGCGACCCGGACGCCGGGCTCGACATCGACCCGGTCGTCGACCAGAAAGAACGCAAGAAGCTCGACACCTTCACGGTGTATGCCCTGGCCGCGGCCCGCGAGGCGCTCGCCCAGGCCAAGTGGCGCCCCGAAAGCGAGGCCGACCGGCTTGCGACCGCGACCATCATCGCTACCGGCATCGGCGGCTTCGGCACCATCACCCGAGCACAGCAAACCCTCGATGCCCGCGGCTACAAACGCATCTCGCCGTTCACCGTACCGGCCTTCCTGGCCAACCTGGCCGCCGGGCACCTGTCCATCAGATACGGATTCAAAGGGCCTATGGGCTGCCCGGTTACCGCCTGCGCGGCCGGTATCCAGGCCATTGGCGACGGCATGCGGATGATCCGCAGCGGCGAAGCGAACGTTGCACTGGTCGGCGGCACCGAGGCCTGTGTCGAGCCCCTGTCCCTGGCCAGTTTTCACGCCATGAAGGCCTTGTCCACCCGCAACGACGCGCCCCAGCAGGCTTCCCGCCCCTTCGACAAAGGGCGCGACGGCTTTGTCATGGGCGAAGGCGCGGGGCTGATGGTGATCGAGACCTTGGCGCATGCCCAGGCCCGTGGCGCAACGCCGTTGGCGGTGCTCAGCGGCTACGGCACCAGTGCCGATGCTTACCACATCACCTCCGGCCCGGACGACGGCTCCGGCGCCGCGGCCGCCGTGCGGGCGGCGTTGCGCATGGCCGGGCTCACGCCTGGGGACATCGCTTACGTCAACGCCCACGCCACCTCCACGCCGGTCGGCGACCGGGGTGAAGTGGCATCGCTGCGAAATGTGTTCGGCGAGCGCCTGCCCAGCGTGCCGGTGTCGTCCACGAAATCCGCCACCGGCCACCTGCTCGGCGCCGCCGGTGGGGTCGAGAGCATCTTCACCGCCCTGGCGGTGATCAACGACCGGCTGCCGCCCACTCTGAACCTGGACGCACCTGACGAGTCGATGAGCGACCTGGATTTCGTGCCGAACGCCTCGCGCGCGCAGTCGACGCCGCATGCGCTGTGTAACGGCTTTGGCTTCGGCGGGGTGAACGCCGCGTTGATCGTAAGCAAAGTCTGACCTCAGGAGGTTGGACGCTTGACTTGATTCATCCTGCCTCCCAGTATCCGGTAACGAACCCGGATACAAAGGAGGCATCATGACTAAGGACATCACGATCAGGGAAAAGGTAGCGCGCTACCGTGCCAAAGCTGCGGCGGCGGGCAGCCAGCGCGTGGAAGTCACCGTACCGGCGGGCGATGTTTCCCTCATGAAAGCACTCGCCAGTGTACTGCGCGCCGGCGGCGCGCCCGCCGAACAGGTTCGAGAGGCGATCAAACCCATCGCCGTTGGGCCAAAGGCCCGAACCGGTGCCGAACTCGTCGCCTTCTTCCGTGCCTCACCGCTGGTGAACGCCAACCTGACGTTCGAGCGCGATCAATCCAGCCGGCCGCCGCTCGACCTCGAATGAGTGGCTTCCTGCTCGACACCAATGTCATCAGCGAAACCGTCAAGCCCCACCCGAACGAGACCGTCCTCTCCTGGCTGAGCGCACAACGCCCAAGCCAGTTGTTCCTCCCAGCCCTGTCCATCGGCGAGCTTATGCGCGGCGCGCGCAAAGTCGCGGACGCGTCACGCCGCAGCGCTTATGAGCGTTGGATCAAGGAGGAGCTTTTGCACCAATTCGACGGCCGTGTTGTCGCATTCGACCAAGCCGCTGCCATCACCTGGGGTGAGATCATGGGAGACGGCGACCGAACAGGCCGCGTGCGGCCTGCCGCCGATGCACAGATCGCCGCATTGGCGCGTCGATATCAACTCGTGCTGGTGACGCGCAACACCAAGGACTTCAAACCGATGGGGGTCGAGGTGGTCGACCCGTGGTCAGCGAAGACAGCGTGACCAACACCGGATGGCAGCAAGCCCGATCGTCGATCAGACCGGGCTGGCTGGTACGAGCGTCACCTCAAGATTGACCGTATCGTGCGCCCGAACGACCACATTCTGTCTGTCGTAAGGCTTGAAGCCAGGCAGAGTCGCTTTGAGACTATATGAGCCGGGCTCGACGCCGCGGTCGACGAAACGCCCCTCGGCATCGGTGACGCTGGCACGCTCATTTTGAGTTTGTGAGTTAACGATTTCGACTAGTACCCCAGGCAAGCGCTCGCCCTGCGAGGTGCTTACGGTACCTTCAATTGCACCTGTGTCAGACATGGTTGACTCATTCATCAGGCAACTCCGTTTGTACGTTATTGGTTCGAGCACCCGCACTGTAACTGCCGACGTGCCGACAACTCAAGCCCTCGACGGCAATCACGGACTGTGCCAAGTGTGTCCAGGCTACTCGAGGTTCATATGAGTAATGCAACAAATGTCGATGACACGACACGTCGAACATTGAGTCGAATCCACCAACTTGACAACTCATTAAACCATGCCCAGGCATTACTGGCGCTTATTGCAACCATCACCACGAACGATGTTCATGGGCGCGTGAGTCGATGCTAGCTTTAAATCAATACTGACAACAGCGTTTATAGACTTACTCTAGCCAACCCCGTCATTTACTGGACCCTTCATTTTGCCCACTAAAAATAACAACCTGCTTCTTTGGATCATGCTACTGACGTCCGGCGTCGTCTACGGCAGCTCTTTTTCCTTTATGAAACTCGCTGTATCGGAAGGCGCAGCCCCACTGGGCATTGTTTTCTGGTTCGCCGTTCTGGCGACCTTTATTCTCACGTTTGAGCTTACTGTTACAGGTAAGCTAAAAAATATATCTTTCAGCCTTGTACCCTTTTGCCTACCTTGGGGTATATTGAGCGTGGTGCTACCCAACCTCTTCTTTTTCTATGCCGCCCAGAGAATACCTGCAAGCATCATTGCCATCGGCATCGCACTTGTACCGATTTTGACATTAGGCGGCGCCGTTTTGCTCAGACGCGAGTCACTGACATGGCAGCGTGCAGCAGGCCTTATGTTAGGCGGCATCGCTGTCATGATGATCCTTTTGCCTAGAAGCAGCCTGCCCGAAGCCCGGGATACGCTGTTCGCATTAATCGCCTTTGCAGGCGCCGCCTGTTATGCCGCCGAGCATCTCTATGTTGAAATGCGCGCACCGAAAAATATTGCTGTCGATCAACTCCTGTTCGTCATGTTCACTGTAGTCACTATCTTGTTACTGCCTATCGTGCTCGCCACCGAGACCTTTTTCTGGCCGAACTGGCCGTTCGGTATTGCAGAAGGCGCCATGATCGCTGTTGCCGGCATTACCTTGCTCGACTATTTTCTTATTACCCTATTGATCCTTTGGGCTGGCCCCGTCTTTACGAGCCAAGCAGCCTACATAGTCACTCTGTCCGGCGTAGCATGGGGAATCTTGATCTTTCAAGATGACCTATCGAACTGGACGTGGTTTGCAATCGGGTTGTTGATGCTAGGATTAAAGCTTGTGCGTCCCAACAAATATGTCGGCTCTGAGGACGCCCAGGCCAGTATCCCCTGAGGTGTCGCTTCATATGACGGTCACGCCGCACCACCCGCTTGCATGTTCAATCCGCGGTACCAGACACTGGCCATTGTGGGCACTGGCGCTCCTGTTCGTGCCGCCTGTCGGTAGCGCCCAGCCCGGGGATACCCCGACCTACGCCGACTTGGCCCCAGTGCTCAATCAGCATTGCACGCTCTGCCACCAAGGCGACGCCGCCCCGATCGGCCTGCGGCTCGACAGCCTCGACGGGTTGCTTGAAGGCAGCACCCGCGGACCGGTCGTCAATATGGACGACCCGGCCGGCAGCGAACTCGTTCGCCGGCTCAAGGGCGAAAGTCAGCCGCGCATGCCGTTGACCGGCCCACCGTATCTCACCGACGAGCAGATCGCCGTGTTCGAGCGCTGGATCGCGGCCGGCATGCCAGAAGGCACAGCCACACAAGCGGTCACCGACAGCCCTGCATCCGAACAGTCAGCGCCCGAACAGCCGGCACCCGGCGAGCCGATCACTTACAGGCATGTCGCGCCGATCTTTGCCACACGGTGTGTAAAGTGCCACCGCGACGACGGACTGATGGGCTCGGCACCCGAAGGCTTTCGTCTCACATCCTACGACGCCACGCTCTCGAGCGCCGACCGCGTGCGCGTGGTGCCGGGCAACCCGGCGGCCAGCGAACTGGTTCGCCGCGTGCTCGGCCAAGCCCGCCCACGCATGCCGTTCGACGGTCCACCCTACCTGCCGGATGACGACGTCCAGTTGATCATCGATTGGATCGCCCAAGGCGCCCGAGACAGCGAAGGCAATGCCGCCCCCGTCCCGGTCGGTGGCCGGGTGCGGCTGCACGGCACGCTGGGAGCCGGTTGGCGGCTGGACGACCTGCCGTTGGCGGTTGGTGCCGACACGCGCATAGACAAAGCGCCACGTCCGGGCGACTACGTGCAAGTCCGTGGACACCTGGATGCGCAAGGCGGCGTCAACGCACGGCGGATTCGACGGCGTTGACGAGTACCCTACTCGATCAAGCACCCAGCAATGGCAAATGCTTGATGAGCTTATATTTCAGGGAAAGCTCGATACACTTGCGAATCGTATCGATCGGTATCGGCTCATCGACATTCAGAACAATGGCCCGACTACCTTGAAAGCTCAGCTCATCGGCATACAACTCGCGGAACGTATCCACCAATTTGGTATTGCAGTTGAAGAAAATGAAACATTGCCCCGGGGACGCCGGCTTCCAGTCCATACGAACCGTGCTGCCGCTTTTCACAAGATAGCTGGGTTCGCCCCATTTCAAGGTTTCCTCGACCTCGCCCAAACCGTGCGCTTGCGCCACATCGAACACCAATGCCCGAACTTGCAGCAATAGCGTCTTTACCGGCTCGGGATAGCTGTCGAACGTTTCCTGAACCTGCCTCATTGCCCGTCCTTCCAGCTACAACGACGTGTGGGACTCCTCGAGTTCAGCGATGCTGCCTCGGTCGGGTCATCGATCGCGCCACGGGGAGCACCTTGCGCCCCGTGGCGCGATCGATGTCGACTGCCATCGCAAACACCAGGCAGATTGATGATCTGCTGGGTGGATGAACCGTTGCCATCGGTGGCCGTCAACACCGCGGTACCGGCAACGTAACAGGCCGAGCTGCGGCTTAACTGGATGGACTAGGGCATGACCCCACATTCTCGTAGATGATCGTCAGGTCCTGCGCGTTGGTCAGGCCGTCTTCGTTGAAGTCGTACAAGCTCGACTGCCCCCACTCGGCGCTGATCCGGTTGTATTCGTCGACATCCGCCTGATCGACCACCCCATCGCCGTTGCCGTCGCCCGGACAACTCACCTGCGAGGCGAGGACCGCGTCGAGCTCGGCGTTCAACGCGTCGTAGTGGCTCTGCTGTACCGCCGTCAGCGGCAGCCTGCGATCGAGCAGGTCATCACCGTCGCGGTCCAACTGCGGGACCGGCACCGCTTGGTCGACCCGGTAGAGCTCCTCGGTCACCACCTCCGTGGGGCCGTCCGTGGTGGGGTCGTAGTCCAGCATACGATTGCGGACCAGCTTGTAGTGATCGTCGCGAACCGCCTGGTAGGCCGTCGGCAGCATCTGGATGCGGTCGGTGTCGTAGGTGGCGGGGTCGTTCTGATAGATGGCCTGATTGACCTGCCAGCACTGTTGCCGATCGGGGACGAGTACCGAGGGGTCGTCTGCGCCCACACCCCACCAGACGCCGCTGTTGTCCTCGCACACGGTCTTGCTGACCGGGGTATGGGAGCACGATGTTCCACTGAACACGCAGGGGCCGTTCACGCCGTCGTTGGCCTGGATGTTCAGCCCGCCCTGGGTGTAGTTGAACTGGCGGATGCTGCTCTGCATCGGATTGCGCAGATACGGCATCATCGCGGCGGCGTCCGTGCCGCGCGGAACCGCACTCTGGATATCCACCCCGGCGATATCGGCGAACAGCCCGAACACGTCGGTGGCGTTGGTCATGTGCTCGACATCCCGGTCGGGCTGCTCCACCAGCGGGCCGGCGACGATCAGCGGTACCCAGACGCCGGTCTGGTAGGCCGACCCCTTGGCGCGGGTCGGGTCGAACGGCAGCTTCACGGTCGAGCCGAAGGACCCGTTGTCACCGACCACCACCACCATCGTGTCGCTGGTGCGCGGGTCGTAGACCAGGCTGCCATCGTCGGCCTGTGTCGCGATGCCGGTTTCGACCAGAAGCCGGCCGAGTTCCGTGGCCAGGGCCTCGATCATGGCGTCGGCGAGGCGGCGCTGGTTGATCGGGTCGGCGCAGTTGGCCGTCAGCTGGTTTTGGATACCGGAGCGCAGCAGATGCCCTGGCGGACGCTGTAAGGGCGTATGCGGGGAGCTGAAACTCACCGTCGCCATCCAGGGCGTGCCGCCGTTGTCGTGGCTGTTGATCCAGTCGATGGCCGCATCGATCTCGATGGTCGAGCGAAAGCCGCGGCCGCGCGCATCCAGCAGGCTGGCTTCCTCCACGCCGCCAGCGCCATTCACGACCAGGGGCGAGACGAAGTGGGCGTTCTCCCGGTCGAACACGAGGCCGGCCGGGGGCGCCGCCTGGCAGTTGGCCGCAGGCACCAGCACACCCCCCTGGGTCAGGCATTGCAGCCCGGCGGAGTCGCCCGCCGCGTTGGCTCCGACGATCTCCGCGCAGCTCGCTCCGCCGTCGGCCTGCGGTGTGTAACAGGCGCCGAAATAGGCGCCATCGGGCTCGGACTCATCCGGGACGAACCCACAGGAGTACGTGCCCAGCGGCGCCACCCCGCCCGCGGTGGTGTCGATGGAGCCGGGCAGGCCGCCCGTCCAGCCGTAGAAGTAGTCCCAGCCCAATTGTGCGGGGGTGCCGTTGCCGGCCTCGTTGTTCTCCGGCCCGGCCAAGTGAAACTTGCCGAACATGGCACTCTCGTACCCTGCTTCTTTCAGCACCTTGGCGACGGTCATCTCCCAGGGGTCGACCTGCGAATTGGCCAGGTCGTTGGGGCCGATGGCCTGGTAGATGTCGTTGCGCAGCGGGTAGCGGCCGGTCATGAGCGTCGAGCGACCCGGTGAGCACTCGGGCATCGACCAGGTGTTGCGGAAGCGCACGCCACCACTGGCAATTGCATCGATCGACGGCATCGCCGGTGGCTCGTTGCCGCCGTAGCCCATGGAGGCCATCTGATCGATGCCGACATCATCCATCATGACGAACAAGATGTTCGGCGTTTGCTTTTCATCCACCGAATCGGAATTGTCGGAATTGCATGACGCCACCGCCATGACTACAGCCACGCTCAACAATCTGAATTTCATTGTCCACTCCCCCCTCGAAACGCTGTCAATGCGTCTGCCCGCGCAACCGCAGTAGCGGGTCATCCGGATTCTGCGCGGCCAACTCGGCCAGCTGTGTCTGTATCTCCCGTTCATGGCCGCCGGCGTGCAGGTAGCCGATCAACGCCTGACGCAGGGGGCGGTTCGCGGGGTGCTGCCGCACCAGCGTCCGCAACAACGCAAGCGCCTCCGTCACCCTACCACCGTCGTACAGCGCAACCGCCAGCACATAGCCGTACTCGGGTTGCTCCGGCGCCGACTCATGGGCTCGCCGCAAGGCCTGCCGCGCCTGTTCGTACCGCCCCTGGCGCACCAGCGTCAGACCGAGGGCATGCTGCAACGAGGCCTCCGCCGGGTGCTGCCGAATCGCCTCACGCAGCAGCCGCAGCGCACCGGCGGCATCGCCCGCCTCCCGCTCCCGCCACTGGGCAAGCATGATCAGCGCCGGGAAGAAGGTCGGATCTTGTCGTAGCGCCCGCCGCAGGGCCGGCTCGACCAGATCACTTCGCCCGGTCAATGGGTAGATGCCGGCCAGATTGACGTTGGACTCGGCCCGATCGAGCATCGTGTTCTGCACCTGCTCGTACTCCGCGATCAAACGCAACAGCGTTTGCTGATCCGCGCCAGGCGGCGACAACTGCAACAGCTGCCAAGAGGCGGCCAGTCGCACGGCACGCACCGAATCGTTCGTCAACGGTACCAGCAACGCCGCCTGTTGGGGCGGCGGTAGCAACGTGCCGACCAACTCCGCGGCAGTGCGGCGCACCAGCGCCGATGGGTCCCGCAGCGCCTCGACCAGCATCTGCTGGGCAACCGCCGACGGGTAGTTGGGCAATTCGCTGAGCAAGGTGGCACGCCGGATATCGGCCAAATCAGTGCGAGCGAGCTGACGCCGCAGACCCTCCGCCGCCCCGGGCAGCCCTTGCCGAGCCGCGTGCAGGGCGCGGGCATAGCCGCCATCGCGCGGCACCGCATGCGGGTACCATTGCTCAAACCGTACCGCTATCTCGTCCGTGCCCTCGTCACGGTGACAGCCCAGGCAAGCATCGGAGTGCCCCAGTTCACGGGCCTGCGGCGGAAACGGCGAGCTGAAGCTGTGGTCGTGACGCAAATCCTTGTCCATGTAGACCTTTCCTGGCATATGACAACCGATGCACTGACTGCCCGGCGACTCGACCGCGTGATGATGATGAGACGGGTGATCGTAATCCTTTGCCTGTAAACCGCTGGCATCGATGCCGCTTCGGCGCGCCGTGGCCGCCGGGTTATGGCACTGGGTGCAAACGTCGTTGCCGGACAAACGCAGCCGCGCGCTGTGCGGGTCGTGGCAGTCCGCGCATCCCACACCGGCGGCATGCATACGGCTTTGACGGAACGACCCGTACTCGAACACCTCGCCCTTGATGGTGCCATCGACCTCGTAGAGATCGGCCGTGAGCATCATCGGCAGGTAGTCATCGAGCAGCTCGCCACTCTGACTATAGCCGTTGCCCAGCGGTGTGCGACGGCTGTGGCAGCGAGCGCATTGCTGCACCCCGCCAGGGTCTTGGGCAGACCTCATGGGGTGCGCCAAACCTTTGGCGTCGTCCGCAACCGCGCCACCCTCGGCCCACCGCAGATGATCGGACGCCGGCCCATGACAGCTTTGACACCCCACGCCAAGGGCCTGCCAGTGGCTGTCGTAGCGATCGGCCTTTGCGTCGTAATCGCGCCGAAACCCGCTGGTATGGCATTCGATACACATGAAGTCCGCATTCTGCTGCGCCTGGGTCCAGTGCAGCGGGTGGCCAGAGTCCACGCGCATGCCGTCGTAGAGGTGGTACCACTGCTTAGTCGCGACATCCCACGCCGCACCATGCGCCTGCAAGCGGCCGTCCGGCAGCGTCAGCAGGTACTGCTGCAACGGGTCGACACCCAACGTGTAAGCGACCTGGAAGTCCGCCGGCTGCCCGTCAGCGCCCGGGGTGCGAATCCAGAACGCGTCCCCACGGCGGAAAAATTCACTGGTCTCGATGTCGCTGCTGATCGACGCGCCACCGAAATCACCCAGCACCGTCTGCTCGGTCGCCGGCTGCATGGCCAGTTGATGGTGAGACCCCTGCCAGGCTTGGTATTGCGCGGTATGGCAGCCTTGGCAGGTGGACTCGTCGACCCAGCGGGCCGGCGGCAACACATCGGCCGCCGCCGGTTCGTTATGTGTCGCCAACCACCAGCCGCCGACAGACATCACCACAGCCAGAACGACTCTTCGCATGGATTGCTGGTACTCGATGGTTGTGGCGCACAGTCAAAGCCCTCCCTCTGACCATAGATGGACACCCAGCATAGGTCCATACGGCAAAGGATGGTTAGATTTGGGCAGCGACGGATCATCCTGTCAGGTCACGAGGAATCTCCCCTCCCCCCTCGCGGGGGAGGGGCCGGGGGAGAGGGGGTCAGGTTGCCGTGGCGAAATCGTATGTCGGTGGCTACCCCGACATCCCCCTCTCCCCAACCCCTCTCCCGCCAGGGGAGAGGGGCTTTGACGCTGACATGCCCAGACCTTGATCTGTGCATGCGTCCGTCAAACGCCCGCCAAGGCGGTCGCCAGCAGTGCCGCGAGCTGGCCTGCCGTATCACCGTCCATACCGGCGGCGTCGATCGTCAATGGAGACCAGTCGACTGGCAGGCCCGAATGCCGCACCGCCCAGGCCAGGATCGGCAGGCTGTCCTTGTGAAGATCACGACGCACCTCCACTGACCCGGCTGCGAGGTTGCCGTGGACCACAGCGGCGCTGGCACCGGTCCCATCGGTGCAGCACACCGCAAACGGGCCGTCTGCTTTTAACGCAAACAACGCGGGCCGGCCCGTCGCCGTGGTTGCCGGCACGACAAGATCAAAGTCCGCGAACGTGCGTAGCACCAAACGCTGCACGCGACGGCCGCGAATGCTGGTCATGGCCCCGGTGTATGCCAGTGCCAGGGATTGAAGCTGGGCTTCGGTCATGGGTACACCGCTACACCAGCTCTCAACCTTCTTGATCGCCACTTCTCTCGGATTTCGCTTCCACCGATGCATAGAACGCCACACGTTTACGATGCGTCGGAACCAAACGTTTGTAAAGCGCACTCCGGCATACCGATGCCGAGTACAAAGCAAATTTCGCCGGTTTTGTCATTTATAAAGACGGATGGACTCCCATCAATCACCAGCTCACTATCTGCAAAATGAACCCACCACTCGTCTCTGTCTTGATGATATTTTATTATTTCGATCCAGTATCGAGGTTCGCTGAAGCCGCGCTGCTCCAGAGCATCCTTAGCGATTCTTATCGCATCACTTGCCGCGAGACGAGTAGAGTACCCCCCGGCAAAAGCGACGGATGCGACTAGCAATGCTATTGAGAGTATCAGGAAGCTGCGACTCATGGTTTTTTATGCATCCAACTTAGTAGCATTTATTGGCCGTGCGCAGCAAGCACCGGCAAAAAACAAGGGATCGCACGCCCGCTAATCGCCTTGCGGCCTTGACTTGCCACGAGGTGCTGGTCCAATTGCTCCTTCTCTACTAGTCATCTTCTCTTTACCCAGGAACCTGCCCAGCGCTTTGGGGAAAAAGTCGGTAGCGGCGCGCTGCGATGGTCTCTCCCCGACACCCGATACGTTTGAATCTAGCGCCTTCGGGTGCACAAATCCAGCCTCGGGCAACGCATCACTCAGCCGCTGACCGAGGGCTGTCGTCCACAAGGACATCTCCTCGGGTCTGTATGCCGCCGCGGAACACGGACTCCAGGCACTTCACCTTCGCTATTGACCATATTGCACGTGTAACCACACCTCGGCCATGGTGATCGTCTCCCGGAAACGAACGAACTTTTCTATCTCCTGCCACAACATCTTCCGTCGTTTTCCGCGCGGAGGACGACCTCTGAATAACCAAATTGGGCGTTTTCGCAGGCAGCGATGAAATCGTAGCTTATGGGCAATCCATTGCCAGCGTCGAGAACGTAGCGCGAGCAATTCTCTAGCAGAGCCCAGTTCCCTAACTCTCCATCGCCGCAAACGCCTCAGCAATAGTCACCGGTGCCGTGGGCCGGGCGTACATCGCCTCCAGATATGCCCGCAGCCTTGGCGCCTCGCCAAGCATCCCCGCCTCGTTCGCCCAGTCCAGGGTATAGGCGGCGTTGAAGTCGGCCACGCTGAGCCGGTCGCCGACGACGAACTCGCGGTTCGCCATGTGCCGCTCGAGCACGGCCACCATCGCCACGCACTCCTGCGTGGCCAGTTCGACATCCTGGGGCAGGCGCTTGTCTTCCGGGTAGAGGAACGTGTGACGCGCGATGCGCCACAGGGGCTGCTCGATCTCGGTCGCCAGGAAGAAGATCCAGCGGTACATCTGTGCGCGATCCTCCACCGTCTCGGGGATGAGTCCCGCCTCGGGGTGCTTCTCGGCCAGGTAGATCTGGATCGCGGACGACTCGGTGAGCAGGAGGCTTCCGTCGACCAGCACCGGGACCTTGGCGGCGGGGTTGAGGGCGAGGAAATCCGGCGTTTCGGCCTCGCCTTCCAAGAGGTCTATCGGGACCAACTCGTACTCCAGGCCCAGTTCGTTGAGCAACCAGATGACGCGCAGGGCGCGGGTAGGGGGTGCTCCGTATAGCTTGATCATGTCCAGCTCCGTCGGTTTCCAAGTGAGGTTGTCACTGAAAGACGGACGGGACAGTGCGACGCCGACAATGCGGTGCCGACAAAGCCTGCGGCAGGTGGGGCGGTTGAGGCAGCGGGTGCGGTATGGTCGCGTGTCGACCACCGGGGGACAGCCGCAGGTGGGCGATGCCCGCCTGTGGATGTCCCCTCGATGGGGGCGGGTCAGCCCTCGGGCTTGCTGCAAACGGCCTCGATGTTGTGCCCGTCAGGACCGATGACGAACGCGGCATAGTAGTTCGCGTGGTATTCCGGACGCAGGCCCGGTGCACCATTGTCCTTGCCACCGGCCTCCAGCGCTGCGCGATAGAACGCGTCGACTTGCTGGCGATTCTCGGCCGCGAACGCCAGGTGAAGATGTGCCGGCTTTTCGTCGGTTTGGAACAGGCACAATGACGCCTGGCCCTTGGCGCTGAGCTCGACCCCGTAAGTCGGCACCCCCTCCCCGACCACCGCTACGCCCAGCGGTTCGAGCGCCTTGAGGAAGAACGCTTTGCTCGCTTCATAGTCGCTGACGCCGAATTTGACGTGGTCGAACATGGGTCCTCCTGAGTGTGTTGGCCTGCGTGGGGCGTATCAGTTGATTGAACCAAGGCGTGGGAGTTCCTGCTATTGGACCTTGGCCACAATACGTTCGACCGCAGCCGCGAGCGGTGTTACGCCGTGCCAGTGCTCGTTGCCGTCCTCGCGCTCGAACAAGCCGTTGGCGATGCCCTCGTACATGGCCAGCAGCGCGTCCGCCACGTCAGGAGGGACGCCTGCCTCGGCAAGCGCGGCAGTGCGTTCGCTGGGTGGCACGAATACCGCTTTGACCGAACGACCGACCACGGTCTCGAAGGCGGCGGCCACATCGTTCGCGCTCCAGTCCGCGGGGCCGGACAGTTCGACGGTGCGCTTACCCGTCCACTCGCCCGCCAGAAGCCGCGCCGCTGCGTCGCCGACATCCGTCGTGCTGACCATCGCAATGTTCTGATCGGGCCGGATAA
>CBFGWV010000009.1:0-51887 GCA_965652545.1 uncultured Candidatus Competibacteraceae bacterium | reverse complement strand
TTGGGACGATGCTCCGGCGACGGCGTGCCTACGGCCGCCAGTCGTCGGGCCTCGCCTTCCTTCTCTCGCCGCTCGCGACTGGCCTCGGTTTCCTCGTACAACGTCTGCGCGACGCTGGCCGGACCACGGCGGTCGCTCAGTGCCCGCACCACCAGTTCGATACGCTCATGGCCGCGCTGGACACTGAGGCGATCACCGATCGTCACGGCGCGGGCCGGTTTGACGCGATCGCCGCCCAGATGAACCTTGCCACCGCTGACCGCTTCGGTGGCCAAGGCTCGCGTCTTGAAGAAGCGCGCCGCCCACAGCCATTTATCCAGCCGTATACGTTCGCCGCTCTCTGTCATGCCTTGGCGTCACCGGCCTCATCGTCCGAAAGCAGGATGTTCAGTTCCAACACCTCACAGCCGTCCTCGCGATCCACATGGACTTTGATCTGCTCGGGACTGACTGCAACGTATTTGCGAACCACATCGAGCAATTCCTGCTTCAACTGCGGGATGAAGTCCGCAGCCCGCTGATGGCGCGAACTTCGCTCGTGGGCGACGATGATCTGCAAGCGCTCCTTGGCAAGCGATGCCGTGTTGCGATTGCGCGTGCTGCGGAAGTAGTCGAAGAACCCCATGGTCAGCTCCCGAACAAGCGCTTGAGGAATCCTTTCTTCTCAGCGCTGATAAATCGGAACGGCCGATCCTCCCCCAAAAACCGGGCCACCATATCCACGTACGCCAGACCGGCGTCCGACTTCTCGTCCATTACCACGGGTACGCCGGCATTGGATGCGGCGAGCACCGCCTGGGATTCCGGAATAACCCCAAGAAGCGGGATCGCCAGAATATCCAGTACATCATCTTTGCTGAGCATGTCGCCCCGATCCACCCGATCGGCAGAGTAGCGGGCCAGCACCAAGTGCTCCTTGACCGGGGGCTCCGCCTGCTCGGCACGTCGTGACTTGCTGGAGAGGATGCCGAGGATGCGGTCGGAATCGCGCACCGAGGACACCTCCGGGTTGGTCACGATCAACGCCTCGTCAGCGAAATACATGGCCATCAGTGCACCGCGTTCGATGCCCGCGGGCGAGTCGCACACGATGTAGTCGAACTGACTCTTGAGCTCATCGAGCACCCGCTCGACCCCCTCCTTGGTCAAGGCGTCTTTGTCGCGGGTCTGCGAAGCGGGCAGGATGAATAACGTTTCCACCCGCTTGTCGCGGATCAGCGCCTGGTTCAGCGTCGCCTCGCCGTTGATCACGTTGACAAAGTCGTACACGACCCGCCGCTCGCAGCCCATGATCAGATCGAGGTTACGCAGACCGATATCGAAGTCCACGACCACGGTCTTGTGTCCGCGCAAAGCCAGACCCACGGCGAAGCTGGCACTGGTCGTGGTCTTCCCCACGCCGCCTTTGCCTGAGGTCACTACGATGACAGTGGCCAATTCCGTTCCTCCCGAAGACTCAAGATCCGCGTCGCCGGCTCAACGTGCCAGCGGCTCTATACACAATTTGTCGCCATCCAGAAACACCTGCACAGGCTTGCCACGCAACTCCGGCACCGTCGTCTCGATCACCCGATAATGACCGGCCACCGACACCAGCTCCGCCTCCAACGATTGGCAGAAGATCCGCGCGGTGGTATCGCCCTTGACACCGGCAAGTGCCCGGCCGCGCAACGCGCCATACACATGGATGTGCCCATCGGCGAGCAATTCCGCACCGGCGCTGACGGTACCGGTAACGACCAGATCACCCTCGGCGGCATACAGTTGCTGCCCCGAGCGGACCGGCGTCGTAACCAACCTGCTGCGCTTGGCGAGCGCGCCGGCGGCGTCATTGCGCTTGGGTGCGGGCCGTGACTCGGGCAGCAACGCCAGGCCGGCTGCCAACGCGGCGTTCTGCTGCCCGCTCGAACCGTGACGGACACCGACAGGCACCATACCTTGTGCCCGCACGATCGTAACCAAGCCGTTGAAATCCACCACCAAGTGAGCCGCCAACGCCTCGAGGTCTATCACCACCGGAACGCGGTCGAAGAAACCCGGCGCCTGGGCGACCTTGGCCGCGAGCGCCCGCTCGATGGCCTCCAGATCTGTCCGGACAAGACGCATTACAGTGAGGGTGAAGAGGCTGCCCTTCAGCTCGAAGGGGTCGGTATGGGGTGTAGGCAGAGCGTTTTCCGGGGCCATTCAGTTGCCGAATAGGTAAAGGGCCGGCGATCGATCGCCGGCCCGGGCAGACCACGAGCCTGCTTTCGTGGGCACGAATCTATCCCCTGGAACCGCTGCGCACAAGATGCGCGAGCCCCCGGGGCCCACCGACATCAGTGGTGATGCTCACCATCGTGGACATGGCCGTGGTCTTTCTCCTCGGCGGTCGCCTCACGCACGTCCAGGATCTCAACATCGAAGTTCAGATGCTTGCCGGCCAACGGGTGGTTTGCATCGAGTTGGATGTGCTCGACCCCCATGGACACCACCGTGAAGGTCATGACACCGCCGGGGCCTTCCCCGTGCACACGCATGCCCACCTCGATGGCCTCGCCCTCGGGGAACTGATCACGAGGCACGTTGATGACCGCTTGTGGCTGGTGTTCGCCGTAACCCTCTTCGGGCTCGACACGCACCTGCGCCTGATGACCGGCCTCCTGGCCTTCCAATGCCTTTTCCAGACCCGGTACGATGTTGCCGTGACCATGAAGGTATGCGAAGGGCTCACCACCGCGACTGGAGTCCAACACCTCGCCGGAATCGTCGGTGAGAGTGTAATGCAGGGAGACGACCGTCCCGCTTTCGGCTTTCATGATGCGCTCCATTTTGGGTTGCGGCGTGATTGAGCGTGGACCTTAACATAGGCAGATGGTTGCACGCCCAGCCTATACTTTCGCGAATGGACCGATACCTCAAGCAATGCGACATCTACTGATTGCAATGACGATGGCATGGGTAATGGCCGGATGCTCGAGCACACCGCCCATGCCCCCGCAGGTGACGATCAACGATCCGCAGCGGGCGCGAATCGTCGCCGAGGCACACCGCCTTGTCGGTGTCCCCTACCGATACGGCGGCGAATCCCCCGCAACCGGCATGGATTGCAGCGGGTTGACCCGGTTCGCCTTCGGCCGGGCCGGCATCGACTTACCGCGCAGCACCAAGGAGCAGTTCACTGCCGGTCGTCCGCAGAACAAACTGGTACCCGGCGACCTGCTGTTCTTCGATATCGATGGCGGCGGTGTCTCTCATGTAGGCATCTATGTAGGCAACGGACAGATGATTCACGCCTCTTCCGGCGGTGGAAGCGTCCGGCGCGTGGCGGTGGAGTCGCCTTACTGGACGCGACGCTGGCGAGGTGCCGTGTCCGTACTGGATGCACCGCGGGACCGGCCTCCGATGGCGGAACCGGCATTCACTCCACGCTTGTCCGGTGCCTGAGGCCAACGCTCGGCCTCGCCATTGTCGAACACCACCAACTCCCCGGGCTGCATTTCCGTCCAGGTTTCATTGCTTGTCAGGGCCTGGGTGGCAATGACGGTGACGACATCCCTGGGCGTGGTTTCCTTCTCGAAATCGACTTCCAGATCGGCATCGGTCAGTTGCGCGGGACCGAACGGCGCGCGCCGGGTCAACCAGGTCAGCCGCGTGCCGCAGAAGGCGTACAACAGCCGGCCGTCGGACAACAGCATATTGAACACCCCGCGCGCGGCCAGCTCACTGCACAAGCGAGCGATGAGGCGGCGCAACGCCGCCGGTCGCCGCGGCGGCTTCGGGAACGCATCGCGGATCCGGTCGAGCAGCCAACAGAAGGCATATTCACTGTCGGTGGTTCCCACCGGACGGTAGTGAACCAGCGGTAGACGTTTGATGCCCTTGATCTGGCCATTGTGGGCGAACACCCAATGCCGCCCCCAGAGCTCGCGACAGAAAGGGTGAGTGTTGGCCAGACACACCCGCCCACGATTGGCGCGACGGATATGGCTGATGACCACAGTGCTCTTGATCGAACAATGTTGAACCAGCTTCGCGATTTCGGATTCGCAACTGGGAAGTGGATCATGAAAGCAGCGGGCCGCTACGCCATCGTAGAACGCAATGCCCCAACCATCGGCGTGTGGGCCGGTGCGCCCGCCGCGTTGCATCAAGCCGGTAAAGCTGAAGCGAATATCGGTGGGCACGTTGGCGCTCATGCCCAGAAGCTCGCACATGGAAGTCGTCCGACGCGGGTTACGGAAGCGCTGAGTGTACCGCGAGCCGGCCCGGTCAGGCGCTTAGCGCAGTCATAGAGGCCCGATGATGTGATCCTCTGGATCGTCGACGTCGTCTTCTGAAACCGCCCAGCCGCGAACCGACACGCCCACGGCATGGACGCTACCCTGACGACCGTTGATCAACGGGTGCCAGGATGGCAAGGGATCGCCCTGGGCACGTAGACGATATGCACAGGTCGGTGGCAGCCAGTCGAAACTCGCCACAGTGTCGGCCGTTAGGCTGACACAGTCGGGGACATACCGCTGGCGCTGGGCATAGTTGCCGCACCGGCATGTTTTCAGGTCGAGCAGACGACAAGCCACATTGGTCAGATAGCGGCGTCCATCATCCTCGTCCTCGAGTTTATGCAGGCAGCAGCGACCACAGCCGTCACACAATGCCTCCCATTCATCCGGGCTCAATGTCGACAACGGCCGCGTCCAGAAGGGCGCTTCGCTCACGAAAGAATATAGTCGCGCAGGGACTGGGCCTCTTCCGTGGCTTCGCGCAGTCGCGCCTTGACCAGATCACCGATGGAAACCACCCCGCACACCCGGCCATCGCGCAATACCGGTAAATGCCGGAACCGCCCCGCGGTCATCTGGGCCAAGGCCGCGTCGACCGGTGTGTCGGGCGTCGTGGTAACCGGGTCCGCAGTCATGCAGTTGACCACCCTCAGCGACTCGAAATCATGCTGTCCGCGGGCGTAGAGCCGCACAATGTCCCGTTCGCTGAGAATCCCTGCAGGTAATCCGTTATCGGCCATGATCAGCACGGCACCCACGCGGCGTTCGCTCATGAGCGTGATCGCCTCCGCGATGCTGGCATCGGGTGCGACACAGATCGCGCCTTCGCCTTTTTCGTGCAAGACATCCTGGATGCGCATAGTGGCGACCCTCTTGCAGCGCATTACGAGGTGGCCGGGCAGTCGCCGGCCACCTCTGGAACATAGCAGCGCCGAGGCTAACCGGCCAGATCGAGCAGAACACCATTCAGACGACGCACGAACTGGCTGGGGTCTTCAAGCTGCCCACCTTCGGCCAACCAGGCCTGGTCGTACAGCAAGTGACACCAATCCTCGAAACGCTTGCCATCCGCTTCGACCTCAAGACGCTTGACAAGTGCATGACCGGGATTGAGCTCGAGGTGGCGGCTGGTTGCCGGCACCGACTGGCCGGCATCCTTGAGTAGACGCTCCAGATGCCCGGACAGCGCGTGCTCGTCAGCCACCAGACAGGCTGGGGAATCGGTCAGTCGCTGACTGATGCGAACCTCTCCCACGCTGTCGCCCAGTACATCCTTGATGCGCTTCATCAAAGGCTCGAGCGCCTTTTCGTCCGGCTTGTCGGCACTCTGCGAGTCGTCGTCATCGGCGCCTATGCCCTCGAGAGACACCCCACCTTTGGCCACCGAGGCCAGAGACTTGCCGTCGAACTCATTGAGATGGGCCACCAACCATTCGTCGACCCGATCCGACAACAGGAGCACTTCCACACCTTTCTTGCGGAAGATCTCCAGATGGGGACTGTTCTTCGCCCCCTGATGGCTGTCGGCGGTGATGTAGTAGATCTTGTCCTGACCGGGCTTCATGCGGGCGACGTAATCAGACAGGGAAACCGTCTGCGCTGCATCGTCGCTTTGAGTGGATGCAAAACGCAGTAGTTTCGCCAACGTGTCGCGATTGGCGAAATCTTCTCCCGGGCCTTCCTTGAGCACACGGCCAAAGGCGTTCCAGAACGCCTGGTAGTCTTCGGGCTTGTCCTTGGCCAAGTCCTCCAACAAGCCCAGGACCTTCTTGACGCAGCCGGCGCGGATGCCGTCGACGATGCGATTGCCCTGCAGAATCTCGCGGGACACGTTGAGCGGCAAATCGTTGGAGTCGATGACACCGCGAACGAAGCGAAGATAGCCGGGCATCAGATGCTCGGCATCGTCCATGATGAACACCCGCTGCACATAGAGCTTGATGCCGTGGCGCCGATCCCGATCCCACAAGTCAAAGGGCGGGTTCTTCGGCAGATACAACAGCGCCGTGTACTCCTGCCGGCCTTCGACCCGGTTGTGGGTCCAGGTCAGCGGTGCCTCCATGTCATGAGCGACGTGCTTGTAGAACTCCTGGTACTCATCGTCGGTGATTTCATTACGCGGCCGCGCCCACAATGCCGTCGCCTGGTTCACCTGCTCCCACTCCGCTACCGGCGGAGCGTTCTCGAGTTCGGATGGGCGCTCAGTCTTCAACTGGACCGGGATGCCGATGTGATCGGAATAGCGCGTAATGATGCTGCGCAGCTGCCACGGCTCAAGGAAGCCGTCTTCCTCGGCCTTCAGATGAAGCACCACCTCGGTGCCACGAGGCGCCCGGGACACGTTCTCCAGCGTATATTCGCCCGCACCGTCGGAACTCCAACGCACGGCTTGGTCGGCCGAAAGGTCCGCACGACGGGTAGTCAGCGTAACCTTGTCGGCAACGATGAACGCGGAATAGAACCCGACGCCGAACTGGCCGATCAAGCGGGCGTCTTTGGCCTGATCACCGGTGAGCTTTTCGAGGAACGACCGCGTACCGGAACGGGCGATGGTGCCGATGTTCTCGATCACCTCATCACGGCTCATGCCGATACCGTTGTCCGTGATCGTGATCGTACGCGCGGTCTTGTCCGCCTCGACGCGGATGCACAGTTGCGGATCGTCACCGTACAGCGAATCGTCCGCCAGGGCCTGGAAACGCAGCTTGTCGCAGGCATCCGACGCGTTCGAGATCAACTCGCGGAGGAAAATCTCTTTGTTGGAATACAGGCTGTGGATCATGAGATGAAGCAACTGCTTCACCTCAGCCTGGAACCCTCGGGTTTCAATCGATTCCGCCTGGCTCATGGAAACACGACACTCCCTGGTATGGAACGGATTTATGGTGTCCGGAACATGGGGACGATCGAACGCAGTTCAAGGGCGAACACCGAACGGCCACCGGGGTGAGCCTGCTGGGCGGGGCGGGCCTTGGGCAGACCCGCTCAGAAGGCGCCGTTACTCCGCAACGGCCGACAACGGGGCCAGCCAATCGCGGGATGGGTCGCCGTAGACGATAAAGAAACCGTTGCGCAAATCTTCGCGGGTGTTGTACCGCAGAGGCTGGCCCTTGGCGTCGACGACCCGTCCGCCAGATTCTTCAACCACGCATTGTGCCGCCGCGGTATCCCACGCCCAGGTGGGGCCGAGCCGAGGATAGACATCCGCCGTTCCCTCCGCCACCAGGCAAAACTTCAGCGCACTACCCACTGGCACCATCTCATGCTCACCCAGCGCCCCCAGATAGGCCTGAAGCGACTCGCCGGCGTGAGAGCGGCTGCCCACCACGCGCGGCGGCTGGGAGGCCGGCAACTGCACCTGGAGACGCTGCGGCGCCTCACCCTCCACCTGACGGAACGCACCCTCTCCACGAATGGCGAAATACCCCATATTGCGGGCCGGCACCCAGACGACGCCCATGACCGGGTGATTGTCTTCAACCAGGGCGATGTTGACGGTGAACTCTCCGTTGCGCTTGATGAACTCCTTGGTACCGTCCAGAGGATCCACCAACCAGAAACGCTGCCAACCCAGGCGGATCTCGGGGTCCACCCCAGCGGCCTCTTCCGACAAGACGGGGATATCCGGCGTCAGCCGATTCAAGCCCTCGACCAGCGCCTCATGCGACGCCAAATCGGCGATGGTCAAGGGGCTGTCATCGTCCTTGGTCTCCACCATCACGGATGCACTGTCGTAGATCGCCATGATCTTGGCGCTGGCATTGACCGCCAGAGCCACAACCGTGCCCAGCCAGTCTACGTAGGGAGATGTCATCGTGGTCTCCTGCCTTATGGTCGTATCGTCCAAACAAAAAGGGGCGGCCGTTTCCGGTCACCCCTTTGACTACGTCGTTGCCATGAGCGGTCCGGTGGTGCTGTCGGCACCGGGCCCCTCCAGGACACGATCAGCCCAACTTTTCCTTGATGCGGGCGGCCTTGCCTTCCAGCCCGCGCAGGTAGTAGAGCTTGGCGCGGCGCACATCGCCACGTCGTTTGACCTTGATGTCGGCAATCTTCGGGCTGTAGGTGGGAAATACGCGCTCCACCCCCTCACCGTGGGAGATCTTGCGCACTGTGAACGCGGAGTTCATGCCGCGATTGCGCTTGGCGATCACCACACCCTCGAACGCCTGCAGACGTTCGCGAGTGCCTTCCTTCACCTTGACGAACACCTCGACGGTATCGCCCGGCCCGAACTGAGGCACCTCGCGGGTGGCCTGCTCTTGTTCCAACTGCTCGATGATGTTGCTCATGGCACTTCGTCTCCGCTAATCACCCGCCGGGGCGAGAGGCTCGCACCCGGGCTCAATCGTATTTCGCCTTACCGTTGCGAAGCGGCTGGCCTCATCGCAGGTCAGCGCCCGCTGGGCCAGGAGATCCGGCCGGCGTAACCAGGTGCGTTCCAGCGCCTGCTCCCGCCGCCAGGCCTTCACGGCCCCATGGTCACCCCCGCGCAGTACGGCCGGGACATCCCGGTCCAGTACCCGTTCGGGGCGTGTGTAGTGCGGGCAATCCAACAGGCCCGCACTGAATGAATCCTGATCGACCGATTCGGCCGTGTTCAACGCGCCCGGCTGAAGCCGCGCCAATGCATCGATGATGACCGCCGCGCCCAGCTCACCGCCGCTGAGGACGTAGTCGCCCAGCGACCATTCGCTGTCCACCCGGTGCGCGATGAAGCGTTCATCGACACCTTCGTAACGCCCTGCCAACAGCACCAGATGCGCGTACCGGCCAAGCCGCCGGATACCGGACTGGTCGAGCCGCTCGCCCTGCGGGCTGAGATACGCCACATGCGTGGCGCCACTCGCCCGGTCATGCCGCAACCGTTTCAACGTGGCCTCCAGCGGGGCAGCCAGCATGACCATGCCAGGGCCGCCACCGAATGGCCGGTCGTCGATCGTGCGATGGGTATCGCTCGTCTGCTCGCGCGGATCCCAGGTCTTCACCTCGATCAAC
The DNA here is from genome assembly GCA_965652545.1 of uncultured Candidatus Competibacteraceae bacterium. Classification (GTDB taxonomy): domain Bacteria; phylum Pseudomonadota; class Gammaproteobacteria; order Competibacterales; family Competibacteraceae; genus CBFGWV01. Next base: position 42,624 of record CBFGWV010000009.1, on the reverse strand, counting down.
CCGCGACTGACGGCACGCCCCGTCACACCCGACCCTACCACCGCGTCGATGATCGACGGCATCACCGTGATCACATCGATGCAAAGCATGTTCAGTCGTCCGCATCCCAATCGACATCCATCCGGCGAGCGGCCAGATCGACGCGCTTGATGACGCTGCCCTGCACGAACGGGATCAAGCGCTCCCGATCGCCCCGTACCACGATGACATCGTTGGCACCGGTCTCGAACAAATGATCGATGGTGCCCAGATCCACACCGTCCTGGTTGACCACCGCCAGACCGACCAAGTCGGTCCAGTAGTATTCGTCCGCCGCCGTTGGGGGCAACTGCGACCGTTTCACCGCGAGCTCCGCCCCCATCAGGGCTGCGGCCGCATCGCGATCGTCGATACCCTCGAACTTCAGCACCACACCCTTACCCTGCAAACGGCCTTCGGCAATGACTATCGGATGCCAGCTTCCGCCACGCTTGAGGTACAAGGGCTTGTAGGCGGCGATACCTTCGCGGGGGGCGGTTTGCGAGAACACCTTTACCCAGCCGCGCACGCCATAAAAGCCGTTGATCTGCCCCACGACCACCCAGCGGTCGGTGTCTTCCGCCGTGGTCATGGATATGACTTACGCCGCGACCTGCGCCTTGCGCTGCCGCTTGATCAGGCTACCGACCCGATCCGACGCCTGCGCACCCTGGCCAAGCCAGTAGGTCAGACGCGCTTCATCCAACTGCAGCGGAACCTCGGCACCGCTGGCGACCGGGTTGAAGAACCCGATGCGCTCGATGTAACGGCCATCGCGACGGCTACGGCTGTCGGTAACGACGACGTGGAAAAAGGGCCGCTTCTTGGCGCCGCCCCTGGACAGACGAATGGTGACCATGCGGTTTAAAAACCCCTGATTCGCTCTTGCGAAAACGTAAAGCGCACACCAGCGTGCCATTGGGCAGCCGGCAGAAACAAACGGCGGATTCTACCTGAAATCGCGAACTTGTGAAGGACTTTAGCCGCGTCGCGTTGCACACCTACCCCATGGGCGGGAACCCGCCACCCATCGGCAGCCGGCCCTTGAGGCTGCGCATGAGCTTACCCATACCGCCCTTGGAGAGTTTTTTCATCATCTTCTGCATTTGGGTGAACTGCTTGAGCAGCTTGTTCACGTCCTGGATCTGAGTGCCGGAACCGGCGGCGATTCGACGGCGGCGCGACCCTTTGATGATGTCCGGGTGGCGCCGCTCCTGGGCGGTCATGGAGTTGATGATCGCCACCAGACGCTTGACCTCTTTATCGCTGGCCTGCTGCCGGACACCGTCCGGCAGACGCTCCATACCCGGCAGCTTGTCCATGAAGGCCGCCATACCACCCATGCCGAGCATCTGGTCCATCTGGTCGCGGAAATCCTCCAGATCGAACGTCTTGCCCTTCTTGAACTTCTGCGTGAGCTTTTCAGCTTTTTCGCGATCGACCTTCCGCTCGATATCCTCGACCAGTGAGAGCACATCGCCCATGCCGAGAATGCGCGAGGCGACACGCTCCGGGTGAAAAGGCTCCAACGCCTGGCTACGCTCGCCGACACCGAGAAATTTGATCGGCTTCCCGGTGATATGCCGGACGGACAAGGCCGCGCCGCCACGAGCGTCGCCATCGGCCTTGGTCAGCACGACACCGGTAAGCGGCAGCGCGTCTCCAAAAGCCTTGGCCGTATTGGCCGCATCCTGTCCGGTCATGGCGTCGACGACGAACAAGGTTTCGACCGGCCTGATCGCCGCGTGCAAAGCCTGGACCTCGGCCATCATGTCCGCATCAACATGCAAACGGCCGGCGGTATCGACCAGCAGCACGTCCATGAACTGCCTGCGTGCCGCCTCCAGGGCCGCGCTGGCGATATCCAGCGGTTTTTGGGAGGCGTCGCTTGGAAAGAAGGTGGCGCCGACATCGGCAGCCACGGTGCGAAGCTGTTCGATGGCCGCCGGACGATAGACGTCGCAACTCACCACCATGACCTTCTTGTGCTGCCGCTCCTTCAGGAAGCGGGCGAGCTTGCCCGTGGTGGTGGTCTTGCCCGAGCCTTGCAAACCGGCGAGCAGCACCACCGCCGGCGGCTGGCTTCGCAGATCCAGGGTTTCGTTCGCTGCGCCCATGATCTGGACGAGCTCGTCATTGACGACCTTGATGAACACCTGACCGGGGTTGAGGCTCTGCTGGACCTCGCGTCCCATCGCGCGCTCGCGCACATGCTCGATGAAGGCCTTGACGACCGGCAAGGCGACATCGGCCTCCAACAAGGCCATGCGCACTTCGCGCAAGGCATCCTTGATGTTGTCTTCAGTCAGTCGGGCCTGACCGCGCAGGTGTTTTACGGTGCGCTGAAGGCGTTCGCTCAAACTATCGAACATGATGAACTCGGGGCTTTGCGGGTCAAAGGCGCGAGTATACCCTGAGCACCGGCGCGAACGCTTTGACGAAAACCTTTTGGGTTCACCTCACATGTCAGAAGTGATACTCGGCGGACTGGCTGCCCTGCTTTATCTGGTCGCCGGCGCGGTGGTCGCCGTACGATTGTCCCGCGGCGGGCGGGCCACGGGGCAGGATGGACGGCCCATGCTGCTGGCGCTTGGCGTACTGGCCATCCTGCTGCACGGAGCGCTGCTATCACGCACGCTGGTGCTGCCGGATGGGTTCAATCTCGGCTTCTTTCATGCCTTGTCGCTCACCGGTTGGCTGATTGCAGTGGTTCTGGTGGTGGCAACGGCCGTAAAACCAGTAGAGAACCTGGGTATCGTCCTGCTGCCCTTTGCCGCGGTGACAGTGCTCATGAGCCTCGGGTTCTCGTCCACGCGTATCGTCAGCGATGTCTCCACGTGGCAACTGGAGACCCACATCATGCTGTCCATCCTCGCCTATTCCTTTCTCGCCCTGGCCGCCGTGCAATCCCTACTGCTGGCGATTCAAAACTATCGCCTTCGCCATGGCCAACCAGGGGGCTTCGTACGCGGCATACCACCGCTGGTCGCAATGGAGCACCTGCTCTTTCAGTTGATCGTACTGGGTTTCGGCCTGCTGACATTGGCGCTGGCCAGCGGCTTTGTTTTTCTGGAGGATATCTTCGCGCAGCATTTAGTACACAAGACGGTGCTGTCCCTGGCCGCCTGGGGCGTATTCGCCATACTGCTGTGGGGCCGTCGGTATCGCGGCTGGCGGGGGCGAATCGCCATCCGCTGGACACTGGCGGGCTTCGCCGTGCTCATGATCGCCTACTTCGGCAGCAAGATGGTCCTGGAACTTATCCTAGGGAAGCAATGGTAGGAAGACGCTTGACAGTGTGGGGCAGCCCCACTACAACCGGCGCTTAAACCGCCGACTCAAGGCCACCAGGCTTGAATGACATTCCCTTAGGGCTCCTTTTCGGCGCTCTGGTCGTATTGCTACTGATCTCCGCGTTTTTCTCCGGCTCCGAAACCGGCTTGATGTCCCTGAACCGATACCGCCTGCGCCACTTGGCGAACCAGGGACAACGGGACGCCCTGCGTGCCCAGAAGCTGCTGGAGAAGCCGGATCGCCTCATCGGGCTCATTCTGCTGGGCAACAACCTCGTCAACATCATGGCCTCGTCGCTGGCCACCATTATCGCTGTACGTCTCCTGGGTGATGCGGGCATCGCCGTGGCCGTGTTCGCCCTGACTCTCGTGGTGCTGATCGTCAGCGAAGTTGCACCGAAGACACTCGCGGCTCTGCATCCCGAGCGGGTGGCCTTCCCTGCGAGCCGGGTACTGGCTCCCCTGTTGACCGTGTTCTACCCGGTCGTCTATTGCGTGAACATCGTGGCCGGCGCGTTGCTGAGACTGGTCGGACTGCAGCCCCGTAGCGCCGACCAGAGCGCGTTGTCGGCGCAGGAGCTGCGCACCGTGGTCATGGAAGCCGGCGCGATGATTCCCAAACGCCATCAGACCATGCTGCTGAGCATCCTGGATCTTGAGGACGTCACGGTCGAAGACATCATGGTGCCACGCAACGAGGTCAGGGGCGTGGACCTCAACGACGACTGGGACACCATTCTGGATACTGCAAGACAGAGTCCTTACAGCCGGTTGCTGGTTTATCGTGACCACATCGACAATGTGGTCGGCGTTCTGCACCTGCGCAAGCTGGGGTTGCTCGCACTCCATGACGAAGCGCTGACACGCAGCCGCCTGGAATCGCTAATCCGCGAGCCCTATTTCATTCCCGAAGGCACCGGCCTGAACACACAGCTGTTGAACTTCCAGAAAGAGCGGCGGCGCATGGGACTGGTGGTCGACGAATACGGCGACCTGCTCGGACTGGTCACTCTAGAAGACATCCTGGAGGAGATCGTCGGCGAGTTCACGACAGACCCCTCCACTGGAGGACGGCAGTGGATACACCCCAGTAGCGATGGCTTCGAGGTGGACGCCTCCATCAGCGTGCGCGCGCTCAACCGCGCGCTCAACTGCACATTGCCCATCGACGGCCCCCGCACCCTGAACGGTTTGATCATGGAAGCGCTCGAGGCCATACCCGAACCCGGTGCGCGTTTGACGCTGGGCGGCCACGATATGGAAATACTGCGTATGAACGGCAACCGCATTCGCGCCGTCCGTATGTGGGCGGCAAGCGATCAAACCGGCGAGCGCGAATGAGCGCGGACGCCCCTACCGGTACGGTGTTGATCGTCGATGACGAGCGCGCCGTACGCGACAGCCTGACCGTATTGCTGGAGAGCGCCGGCTTCGCGGTGCGCGACTTTGGCAGCGCCGATGCATTCCTGACCCGTCAACCCATCCCCGGCCCCTGCTGCATCATCCTGGACGTCCGCCTGCCAGGCATGAGCGGGTTGGAACTGCAGGAGTTTCTGACAGCGGACTCACCGCCGGTGGTTATGATTTCCGGCCATGCCGATGTGCCCATGGCTGTCCGCGCCATGAAGCAGGGCGCCTTGCACTTTCTTCAAAAGCCATTCGACAGCGATATTCTCATCGATGCAGTCACCCAGGCACTGGAGCTGGACCTTAACCGGCAGCGTCGACAGCATCGCATGCAAGAGGCACGACGCCGGTTGCAATCGCTGACAGCAAGGGAGCGCCAAGTCATGGAGTTGATCGCCCAGGGCCTCTACAACAAAGTCATCGCCAGCCGACTGGACCTTAGCCTTCCAACCGTCGAGGTGCACCGCAAGAAGCTGATGGATAAGCTAGGGGCTGAGTCGTTGTCCGACGTGATCCGCTTGCTTCGAATCGCAGGGGCGGACGAGGAGGGTTAGATCGTTGAACGGCTGCCCTAGGGAAAACCATAACCCCTTCACGGATCGTCCTACTGTTTACCCTGACGCCTCATCGCTACCTTATATACCCATAAGGTCATGAGGGACATGCTCTTGACGGCCTTATCGTGGCGTTTCTTTTACGACTTGGTCACTGCCTCGCCGACTTCTGGGTGACCAAGTCGTTTTTTATTGCCTCGACGCCATGTCTCGGAAATAGCGAACGACTCCCACGACTTCTCTGTCATCCCCACTTTTGGCGTAAGCCTTTTGTCGCTTCGATATGTCTCAAGTAACCGGACGCCGCTGACGGCCGAATCGGTCAACACGATTTTATCGAGCGCACGAGCGGCCTCAGGCGCCTGCATGCGCGCAGGCGCCACACCATTATCGGATTTACATCACAGCCGAATAACGCGCTGATCGCGGGTACGGTATTGATTGACCGCCTGCTCCAGGCCCTTCTCGAATTCGCGCAGGTCCAAGGTTCGCTGGGCATCTCTAATCAGCTTATTGAGCTCATCCACCGAGAAGGAGGATAAATCCAGGGCATCAACTGCAATCTTCGGTCGTTGCATACCTGTCTGAAGATCTCCGAGAAACAAAAAAGTTGACCAGTCATCCACCGACACCGAACAAGCCGGTCGGTAGCTTAACCACCCACTATGCGACCAAGACGGGCCACCTCGACGGGCGTCTCGTCGTCCATGTCGCGCACCAGCCGCAGGGCCACGGCCCGCACACGCGGCTCGTCATATACGCTTATCGCCTCACCCAGAACGTCCACAGCGCGCGAGAATACGGCCCAATCGACTTTACGCTGCTGCGCAAGCCGCAGTTTCGGATAGCCGGTGTCCACCAGATCCTCGCTGGCATGGAACAATTCTTCCTGAAGCTTCTCGCCCGGCCTCAATCCAGTGAACACGATCTGGATGTCCGTCCCCGGTTGCTTGCCCGACAGTAGAATCATCTGCTCGGCGAGATAGCGGATGTTCACCGCCTCGCCCATATCCAGAACGTAGATCTCGCCACCCTCCCCGACAGCACCGGCCTGCAGTATCAACTGACTGGCCTCAGGGATGGTCATGAAATACCTGGACACATCTGGATGCGTCACCGTAACCGGCCCACCGTTTTCGATCTGCCGACGGAACAAGGGCACCACACTGCCAGCCGAACCGAGCACATTGCCGAATCGAACAATGACGAAACGAGTCGACGAGCGGCGGTTGAAGTTTTGACAGTAAATTTCGGCCAGTTGCTTACTCACACCCATGAGATTTGCCGGGTTTACCGCTTTGTCCGTCGAGATCAGGACAAACGTGCCACACCCCAGGCGATCGGCGGCCCCAGCCATGTTGATCGTGCCGAAGAGATTGTTACGGATAGCCTCCCGCGCCTGGACTTCGAGCAACGGCACATGCTTGTAGGCGGCCGCATGATAGACCGTATCGGGCTGGAACTCGGCAAACACTTTGTCCACCGCCGCCTGATCACACACGTCCATCAAGCGCGCATGCAGGACCAGTGCGGGAAATCGCTCGCGCAGCTCCAGATCGATCTGGTACAGGTTGAACTCGCTGCGCTCGATGATGATCAACTGCGCAGGCTCCAGGGCGGCGACCTGCCGGCACAACTCCGAGCCTATGGACCCACCGCCACCGCTGACTAGCACGGTGCGCCCGCGAACGGCGCGACCAATCACATTCCAGTCGAGCTCGACCGGTTCCCGGCCCAGCAAATCCTCGATGGAAACCTCTCGAAGTTCGTGGAGGATGGCATGGTCGGCCAGCAGGTCGTGCCATCTGGGTAAGGTGCGGAATGGGCGCTCACTGTTTTCGCAGAACGCGACGATGCGCCGCAGTTGCGCCGCCGAAGCCGACGGGATCGCAATCAGCACGCGGTCGATCCGGTGACGCACGACCAGCCGGGCAATATCCTGGCAATGGCCCAGAACACGCACCCCGCGAACTTCCGTCCCCTTCTTGCGCGAGTCGTCATCGACAAAACCGATCGGCCAGTAACCGCCATCGGTATCGCGAAGCAGATCGCGGACCAGCATTTCGCCGGCCTGCCCCGCACCAACGATCAGTACGCGCTCGCCCGTTCCAAAGTAACGGCGGTAGTCCTTCAGCCAGCGATAGAAAAAGCGCGGCAGGCACAGCATGGCCAGCAGCAACAACCCGTGCAGAACGAAAGCCGACCGCGGCACATAACGCATTTCGGTGGTCATGAGCACCAGCAGCAGGCAACCCACGAGGGCCGCCGTCACGGCCTTGAGGATGCGGACGAAGTCCGGCATCGAGGCGAACCGCCAGACGCCGCGGTACAACCCGAAATACAAGAAGGCGACGCCATGGATCGCCAGCACCAGGGGCAGCAGCAGCAAAGCCCGCTGCCAATATGCGTGCGGAATGGTTTCAAGGTTGAAGCGCAACCACAACGCCCCAAACCATGCCAAGGGCACCATCATCAGATCGTGCACCAGCGCCGCTGTGCGATTGCGCAGGCGGTAGATCAACGGCCTCATCCACTCAGTCCTTGACGCTCGTGCACATTGACTCCAATCAGAATGCCGGCGTAAACGGCGATCCATCCAATCAACAAGGCGCCCTGAACCACCGGTTCACGATGCTGGGCCCACAGAGCAGTAGCTGCGCACGCTGCCATGAGGAAATAGGCCGACACCACCGTGCGCCGGCGACTCCAGCCGTTGAGAATCAGCCGCTGATAAGCATGTTCGCGGTGGGCCTGCCAAGGCTTGCACCCTTTTACCAGTCTGGATATCAACGTAACTGTGGCATCCACGATGAACGGCGAAAACACCAGTACCGAAAGCCAGAGGGGAACGGCGCCCTTCGATGCACCCCAAAACGCCATAAGGCCGGCGCACCATCCCAGCGTGGCTGAACCGGCATCGCCTAGAAACACCCGGGCGGGTGGAAAGTTGAATCCGACGAACACCAACGCACAAGTGGCGACAAGCAAGCCGCACTGGGTAAAGCCGGGGATATCCCGCCCCAGCACCGCCAGCGCCGAGAAGCCGATAACGGCCATACCACCAGCGAACCCGTCCAGTCCGTCCATGAAATTGTACAGATTGATCATCCAGATCAAAAACAATACTGAAGCGAATAGTAGCACGCCATAAGGAACATCCAAGTTCACGCCAGGCCACCACGGCCCCGAAATGCGGTAGCCGCTTCCGACCACGGCCACCCCCACCGCGACATGGACCAGCAATCGCAGCACGGGGTTCACATGTCCCCGGTCATCCCAAGCTGATACACCAAGAAGGACCAGCAGCGCCAGAACGGGAATTGGCGCCTGGAGCGGCCCCGGTGGACGCAGAATCAGCACCCCGACGGAAACGCCGGCAGCTAGAGCAAGCCCGCCACAGCGGGGGGTGGCCAACGCGTGCATAGAGCGCTCGTTGGGACGATCGATGAACCCCAGACGCGGCGACCACCGCATCAACAGAAGCAGTACCAGCCACGTTGTGGCGGCAGCGGACAATAATCCCACGAGTGTGCTCATGACGGCCCCAGGCCGGGCAGCATATCGGCGAGAGCCGTCGCCCAGGTCCATTTCGGCTCGCTGCCCAGTGCGTGCCAAAGTGGCCGATGGTCATACAGTGCCGGCTCCAGTAAGGCGTGCACCCGCCGACGATCCAGCGGAAGACGCCCGGGCAGCACCTCACATGCTGCCGCCGCTGCGAGCAACACCGCCCGCGGGACGCTCCAGCCGCGTCCGCGCCGGCCACAGGCGGTTCGCACTTCACGCATGAGCCCCGCGGCTGAATAGGCCTGCCCATCGGCCGCCAGCCAGATTTGGCCTGCAGTCGCTGGATTTCCGCTCGCCAACCCTACGGCCCGGGCAAGATCGCGTACATCGAGCATGGAGCGGCAGCCGGCCTCCGGGGGTAACGGAAAGCCTCGCTGTGCAGCCCGTATCAGGTGACGGAGATTGCCTTTGACGCCCGGTCCGTAGAGCAGTGTCGGGCGTAGCACGGTTGTGGTGAGGGTGGAGCCCAGCACGCGCCGTTCGGCCTCCCGCTTGGCCTGTCCATAAGCGGTATCCGGTCCACCGCCGTGCGCATCGTCCGCGGCTTTTATGGAACTGACATAGACCAGCGAAGCGGCCCCGGCGGATTCCGCGGCACGCAATAGATGACTGGTGCCGTCCACATGGCTGCGCCAGTGTCTCGCCCGGTCATTGACATCGGCATGCGCGAAGCCGGCGCAGTGCCAAACGCAATCCACACCATCGAGGACACCAGGCCCGATCACGCCAGCTTCCAGATCACCGCACACCTGCTCTACATCCGCACCCGAGAACGGCTGCCGATGAACGAGTACCCGCACCTGATGGCCTTGTTCGATGGCCTGGCGCACCAGCCAGGGCCCGACAAAGCCCGTTGCGCCGGTGATCAGGATGCGCATCAGGATATCCAGCGCCATCCATGGCGGTTGAAGAACCGGGCCATGGACTGCATGAACCAGCGGATATGACGAACGCCCTTGCGTGATGCACCACCGCCAAAATGAGTGATGCGTGCTGCCGGTACCCAGGCCGTCCCGCCAATCCGGCCCAGACGAAGACTCAGATCGTAGTCTTCGAAGTACATAAAGAAACCGGGATCGAACCCGCCGACGTCACGAAAGGCCGCCTCGCGGACCAGCATGCAGCACCCACTGATCAGAGGTACGTCGCTGAGGCTTTCCTCACGATCGATCAAGGCGCGCAGCTCATACCGGGCCAACTGCCGGGCGAGCAGTCGCCGGACAAACGCCGGCGCGAAACCCCGGACTGCAAGTACGGCGACATTCGGGTAGGCCTTGCAGAGATACTCCCGATCGCCGGCGGCATTGCGGCCATCCGGTGCCAGTAGCACCACACCCGGCTTTTCGGCCATGAACACCAGCATGTGCACCAAAGCGTCCGGTGCCAGGAGCACGTCGGGATTGAGAATCAAGCGCAGATCGATATTGGCACCGCCAAGAGCCAGGTTGTGGCCGCGCCCATAGCCTACGTTTCCGTGGCCCGATACGAGCGTCACCTGCGCGAACGCCTGTTCAAACGCATCCTTGAGAGCGCACAACGTGTGGTGGTCATCGGCCCCCGGACCGTTGTCCACGAGAACCAGTTCCACCCGCTGCAAAAGCCCAGCATGCCGCGCCGGTTCCAGCGCGGCCACGAGGCTGCCCAAGGTCCGGCGCAACATCGCCTTATCGGGTGCATGGCTGACCAGGGATACCAGGAGTGACACCGGGTCAGCCAAGGCGCGCCCTCAGCCAGGACAATGCCCGACACCAAGCGGCCTGAGCGGGGGGCTCGATCCTTGAAGGCCCGGCCTCGTTCGCGGGTGGGTGGAGCAAGGCCATCGCAACTGCCCGCGGGTCCAACACCGAAGGCTCCACGACACCAGCAAGATACCGGGCCACGAGGTCCTCACTCCGATCGCCCGGGTGCAGCACGTAGTACCCCTCGGCCGCCGTGACGGTGAGGGGCAGTGTATAGGCGCGGAAGGTGTTCAAGCCCTCGACGTGACGATCATAGTGCTGTTGGGCCAGTTGGCTGGTGTAGCAGCGAACGGCCTCCAGCTTGCGCGGCAAATCGCCGCTCATGTCCAGCAGTCGGTTCGGCACCATGGCCACCCCGACTTCATAGAACACCAACGTGGCTTCAGCCCTGGCCGTGGCACGGAACGCCGCCAGACACAGCGCCCGATGATCGGGATGCACCTCCCAGGGGGAGGGTGCGTAAACGACCTTCGCGCCACATTGCGCCATCGATTCGCCGATGGCGCCTATGAGTGCCTCATCGGGCACGAGCTCCCGATCTCGGTGGGGCCAGAACTGCGGCGCCTCGCAGCCAAGTACATCGCAGGCGGCACGGCATTCCGCCTGACGGACTGCGACATAAGCCTCGCGCGTCATGTCGTGCGGAACCAGCCCGCCGCCATCGGTGGCGACGACCACGGCGACATGTTCCCCGCGCCGGGCATGCGCCAGCATGGCTCCCGCGCAACCGATCGACTCATCGTCCGGATGGGGGGCGAGTACGAGGGCATTCCCCTGCGCAGGACAGTCAACGGTGTCGAATTGAAGCCAAAGGTGTTCCACGATCAATTACCACCGAACGCTGTCGACACTACGCAAGAGATGTCCGATCAAAATGAATAACCGAATCGCCGGATGAGTTCGCCGTCGCGCTCGGCAACGACCTGGCGGAGCGCATCGTCGTAGTACGCCTTGTAATCCTCGTGCTCCGACCGGTTCAGGGGTGGGTGCTCGCGTATGACTCGGGACAACGACTCTGGCACCGACATGGGCAGCGCAGCCAATGCAAGAAGCAAGTCGTCGCGCAGGTGTTCGAAGCGCATCAGCCGTATGGCTTCGGGATCGTCGCCGTAGGTATGCCGTACGAAAAGGCTCATGGGCCCAACGCCTGCGGAGCGGTACGGTTCGGCGTCCATGGCACGTGCCAGAGTTTCGCCGAAGCTCGCGCTGCCATCATCAGACAGTGCATCGAACTCTGCGGCACGATCGACCGTCTTGAAATAGTGATAGGCGGAGACATACCAATCCCAGGGATTGCGGACGAACCCGATCCGCGGCAGATGGCGATGGGTTTCGGGGATTTCGCCAACCGATGGATGACCCTCGATATTCACACAGGCCCAATCCTCCGGCGCATGATCGAGAAGGATGCGTTTCACGAAGGTGCCGCCGGACTTGAGCAGATGTACGAACACAAAATGTCTGGTCAGCAACATCATGCATCTCCCTTGCTCTGGGTGGTATCGAACCGGTAGGCAAACCGATCGATGACCGGCCGGTCACGCTCGGCCACCAGTTCGATCAGGGCAGGATCGTAGTAACTGGTGTAGTGGCCATGGCCGGACACGTTCTCCGGCGGCGCAGCCTGTGCCGCGTGGCGCAAAGCGTCTGGCACTCCTTCCGAGAGCAGCGTATCGAGAACCGCCACCAGGTCTTCACGAAGGTGTTCGAAGCGTACCCAATGCACCGAGGTCTGGTGAAAATCAGCTACCGAAAAGAAGTACCGTAGATAGCGCGTATAGAAACCCACGTCGTTGGAACCGAACAGCTTGGAGGCCTGGGCCCGTCGAACGGTGTCGGGAAAGTCTAGCGTGCCGTTGTCCGAAAGCTGGTTGAACGTGGCGATGTGACGGTGGGCAAGCGAGTAGTGATACGCCGAGACATACCAGTCCCAGGGGTTGCGGACCACACCGATGACAGGCAATGGCCGATAGGCATCGGGCAATTGACCGACCGCGATATGCTCCTCGTCCTCCTGCAAGTTCCAGTCCGCTGGCGCATGCTCGCGCAACAGTTTCCGAACGAACCGGCCGGCCGTTTTCGGCATGTGAAGGAAGACGAAGTCTCGGGTTGCGATCATGATGAATCCTGTTGAAACGCCTGCGGCGGGTCGGTCAGTCGCAAGTAGTCGCTGTACGCTTGCACCATGGCCGCCACGTCGAAACGTTCGGCGCGTTGTAAGGCCGACTGCGCCATTTGGCCGGCTATCGTAGCATCGTCAAGCAAGCAGCCAATCCGTTCGGCCATGGCCTCGACGCTGCCGGGCGGCACGAGAACGCCGCTTCGGTCTTGTTCGATGATCTCTCCCGGACCACTGGGGCAGTCGCTGCTGACCACGGGCACACCCAGTGCCATCGCTTCGACCAGGACATTGCCGAAACCTTCATAGTGGGACGACAACACGAACACATCGGCCCGCGCTATCCATGGATAGGGATTGGGCTGATAGCCTATCAGGCGCACTCGCGCCTCGACTCCCAATGCCGTGCTGCGCGCTTCGATCACGTTGCGATCCTCGCCATCGCCCACGATCACCAGTTCGACGTCGCGTGAGGCACATACCAGAGCAAATGCGCCCAGCAAGGTGTTGAAATCCTTCTGCGCAGTGAGACGGCAACAGGTGACGATCCACGGACGATCCTTCTTGGCCTCCAGCGGCTGCTGGGCTTGCCGTCGAATCCATGCCAAGTCGAATCCGTTGTGGATGGGCCGTAAGTCGCGTTCATTCACCCCGAACTGCTGCGACAACTCATCCGCCAAGGCGGCAGAGGGCACAACCACGCCATCGACCAAGCGAAAAACCGTGCGGACCAGGAATCGCTCGTACAGTGTCGGCCCGCGTCGCTCATGCGCAAAGTAGGCCATCAATGAGCCGTGAATGCTGCCGATCAGGCGTACCGACCGTAGCCGCCAAGGCGACAGCAGCTTCGCCGCGGCGAGGAAAACGGTCGCATTGTGCATGAGCCCATGGACGACATCGATCCGATAGCGGGTGACGACCTCCGTGATCACGCGGGCGTAGGCGACGGCATTCCGCGGGTCCATACCGTATGGCGTCGACAAGCCCCAATCGTCGAACACCAACACCGGATGGCCGATGTCGTCAAACAAATCGGCGATGGCACGTTGGGTGATCAGTAGGCAGGACTGTGGGCTCATGCCCTTGAGCAATGTCTTGGTGAGCGTTTCCGCCCCACCGACCGTGCCGGCCGCCAATACGACCAGCAGGCGCGGCCTATCGCCGGATGGTGCACGCTCAGTGGAAATCGGTGTCGCCCCCCATTAACCACCAACGGCCTTGTAACTCGTCGGGGGAAGGCCCGCCCACCCAAATGCTCGTCGGCACGACCACATCGGGATCGCGCCGAATCGGGTCGCCGTGATCGAGCCACTGCGCATGGCTCTCGGTGATCCAGCAATACACCTCTTTACAGCCCCAACAGGCAGCGAGGTGACGAACCACGGTGATCAGATCCGGCATACTGGCTGCGGGGCCTATGACATCGAGCAGTTCGCAACGCTCCCCTTCACGCTTCACGACGGCGAGCGCATTCGCGCGACCACTGAAACGGCTTCGTATGACAAGCGTCGTATACTGATGAACCGGGTGATCGGCGTAGCGATGCGTGAGCCAATCGATATCGCGGACACCGACAGCGGACTGCGTCAGGGCCTCGGCCATGGCGGACCACAGACGGTCGACCAGCTTACGCATTCGCGCCAGTTCGCCCGGCTCGACGATTCGCCCCCCCGCACGTTTCCAACGTGGACGACGCCGAACCGGCCACGCCAGCTCCACGATTCGATCCACCGGCGCGTAAAGCCCCAGCTTCTGCGGCAAACGCATGGCCCGGGTGTTGGGAAACCCGAAACCGACCAGGCAGGTGGCGCAACTGAGCTCGGCCTGGGTGGCGGCGGTCAAATAGAACGGACCCCGTCGAGTCAACACTCCACGGTCGCTTGGGTCAACCATGACATCGCCGATCTGTGCCGCCTGCGCCATCTCGCCACAGTAGAGGATCCGCCGATATGTGGCGCCATAATGGGCCACCACACGCTCGTCAGACAGACCCAGCACGTTCTCGCCACGCCCGGCGCCATACTTCCAGTCCCACAGTGCCAGTGACAGTGGGAAGCCGAAACAGCGCTCGAACAATTGCGCAACCTCGTCACGCCGGTGCTGCTCGAGGTTCGCAACGCGCCAACGCGGTTGAGTGCGTTCGAAACGCAACGCTAGAAGGCGGATCTCGCCGCGCTCGATCAATGCACCGTGGGTGTCCGCCAAGGCACGGAACCCCCCGGTGTCGAGCGCCTCTTCGTCGGCCAGGACAGCCACCCTCGCCTGCTCCACGAAGCCACATCGGGTTGCCGTCGAGATGACCGCATCGATCGACGCGCAGCCATAGCGGCCTCTTCGACTTCCCGTGTCGCACACCGCGGTGACCAACAGCAATATCCCGTCATCGCCTAATCGCGTATGGGCCTGCGAAAACACGGGCAACAAATCAGGGATTGTATGCAACCCGGTAACCACCACGCAGCGCTCGGACACGATTGAGCACTCTCCGGGCCGCAGCGATGCGAGTGGCGAGGTGCCAATGAGCGCGCGGAGGGCCGTGCCGATCTCGACCCGATCCTGTTCCTCAACGCCGCCGGATGACGGGAGACAATGGGTTTCGGCCATACGTGGGCTCAGGCCTGCGCCTTCAGGGACACCGCGTCGCCGGGATCGGACCACACCCGGGGTAACGATACGACCCCTTGCTCAAGCCCGACCTGCCTGACGATGAGCTCCGCCGCCATCTTGGCGCTGTCGATCCTCCGGATGCCTTCGGCACCCAGCAGGAAGACATTAACGAGATAAGTCCCCTTGAGCAGCGGGAGCTGAGGAAAGGTCAGACGGACACGGCCTCTGCCCGCGGTGTCGCGCGGAATATCGTGACCATCCAACCAACTGCCGGCGCTGGCCACGACCCGGTCGTCCGTTTTCGACAGGGTAACGGCAACACGGGGACATGCGCTGTTCGGGTCAGATATGAACTCGATATCGATATGTACATCGGTCTGGCCACTGAGCACTTGCACCTGGCGGCCCAGGGTGCCGAGCCCGGTGACCCGCACAGTGTCGATCCGGCCCTGTGCCGCATCTACTGACGGGCCTGTCAGGGGAGCCGCCTGTTCAGCCTGGGAGGGATTCTGCATAGCGCTTGGTTGCGCGCCGGTGCCGGTCGCCAGTTCGTCAAGGAAGGCATGATAGCGGGGGATGACCTCCGAAGGATCGCCGGCGGCCTGGATCCTGCCCTGCTCGATCCAGATTACCCGATTGCAGATCGCTTCGACCTGGTACATCGAATGGGAACAGAACAGTATGGTTTTACCCGCCCGTTTGAAACCCATGATGCGCTCGAACGACTTGTGCGCAAACGCACTGTCACCCACAGAGAGGGCTTCGTCGACGATCAGCACCTCCGGGTCAGTGCAGGTGGCGACCGAAAACGCCAGCCGCACGAGCATGCCGGACGAGTAAGTCTTCACCGGCTGTCCCAGAACATCTCCAATATCTGCAAACGCGACGATTTCATCGTACCGCCGGTCGACATCGGCGGCGCTCAGCCCGCGAACGGCAGCGGCCAGATAGACGTTTTCACGCCCTGTGAGATCAGGATGAAACCCCGTCCCCAACTCCAGTAGCGCAGATATCTGACCGCTGACCTCCCGCGTACCGGATGACGGCTGGATCGTGCCGGCGATGAGCTTGAGCAAGGTGCTTTTTCCCGCGCCATTGCGCCCGATGATGCCGAGCACATCCCCCGGCAGCACCTCCAGGTCGATCGGATACAAGGCCGTGTGGCGCGTGTGCCGGGGCTTTCCGGTAATCAGCTCCCACAGCCGATCGGCCGGCTTGGCATATAAAGGGTAGGATTTGCCGGTTCCCCGGAGCCGGATAACCGCCATCAGAGCTGCTCTCTGATCTGCGGCTCGGCGCGTTGAAACAAACGCCATGCCGGCCCGACGATCAACGCCCAGAGGACCACTGGCCTGATTACGTTCCCAGCGGTGAGGGGTAAATCTTGCAACGCCCAATGGATGACCGCCATGACATCGGCCACGGGGTTGAACACCAGCCAGGGCCGGACGGTTTCCGGCAGCAGTTCAGGGGCGTACAGAATGGGCGTAAGGTACATCGTCATCGTCAACAGAAACGGCACGAATTGCCGCACATCGCGGATGAACAACCCCAGGATGGCCAACCCATAAACCATGGGAACCAATAACGCCAACACACCGAGTATCACAAAGGGCGCGATCAGCGCCTGCACCGGCCCGACCAGAATAGCCACGACAACGGTGTAGATAGGTACGAATACCAAGCCGGCGAACATGATCGGCAACCACGGCAATGTTGCCACCGGAAATACGCTGCGCTGGTAGAGATTGCTGAAGTCGCTCAGCACACTGAGACTACGACTGAGCACATCGGCAATCATCAACCAGGGGATGATTCCGACGAGCAGGTAATCCACCAAGGACACTTGACCAGGAAAGCGGACACGCAATACGGCACTGAGAAGAAACCAGAACGCGAAGACCTGCAATGCAGGTTGCAGCACCAACCAAAGGCTACCGATTGCGGTGCCTGAGGTGCGAATCTGCACATCGCGTCGCAACAAGGTAACAATGAGCGCCCACTGGGTGCGGAGCAGGACGAACGGCATAATGGCGCCGTCCAAGCTGGCCCGGCACCATCTACTGATTGTGTTCAACCGCCCTCCGGATGCTGGCGCGGCCGTTGCCTGATCGATCGTCAAAATCAGTACTTCAGGAAGCGATTACCCATCGTCGATTCGAACACGACGTACCAATCATCATCGACCCAGACCCACTCCTGGCGATACTCATCGGTTGTCAAGGGCACGTTGAAGTCCTCACCCGTAACCTTCACCCGCGGCACTTCAAATTGGGAAACCACCACCGCGCCACCGATTCGATCCCACACAAGCGCCTCCTTTAATTCGAAGGACTTATATAAAACCGTACCCTGTGTGGACATGAACCCGATCTCCGGGACCATTGCGCGGTAAACCGGATCGTAGAATGTGTACGCATCGGCATAACGCGCCTCGACCCGTGCTTTCCAGTATTCTCGAGCACGCTCTTCCAACCGGGCTTTGCGATCCTCTATGGGCGGCAAGTCGTTTTTCGGAAGCGCATTCAGATCCACATGACCGTCATCGGTCATCGGCAGTTTCTGCAGCATTAGATCTCGAGAGGTCATTCCGTCGTCCTTCCAGCGGAAATACTCTACATAGATTTCGGCATCTCCGGCGCTCTTGAATCGAGGCCAGCCGTCGGTGTGAACACCAGCTTCATCAAGCGTTATTAGACCTTCGCCGGCCCAGCTATCACCGCTGTCGCTTGATGTGCGGATACGAATAGAAGGACGAATCGCTTGATAATCCTCCCACACTGCAACGAGTTCGCCACTGGCCAACAGTGTTAGCGCCGGGTTCCAGGACATGTTCTCTTCGAATGGCTTTTCACTAATCCAAAACGAGCCGGAGCCTATCCATTCACCGGTCTTGGCATCCACGGTAGCGACATGGACCTGTGGCTTCTTTTTATGGCGATCCACAGAGTAGAGGAACGTCACACGATCGCCATGTGCTTGGACCTGAATCTGGCTAGCAGCGAGAAACTTGTCCGACCCCGGTATCGTCGACAAATACTCCCAGGTTTCACCCTTGTCATTGGACCGATATGCTAAAAAACCCTCGGGGTAGTCGAACACCCCAGCGATGAGTGTCCCATCATCAAGAGCGGTAACGACCTCATCAGCTACGGGAGAGCGGGCTGTGCGGGCATGGACCGGTACGACATCCGACCACGACTCGCCATTATCATCGGACCAACGTACGGATACTTGGGCAACCGGGCCACCGGACTCGTTTCGAACAGCCTCTTTCCACATCGCAATAATGCGATCGCCAACCGTCACAAAGCGAGGCTCAGTCGCAACAGCGCCTGCAAGGAGTTGCTTGCCGGCCTGTGCAGTGGCCTGAGGCTGATCAGGAACCAGGCTGCCTGGATTCTCAGAAATGGGCGTGGTATCCAGGCGCTTGTCGGCGTCCCACCACGTCTGTCCACCGTCGACGGTGCGGTTCATATAAATCTGATAGCGTGGAGCCCGCTCATCGGTATAGGCGACGATGACCTTACCGTCTCCGATGACACGCACATCGTAGTCAGGGAGCACCTGCCCGAGCGTATCGATAGCTGTCAGCGGACTGAAGCTCTGCCCCCAATCTTCCGAGACGCGGACATAAAGACGCTTACTTGCATCTGCGACCTTTGTCCACCAGAAGGCATACAAACGAGTACCGTCGGACACCAAACGAAATGCCCGACCACCTTCGATATCGGCCTCGTCATCCAAATTCATGGGCTCGCTGTCGCCAGCCTGGAAGACAACGCGTCCTCCGGCCTGGAATAGCTTCAACCATTGCCCTTCGCGCATGAGAACAGCCGGGCGGTTCGCGTCGCCCAAGCCACGAAACGCCTCAACCACAGGCACCGGTGAACTCTCGGGAGACACGTCCGCAGCGACTGCCGGGTTTGACGACGCGATGACCAGCATCGCCGTAGAAAGCCATACACTCGCCTTCAACATGTCCCTCTCTACCTGACGCACAAAAAAGAAGGGCGGATGTTAACATCCGCCCTTGCTACAAGCCCAGCTTACGCCAGGCTGATTCGATTACAGATTAGTAAGGCAGGTTCGGCAGCGCGTTCTCGAGGGAGATCGCGGTGTTCACACCAGCCAGGGCACCAACCTGCTCGGTCTCGACCTTGACCATCAGGGCGCCGGTGCTGGGGCCCACATCGTCAACGTTGGGGGCATTGAACAGGATGGTCATACCACCGTCCACGGTACCAGCCAACTGGCCGGCATTCATGAAGTCGTTACGATCGATGGTGGCGTAGCAATCGACGGTGAAGGGCACGACGCCGGACAGGAAGGCCTCGTCACGATCCCACACGCCGCCGGGGATGGCGACGAAGTCACGCTCACCACCCCAACCCACGGGGTTGTCCATGCCCAGACCGGTCACCAGGGTGAACCAGCGGGTGTCGACAGCATTGACGGGATACCAGCTCACCGCGTGCAGGATCTGCGACGAGGTAATGAAGCTGAAGTCGTCGTCGGTCGTGCTCAGGATGTTGTTGTGGCCCTTGTACGCGGTGATCACGCCATTGGCCGAGTCAACAACAATCGCCTGACCGGTGAAGAAAGCTTCAGGAGCACTGTCCTGAACGGTCAGGAAGCCCTGGGTATCACCAACCAGCAGATAGCCGGGGGTGGAGGCATCGCCGAAGATGGACGGCAGATTCAGACCACCGGGCAGGCCAGGGGCCGTCACGGTGTGCTGCATCAGGTCGAACTGCGACATGGAACCCACGGTGTCAAAGTGCGTGCAGGCACCAAGAACGGGATCGTCGTAGTTGTACACGTACACCAGCGGGTTGGAGCTGAAATCACCTGCTGCGCCGAAGAAGCTCTGCAGCGACAGGAAGGTGAAAGCACCGTTACCGGACTGGAAGTAGGGGAACAGCAGGGCGTCGGCCTGTGCATTGACGGCAGACAGACCCAGCGCAGCGCCCATGGCCACGGACAAAGTCTTCATTCTGGTCTTCATTCTGAGATTCTCCTCGGTACCGATTTCGTACAAGAACAACTAAACCAAAAGCGGCTTAAAGCGGCGCGCCGCAAGCGTTGGTTTCCCAAGCGTCCGCCACGTTCTGCGGGGTTACGCCGCCAGGCAACTGCGGCATGCCCTGAACAAACGAAAGCAGGCTGCTGTAGACGTTGCCGTCGCACAGCGTGCCGAAATGCCCTTCGGAAAATTCGTTGAGCGCATTGTTGAAGGCGCTGTTAAACGTAGTCGGGTCACCCTGACTGCCGGGAAAGCTCCCGATCTGCGCAACTGCCGTGGCGCCGACGGTCAGCCCAAGGCTGCCAACGGCGGCAACGGTTGCCGCGACCAACTTCGATTTACTTCTCATAATGTCAGCTCTCCTGTTGATTCAAGCCAAAATCCAACCTGACCAAGCCGGCAACTCCCAGCGAGTGGCGCATGTTGCGACAAAACAACACCGGACACGCAACTGCGTTTAACGTCCCGGAGAATACCGCCGCCGCAACCCCCGCGCAACTGTCGCTATGCATGTTGCCGTGGCCTCCCTTGACCATTGGCGGCATGGTACTGTCTCCGCTTGAGGTCGAAAAGTACAACATAAGGGGGCCGGATACAACATCGATGTTAAAAATACAACAATTTCGGCCCGGTTTTCGTCAGTTCGCCAAGATAAGGAGCGCGAATGCAAGACCAGGACGTACCCGCCGCCGCCTCTGCCCTGCGTGCCGCAGTCGCCAGAGGAGATGCCAACCAGGCCCTCGCCATTGTCCGTCAAGCCGATGAATGCGGGCTGATCACGCCGGAACTCCAGATCCTCAAATGCGCGGCTCATGCGCTTTGCGCCGACTACGCCGCCATGGAGCGCGCCTGCGACATCGGCATCGAGGCGTTCGGCAACCTCCCGCCGCTGCTGCTCAACCGGGGGATCGCTCTGTACCGGCAGGGACGGGTCGACGCTGCAAGAGCGGTATGGCGAGCGATCATAACGCAGCCTGACGCGCCGCTGGAGGTGATTCTGCACTGGGCCGCTCTGGAGATCGAAAATGACCAGGCCGAGGTCGCGCTGACTGTCGCCGAACAAGGGCTGGTGCATCATGCACAAGCCACCGAACTCCATTTCTTGAGAGCAAATGCCCTCCTGGAACTCGGGCGATCAACCGACGCCAGCAGGCTCTACACGCACCTTCTGGCGGATACGGCGGACCCCAGGGCAGCGCTTGGCGGACTTTACGCGCAGTTGAAGCTGAACAGGATTGTCGACAGTGCTGTTTTCGCACACCGTCTGCCCGCCGACTGGTGGGACTCCGACCTGCTGAGCGACGTATATGAGCGGTTGGCGCCAGGCGACGAACGGCCGCCACCGGAGGGGCTGAAGACATTCCTAAAGGCGATGCCGACCGAGGCGGCCGGCACACTCGCGTTGTTGCTCGCTCGCTACATACTGAGCCAGGGTTGGTCGATCGACACCTGCCAGCGCTGGTCGGATGCCTTTATATCCGTTGAACCGACCGCAATGGTGGGCAGCGGACTGTTTGCGGTGGCTTGCGCCCGAAGCGGCCAATACGCCCGGGCCGACGGGTTGCTGGCAACGGTTCGCGCCGTGGACCCGACGATTGTCGATCAGCTTACCGGTAAAGGCACCCGCGCACCGGCCGAGATCTACCACAGCCTTCACGCGCAGTGGTCAGCGGTCGATCTCCATATCCAGTGGATGATCGCCCGCCACCTCGGGGGGCTTTGGTTGAGCGACGATGAGTTGCGCCGCTGGCTCGACACCGCACTTGTCCGCCTTGGTGAAACCGGCGTTCCGATGATCGCGGCCCATGACACAGTCTTCCTACCGTTATCGGCCGAGGAACGCCAACGCGTCGCCAGGTGCTACGCCCGCCACTTGCGCACAGCAGCGGGAGAGCCGCTGCCAACACGCGAGGCGGCGGCGCACGGTCAGCTTCGCATCGGCTATCTGTCGGGAGATTTTCGCAACCATCCCACGGCGCATCTGACACAGGACCTGTACGCCAATCACGATCGACGGCGCTTCCAGGTGTTCATCTACAGTTTATGCGCAGCGCCGGATGATCCCTACCAACAGAAGATCGCTGCCGGCGGCGACTATTTCATCGATGCATCGGGCATGAGCCATCTAGCGCTGGCTCAACGTATTCGTAGCGATGGAATCGACGTTCTCGTGGATTTAGCCGGCTATACCGCATTCGGCCGGCCGGAGGTGCTTGCGCTCAAGCCCGCACCGATTCAGGTGAGCTACCTGGGTTATCCGGGCACCCTGGGGCCGGGCATCGCCGACTATGTCATCGTCGACAACTATCTTCTCGGCGAGCGGGAGGCTCGCCACCTCGACGAAAGCCCGGTGTATCTGCCGGTGTGTTATCAGGCAAACACGACGCAGCGAATCAGCGCGGAAACGACCACCCGGGCACAGCACGGCTTGCCAAACGATGCCGTCGTTTTGTGCGCATTTCACAATCATAAGAAGGTCAATCCGCAGAGCTGGCGTCTATGGCTGCGGCTGCTGCTCGACTGCCCGAACACGGTGCTGTGGTTGATGGAGCCTCCGACCGCATTGAGGGCGATGCTGACAGGGACCGCCGACCGTGCGGGTGTGACTGCAGCGCGGCTGATCTTCGCGCCGAGAACAGGCAAAGCAGAGCACCTGGAGCGTCTACGCCATGCAGACGTGTTCCTGGACAGCTTGATCTGCTGTGCGCATACGACAGCCACCGACGCGCTGCTCGCTGGTGTGCCGATCATCACGCTGGAGGGTGTCGACTGGCCTTCCCGGGTGACGACATCCGTCTTGCGCCACGCAGGCCTCGGTCAGTTGATTGCGCAGACCGCGGACGAGTACGTACGGATGGTCTGCGAACTCGTGGACGTGCCTCCACGGCGTGAGGCGCTCCGCCAGCAGATCATGTCGGGCGAAGCCCTGCGCTTGTATGACAGCGTCCATCACACCCGCCGCCTCGAAGAGGCTTACGAGAGCATGTGGAGAGATCGGCCGGCAAGCCGGTAAGTGCGCTCGACGCCGGCCTGCTCACCCACCCGTCACGCCACTCGCCGACTCCACGTAAGGGGTCACGGCCCGCATGCGCTGCTTGAGTTCCTCGGTGACCTGCTGCGCTTCTCGGCCATCGCGGACGATGCGCGGGGTGATGAGCACGATGAGTTCGGTGCGGTTGTTCTCGTTATCGACCTGACCGAACAGCGGACCGATCACCGGCACTTTGTACAACACCGGAATGCCGGCGTTATTTGCACGCCTGGATTCACTGATGAGCCCGCCGAGGATTATGGTCTCCCCGCTCCCTACAACCACTCTGCTCTCGACGCTTCGCTCGAAGAACGCGAACTGGCCAGTTGCCTGGTCTTGTTCCGCGCCCTTGTCAATCACCTGCTGGCGCACATCCATCATTATCTGGCCACTGGAATTCACGCGGGGGCGGACCTTCAGCAGAACACCCGTGTCTTTGAACTGGATGGAATTGATCTGATTGTCACCGATGATGCTCGTCGACCCTTGGACTGGCTCCTGATTACCGACACGTATGGACGCCGTCTGGTTGTCGACCACCATGACCTGCGGGGAGGACAGGATATTCAGGCTGTTGTCGCTCTCCAATGCTTGAAAGAGTGCCCTGACCACACCCGAGCTGTCGGTGATGGCATAGGCAAAGTCACTGGCCGAAAACCCGCGACCGCCTTCCGCGTTGAGCCCATCGACGATCGACGAAACGGTGCTGCCCGGAGGGAGGCCAAGGGATCCGCCGCCACCGTAACTACCCACGTCGTTCTTGAAGAACCATTGCAAGCCGTAGCGCAGCTGCCCCCGCAGCGTCACCTCCGCGACTGTCACCTCAACCAGGACCTGGCGAGGCTGCACGTCGACACGACGCAGGGCATCGAGAATTTTCTGGTAAGTGCGGTCGGTCGCCCAGATCAGCAGCGCATTGTTCTCCTCGTCGGCGACGATGCGAACGTCCTCGCCCGGAAACGCTAGATTGCTGTCCTCTCCGCCCAGATCCACCGTGCTGGCGGCCGCTGTGTCGGACTCCGGAAGTTCACCGCCGTCATCCAGTCCACTTCCTCCACCACCACTGCTGGAGGACGAGCTGAGCCCCTGATCATTGCTGAAACTGTCATCAGAGCTCATCGAGGTGGACTCCAACCCCGGGGCGACATCGCCTCCGGTGGTTCCGGCAGAACCGGACGAACTACCGCCACCGCCGCCACCAAAAATGTTGTTCAACACGTCGGCGAGATAACCGGCCTGCCCGTTCTCCACGTCGTACACATACAGTCGCTCGCCGCCGCCGCCATCGAGCCGATCGATCCAGCCTTGGACGTCCTTGAGGTATTCCTGCTGCGGTGTAATGACCAGCAACGAATTGAGCTGGCTGACGGGCACGAAGCGCAGCATGCCGGAGATGGGCAGGTCACCGCCCTCACCAAAGACGGCACCGAGCTCCTCGGCGGCCGACGCGGCATCGATGTTCTCCAGCCGGTAAATGCCGACGGACATGCCCTCGAGCCAGTTGACGTCGAAGATCTCGACCGTCTGCTCAAGCGAGGCGAGTTCTCGCGAGGTGCCCGAGAGCATGATCAGGCTGCGGGCGTTGTCCACACTGACCACGCCGCCCTCCGGGGCGAATGGGAGAAGGATTTTCTCCATCTCGGTGGCCGAAATGTACTTCAGCGGGATGATGCGCACCCCGTAGCCGGGACGCACTTCATTACCGGCACTGGGCGCCACCAGACCACTGGCGAGCACGCTGTTCGCCGGTACGATACGGTACAGCCCGCCGGACTGGATGAGGGCGGCACCGTTCATCCGCAGCAGGCTTTCGAGGGTCGGAATCAAGGCATCGCGCGGCAACGGACGGGACGTCTGCACCGTGACCACACCTTGCACAGCCGGGTCGATGACGTAGTTCTCTTCCAGAGTGTCGAAGATCACCTTGACCACATCGCGCAGGTCGGCAAGCTCGAAGTTGAGGGTGACGTCACCGCTGGCGGGCGAGGTGACGATACCGGCGCTCGCCGCCTCCTGGTTGATGAAATTGCCGGTGCCGGGAATGAGCGTCCCGCCCGTCACCACACTCTCTGGCGGCGTGGTGGTATTGAAATCGCCGAAGCCCGTATTGTCGCCACGCCGCTCCAGAGCGCGGGCAGCCAGTGCGGAGGCACTGGTGTCGTTGGCCGTGGACTCCGGCGCTGTGGCGCAACCGGCGAGCACGACAGCCGCGGTCGTGAGCGCAAGCAGCGCGCGAAGCGTGCCGCGGGTTGCCGGCGTACGGCGGTACGCTTCTGCCATGTGCAGTTGATCGGCTAACACGAGCCGCGATGGCCGCTTGCCCGTGCTTGGACGGTCTTCAGACCGACGTCCTGCCAGCTTCATTGATTCGCCTCATCCTGTGTTTTGTTCGTTGCATCTGCCGGCTGCTGGCCGTTGGCGTTCTGCGCCTCGGGCTCGGGCGGCGGTGCGTCCGGATTGGAATCTGCGGTCGGGAGCGGGCCAGGCTGCAACGCCGACGCCTCGGAGCCAGCGACGGGAGCCCGTGGGTTCTCCGGTGGCGGTCCGACATTGCGTTTGAGCGGCAGTTGCAGTGCCTCGCCTCCGGATTTGTTCAGCGTGACGTTCAGGGGGTCGATGGCGGCTACCGTCCAGGCGCCGAGCGTATCGCCCACACGCACGCGGGCCGGCGGCTCACCGTCTTCCCGGCCGATCAACGCCATCGCACCACCGGGCACCATCAGCACGCCACGCAGTACGTATTCCGGCTCGGCCTCCGCCTTGGGTGCCTGTTTGACCGGGGCGGCAGGCGGGCGACGGTCGGGGTAGAACAGCGTCTTCTCGGTGATCACGGCGTAGTAGTCCAGCGGCCTCATCTCGCCGGGGGCGACGCTCGCGACACCATCGACGTCGTCACCAGGAACACGCTCGACCGCACCGACGATATCCGGCGTTGAGCCCACGGGCGGGTGTTTCCAGAGATAGGCGACCCCGCCGGCGAGCACGGCGACAATGATCAGTCGGGCCAAGCTCATGCGCCACCCTCGCCGCTGCCGGGCTTGAGATAGCCGGTGATCTCGAACTGCGTAATGAGATCGGACACCTCGGGGGCTCCAGGGCGCCCGTCCTGAGTGCGACGCGGCGCGCTCAAACGGCTCTCGACACGCAAGTTGTCCAGGAACAGCAGAGGGCGGTTGCGTGCCACGGCATAGAGCATCTGCCGCAGGGTATCCGGGCCGATACGCACCTGCGCCTGCACGGTTACGCGCACGAAGCCGTCGTCGTTGCCGGCCGGTAGCACCTGGGTACTGATCAATGTGCCCCCGTGCTCTTCGACCACCGTGCGAATGCGCTGCTGCAAGGTCGTGGCGGCCAAATTGGCTGACTGGGCGGCCATGAGCAGGCCCTCGTTGGCGTTGCCTTGCTGCAACGTGGCCAGGCGGGACTCCAGAACCTCGCGCATGCCGACTAGGTCGCTGTAGCGGGTACGCTCCATGGTCAGGGAATCGTAGGTATCGGCGTAGAACCGGTACTTATCGGTCCAGGCGCGATGCGCCAATATGACGACACTGCCGATCAGCGCCAGCGTGAGCAGCAACGCCAGCATGCGCTGGCGCGGGGGGATCGCGTCGAGACCGTCGTCCGTCACGGGCTCACCTCGCCATCGGCCTTGGCCACAATGTAAAAACGCTCCATCCCGGTGGTGGGCTCGGCGAGCACTGGTGACTGAAACTGGACGTCCCGCAACAACGGCGAGGCTTCGAGCAGTGGAATCAACGAGGCGGCCTCGGGTGAGAAACCGCGCAGGTGGGCGGTTCCGGAGCGTAGATCCAGCACCTCGATCCAGGTGTCCTGGGGAATCCGCTCGGTCAGTTCACGAATGACGTCCAGCGGCGGTACATGCTCGGCCTGCTTACGTCGCAAAAAGCCGCTGGAGTCGGCCAACTGATCGACTTGGTCGCGCAGAACGAAGACGGCATCCGCTTCCGGTTTGAGCCGGTTCACCTCCTGCATGCGGGCAATGACCCGCTCGCGGTATTGCACCAGCGGGAGCATCAGCACTGCACCCAGCAGGCCGAGAATGACCAGCCAGACCAGGGCATTGACGAGTCGCCCGAAGAGGCCGCGACGGGCCGTCGCGTGGGCGGGCAATAGATTTATACGGTCGGCATCGGCTTGCGTATCCACCGCATCGGGCGCAAACCCCCGCGCACGCAGGTCGACCAGCAAGGCGTCCAGGCGGGCACGGGGCACCGCGATGAAGCGCACGACCAGCCGCTTGTCGGCTGCCAGGCGCTCACTGATGCGAACGTTGAAGTGCAACTCGGGGGCGGCAAATGGCGTGAGCCGATCGAGCTCGAAGCCGACGACCTGACGCAGGTTGGCCTCGGCGGCCATGGGCACGGTCAAGCGCCCGCTGAGCACCTGATCATCCGCCAGCCGCAGTATGCGCCGCTTGGCCCGCCCCGCCCGGCTGCGCAGCAACCCCTCGGGAATCCCGCCCAGGGCGTCGGCCTGCGCGAGCACCTGCGCCCCCCGCCGGCCCTCTTGGCTCAAGGACCAGTGATCGCCGTCTGCCGCGAGCACCAAGGCCGGTGGTTTCTTGGCCACTTGCCGGCGCCAGCGCTCGGGCAGACAGGCGAGAAGACCGTCACGCCACCAGCGCCACAATTGTCCAAGGGGTAGGCCGAGCGATCGGCCGCCAATCGTCGATGAGTGTCGAATCGCGTTCAATCCGAAATGCCGTGTAAGCGCAGCGCGTGTTCCGATGGGCCGATAATGAGCGATACCGTGTTCACAGTCGTCCCTCTCGCCAATTCAACATCTGAAGGCTGCCAATGCGCCCCCCGGCGAGAATATCGGCCTCGATGTATGCAACAGCCCCGCCATCCAATGTGGCTTCGGCGGCGACATGGTAAACCAGCCCTTTTCGCTGCGACAAATACGGGCTTTGAAAGGGAAACGGCGGCGCAGGCTGACCGTTCTCCGCGGCAAGCCGTCGCGCCGCGACATACTCGTCGATCGCCTCCGGCGGCACCTCCGGCATCAGCCGCCGCAGCAGATCGGCGCTGGCGGCCTCGCCATTGACCATATTGGTGCCGGACACTGTGGTCAGGTGCGATGCCAACTGACCATAGAGCGCATCACTCACACCCAGCACCTGCTGCAGCTCATCCACCGTCGAAAAGGCGGCATTCTTGGGCCCGTAGTCGAGGCCGGCGGCGCGGTAGGCGCCGATCTCCGCACCATTGACGCGGGGCAGGTCGTCCTCGTCGCGATAGTCCTCAATGGCATCCACCAGCGTCTGGGCCTGCGTGTCATCCATACCCGTGCTGCGCAGCAGCTGCAAAAGCGCCTCCCGATCACCCCGATTGAGATCCACGCGACCACTGGCATCCTGGACCGAAAATACCACTTTGCCATTGCCGAAACGCCAGGTCCGCTGGCCACCGTCGATGGGAATCTGCGCACCGTCGGGCACCGGCACCATCACCCTCGACACCGCGTAATAAATGCCGGCCTCCGCCAACGCCCGTGCACTGGCGCGCTCCACGCTACCGGCCAGCAAACGGGTTTCGGTGCGGCTGGAATAGCTGAACGCCGCTGCGGCGAGCGCCATCAACGCGACCAGCCATAAAACGATGATCAGCACGACACCGCGCTCGGCGCAGGCGTACCCGCGGCGCATGCTGATGGTGTCTGGCCTCATCATCCGGCCACCGGTGCAATCAACGCAGGCAGCGCCTCGCCGCCGACGGTCAGTCGGATGCGCACCAACAACGGCCACGTCTGGGGGTCGTCCCACTGATCGCGCCATGTCGGGTCCTCTTCGCCCGGCAAGGCGCCGAAATAGTCGATGGCCATCTCGTCCACGGCATCGAGCAAGGCGCGGGTGCGCGGCTCCGGCCCATTGCCGTCGGGTCGGAAGGGACTCCAGCTCCAGGTCAACTGGCCATCGTCGTTGCGCGCCAGATCCACCGAACTCAGACCGCCGGCGCTGATGTACGGCATCATGGGCGTAACCCAATGCAGGCTGCGCGAGTCGCCGTTGAAACCGATCCGGGCGGTATTGTTACGGGTGTTGCGCTCGTACACGCGCGCACCCTGACGCAGGCCACGGCGCAGGAACTCCAGCACCTGACGCTGCGCCTGGGCCGCCTCGGTGCGCGTCTCGGCGCGGTCCCAGCCCAGGGTGACGACCTGCAAACCGCCATAGAGCACACCCAGGAGCAGGCTCATCAAGGTGAGCGCGAGCAGTACCTCGACCAGTGTAAAGCCCCCCTGCCCGCGTTGACGCATCACAGCTCAGGCTCCGGCAAGGGGCGCAGGCTGGTCAGCGCGACGTCGCGGCTGCCGCCTTGCGACGGCCAACTCACGATCAGATTGATCCTCACCAGCAAGGCATCGCTATCGGCCGGCGGCCAATCAGCTTCACGGTACTCTTCGATGCTGGCCCGCCAGGTGTATCCGCCGTCGAGATCGCCGGACTGCGTGCCGGGCTCCAGCGGCAAGTCGTGGCCGAAACGTGCCATCTGCGATTCGGCGGC
This sequence comes from uncultured Candidatus Competibacteraceae bacterium, assembly GCA_965652545.1. Taxonomy (GTDB): domain Bacteria; phylum Pseudomonadota; class Gammaproteobacteria; order Competibacterales; family Competibacteraceae; genus CBFGWV01. The sequence goes on along the minus strand of CBFGWV010000009.1, from coordinate 12,739 downwards.
CATCACGGCGCGGGAGTACCGTTCGGACAAGGTCACGGTCTGAAAGCCCGACGAGAACACTGAGAGAATCGCGCCCAGCGACACACTGAGGATGACGAAGCCGATCAGCACCTCCAGCAACGTGAACCCCCGCTCGCACGTTCTCATGCGCGCGGCTCGCGGATGCGTACCTGGCCGGTCAACCAGTCGACCGTGATGGCCAGACTGCCGGCGTTGTTGCGCAGCGTCACCGTCCCCCCGGTCGAACCGCCGTCGGGAAAGAAGCGTACACCAACCTGTTGCTCACCGGACTGCTCCTGACGGGCCGTGGCAATCTCCAGGGCCATGCCCTCGGGCAGGCGCAGGGGTTTGGATTCACCGGGCACCTTGGCCGTACGTGCCCGCAGATCGAACATCAACACCTGCGCCGACTGGCCGTTGACCGCCCGTCCGCGTGTCGCCTTGAGCGCCGTCGCCACCTGACGGGCGCTGGCGCGCAGTTCGGCCCCGCCGCCACCGCCGATCATAGGTATGACCAGCGACGTCATCAGCGCCAGGATCATGAGCACGACCAGCAACTCCATCAGCGTGAAGCCGCGGATGGAGGCTGGCGGGGTGGATCGGGTCGGCGGCATCGAGCCGGCTCACAGTCGGACGCGGTTCACTCCCAGCTCTTCACGTCCTGATTCACACCGTCCCCGCCCGGGGAGTTGTCGGCGCCCAGGCTGAACAAGTCATAAGGGCGGCCGCCTTCGCCCGGCGAACGGTATTGATACGGATGCCCCCACGGGTCCTGCGGCAACTTGCCGTCTTTCATATAGGGCCCATTCCAGCGGTTGGCCGAACCGGGCTTCTGCACCAGAGCCTGCAGGCCTTCCTGCGTGGTGGGGTAACGGCCGGTGTCCAGGCGGTAGATATCCAACGCACCGCCGAAACCGGCGATCTGTTGGCGGGCAGTATCGGTTCGCGCTTTATCGCCTTGGTTCAACACTGCGGGGCCGACGATGCCCGCCAGCAAGCCGAGAATCACCAGCACCACCAGCAATTCAATCAAACTGAAGCCAGCGACGTTCTTGTGCCGCCTGGTTAAGACCTTCATGGATGTCTCCAAACAAGTTCAATCAGTATCGTGACGTTCGTGCGGATGCGTTTGACCGTGAAATCCGACAAGGTTTCACTGTTATAGCGCCAGCGTGTTCAAACCCATGATGGCGACCAGAATCGACATGATGATGCCCGCGATCACCACGCCCAGGGTGAGGATGAGCGCCGGCTCCAGCAGCGACAGCATGCGCTGCACGGTCGATTTGACCTCTTCGTCGTAGGTGTTCGCCACCTTGGTCAGCATGGGCTCCAATTGCCCGGTCTCCTCCCCCACGCGGATCATGTGCACCGCCATGGGCGGAAAGACACCGGTAGACATCAAAGGGTCGGCCACGCCCTGGCCGGCCTTGAGGTTCTCCGCCAGGCCACCGATGGCCTCGGCCATGAAATGATTACTCAGGGTTTCCTTGGTGATGGCCAAGGCTTGCAGCATGGCCACGCCATTGCCAAGCAGCGTCCCCAGGGTGCGTGAGAAGCGCGCCATCTCAACCTTGGCCACGAGATCGCCGACCAACGGCAGTTTCAGGATGAAGCGATCCCACCGGTAGCGGCTCTCGGGGTTGGCCAGCATACGCTGGAAAGCGACCACCGCCAGGAAAACCACGCCGATGATGGCCCACCAGTAACCACGCAGAGCCTCGCCCGAGGCGATGACGATGCGGGTGGCCATGGGCAAGGCCTCGCCGGCATCGGCGAACAATTGCTCGAACTGGGGTACCACCCAAGTCAGGAGGACCAAAACGGAGACGATGGCAACCGAGAGCAGCACCATGGGGTAGATCAGCGCGGAGGTCACCGTGCTGCGCAGCGCCTGGCTGCGCTCCAGGAACTCGCCCAGACGCTCCAGCACGATGTCCAGCGACCCGCCCAGTTCACCGGCACGAACCATGTTGATGTATAAGCGCGAGAAGGCGCCGTGCTGGGCTTCCAGCGCATCGGCCAACGTACCGCCGCCGCGTACGCTCTCCTGTACCCGAGTCAGGAGGCTGGCGGCGCGCTGGTCCTCGGCCACCTGGATGAGAATGGTCAGGGCGCGGTCCAGCGGCAACCCCGCTTGCAGCAGACTGGCCAGTTGCTGGGTCAGCACGGTCACCGTCTTGGCCGGCAGCCGCTGACGACCCAGACGCCACCAGGCGGCGATGCTGCCAGCGTCCAGGCGTCCGGGCACGGATTCTTCGGCAAGCATGGGCATCAAGCCCTGATCGCGCAGACGGGCGATGACAATGGACTGGTCGGCGGCGGCCATTTCGCCGTGCTGGACTTCGCCGGACGCGTCAATGGCCTGGTAGCGGAACATTGGCACGGACCTTAGCCCTCCTGGGTTACGCGAAGCACTTCTTCGATGGTGGTCACGCCCGCGGCGACCTTGGCCAGACCATCGTGGTACATGGTGGCCATACCCTCGAGCTCGGCCTGACGCTGAATCTCACCGGCATCGGCACGTTTGAGCACCATGCGGCGGATGGTATCGGTCATGACCAGGAACTCCAGGATCGCCGCCCGCCCCCGGTAACCCGAGCCTTTGCAATTGTCGCAACCGACTGGCTGACAGAGCATGACCGGTCGCTGATCCGTATACCGGTCCAACCCGTAGTGCTCCACCACCTCCGGCAGCGCGGGTTCCGAGCGCTTGCAGTGCGGACACAGCATGCGCACCAGGCGCTGGCCCAACACCCCGTTGATCGTGGAGGTGAGCAGGTAGTCGTCCACGCCCATGTCCAGCAACCGGGTGACCGCGCCGGCGGCATCGTTGGTGTGCAGGGTGGACAGCACCAGGTGACCGGTCAGAGCCGACTGCACGGCGATTCCGGCGGTTTCCAGGTCGCGCATCTCACCGATCATGATGACGTCAGGGTCCTGGCGGACAATGGCGCGCAAGGCATTGGCGAAGGTCAGGTCGATCTGCGGCTTGACCTGAATTTGGTTGACGCCTTCGAGTTGGTACTCGACCGGGTCCTCGACGGTGAGGATCTTGCGCTCGGGTGTGTTGATGCGGGTGAGCGCGGTATACAACGTGGTGGACTTGCCGCTACCGGTGGGGCCGGTGACCAGGATGATGCCGTGCGGCAGATCGAGCACTTCCAGAAACCGTGCCAGCACACCGGGCGAGAACCCGAGGCGCTCGAAGTCCAGCACCACGCTGGTCTTGTCCAGGATACGCATGACCACGCTCTCGCCATGCATGGTGGGCACTGTCGAGACACGCAAGTCGATCTCCCGCCCCTGGACGCGCAATTGGATACGCCCGTCCTGGGGCAGGCGACGCTCGGCGATGTTGAGCTTGGCCATGATCTTGACGCGGGAGATCACCGCCGCCGAGAGCTTGGACGGTGGCGATTCGATTTCGCTCATTACGCCATCGATGCGGTAACGCACCTTGAGCCGGGACTCGAACGGTTCGATATGAATATCCGAGGCCCTGGCGTCCACGGCGCGGGTGAGCATGAGGTTGACCAGGCGAATGACCGGCGCCTCGCTGGCCATGTCCTTGAGGTGCTCGATATCGTCGGGGTTGAGCGCATCCTCCAGGCCGATGGACTCGACGATACGGCCCATGGCCGAACGCCCGCCGCCATAGAGACGCTCAAACGCCGCGTCGATCTCCGCCGGTAGGCCGATGCGCGCCTCGACCTTGCGCCCGAGTTTCAGACCCAGTGCCTCGCGGGCGTAACGGTCGCTGGGGTCGGCCATGGCCACGATGACACGCTCATCGTCCATATCCAGCGGCAGCAGGCGCTTGGCCTTGAGGAAACGGGGCGCGACGATGCCCTCTTCCAGCACCGGCAGGTCGGGGTAACCCTTGGCGTCCACCAGCGGCAGTGCATAGGCCTCGGCCAGGGCGTCGGCGAGATCCCGTTCCGCCACAAGCCCGAGCTTGAGCATGGTTTCGACCAGCGTATCGTCGCTGCCTTCAAGCACCCGCAACACACGCTGGCGGTCGCCCTCAGAGAGTTTGCCGCGGGCGACCAGCAGTTCATCCAGCGCCGGGGGCGCACCTGAAGCAGCGACTTGCGCATTCATTCCAGAACCCTCTCGAGGCTGCGCCGCCAATCCGCGGGCACGATGCCGAATACCGACTCCAGACGCGAGAGCGCGAGCACGCTGTTCTGCGGGCGCTGCGCCGGCGTCGGAAACTCGGCCGTGGTGATGGCCTCCACAGCCTTTGCCTTGACCGGCCCCCGACGCGCGAGTTCATCGACGATCGTACGGGCGAAGCCGTGCCAGGTCGCTACCGGTTCGGCGCCGAAGTGATAGGTGCCCCAACTGGGGGCGGGACGGTGACGACAGCGCTCGGCCAATGCCCACAGCATGCGCGCGATCGCCTCGGCCGGCGTGGGGCGGCCGTGCTGATCGGCGACCACGCGCAGGTGCTCGCGCTCGGTGGCCAGGCGCCGCATCGTTTTGACGAAGTTGCTGCCGTGCGCACCAAACACCCAACTGACGCGGATGATCAAATGACGCGGACAGATACTGCGGATGGCGTCCTCGCCGGCCAGCTTGCTGGCGCCGTACACACCCAGGGGTGCGGGGCGCAGCGTCTCGTCGATGGGATCCCGGCTGCGCCCGTCGAACACGTAGTCGGTGGACAGGTGCAGCAATGGGAGGTTGCCGGCCGCGCACGCCGTCGCCAAATGGGCACAGGCTTGGTGATTCACCGCATCGGCGGCGTCGGGTTCGCTCTCTGCCTTATCCACGGCGGTGTACGCGGCACAGTTGATGACGAGGTCCGCCTGCGCGACGGCCTTGGCCACCGCAGCCGCATCGGTGACATCCAGGGCGCTGCGATCACGCGCGTCCACCTGTGCCCATGGCGGCGCCAGGGCGACGACATCGCGCCCCACCTGCCCACCGCAGCCGGTTATCAGGACACGCACGGTCACAGGCCCGCCGGGTAGACGGGCAGGTCGGCAGGCCGCAAATCGGCCAGCGGCGGGTTGTCGGCGTCTTTCGCCGACAACAGCGGCTCCTGTAACGGCCAGTCGATGCCGATTGCCGGGTCGTTCCACAGCACCCCGCGCTCGGATTGGGGGTGGTAATAATCGGTGCATCGATAAATGAAGTCCGCCACATCCGACAACACACAGAAGCCGTGGGCAAAACCCGGCGGCACGTACAACTGCCGGTGGGCGACGTCGTCCAGCTCCACACCGAACCACTGACCGAAATTGGGCGATCCGGCACGCACATCCACGGCGACATCGTAGACCTTGCCGCGGGCCACCCGGACCAGCTTGCCCTGGGGCTGCACCAACTGGAAATGCAGGCCGCGCAGCACACCGTGGCGGGAGCGGCTGTGGTTGTCCTGCACGAAAGGCGGCAGTTGGGCCTCGGCCAACCAGGTGGTGCGCCCGGTTTCGAGGAAGAACCCGCGCTCGTCGCCATAGACGGTGGGCTCGAACAACAGCACGCCGGGCAGCGGCGTCTCGATGATCTTCACAAGTCGACTCCGCGATCGATGGTTTCCAGCAGGTATTGGCCGTAGCCGTTTTTCACCAGCGGTGAGGCCAGGGCCCGCAACTGCTCGGCGTCGATGTAGCCCATGTGGTAGGCGATCTCTTCCGGGCAGCTCACCTTCAGCCCCTGGCGCTGCTCGACCACCTCAATGAAATTGGCCGCCGCCAGCAGCGACTCGTGCGTGCCGGTGTCCAGCCAGGCGTAGCCACGTCCCATGAGCTCGACCGACAGCAGTCCGTCACGCAGGTAGGCGTTGTTGACGTCGGTGATCTCGAGCTCGCCGCGCGGCGAGGGCTTCACGGCGCGGGCCACGTCAACCACGGTGTTGTCATAAAAGTACAAGCCGGTGACCGCGTAGTTCGAGCGCGGGTTGGCCGGCTTTTCTTCGATGCTCTGGGCACGGCCCTGGGCATCGAAGCTGACGACGCCGTAGCGCTGGGGGTCTGACACGTAGTACCCGAACACGGTAGCACCGACCGTTCGCAGGGCGGCACGGTTGAGCAGCTCCGGCAGGCCGTGGCCGTAGAAAATGTTATCGCCCAGGATCAAGGCCACCGGGTCGTTGCCGATGAACGACTCGCCGATGAGGAAGGCCTGCGCAAGCCCGTCGGGCGAGGGCTGCTCGGCATAGGACAGGTTCAAGCCCAAATGGCTGCCATCGCCCAGCAACGCCTGAAACGCCGGCAGGTCGCGCGGCGTCGTGATGATGAGGATATCCCGCAACCCGGCGAGCATCAGCGTGCTCAGCGGGTAATAAATCATGGGTTTGTCATACACGGGCATGAGCTGCTTGCTGACGGCCAGCGTCAGCGGGTGCAACCGGGTGCCGGAGCCCCCGGCGAGGATGATGCCCTTGTGCGCCATATCAGGCCCGTTGTGCGTTCAAAGCGGCGATTCTGCCGTAGTTTGAGGCACGGGACAAAGCCGCACCCATTACCAGCGCGCAAGCGGCTGGTAATCGACTAACCCGCAGCGTCACGACCGGGGGGCAGCTATGTGCACGCCGGCATCGTAGTGACGTGACGCGCCACGACAAGTTCCTCGTCGGTCGGCAACACCAGCACACGCACCCGACTGCCCGTGCGGTCGATGCGGGTCGCGTGGGCGCGGTTGGCGGCCATGTCGATAGACACACCCAACCACGCGGCCCCCTCGCAGACCGCCTGGCGCACCGGTGCGGCGTGCTCGCCGATGCCGGCGGTGAACACCAGCGTATCCAGCCCGCCCAGAGCAGCGGCCAGCGAGCCCAGTTCGCGGCCGATGCGGTAGACGAATAGGTCGACGGCGGCCTTCGCCGCCGGCGCATCGCTGTGCAGAAGCACCCGCATGTCGTGACTGAGCCCGGAGACGCCTTTGAGGCCGCTGCGGGTGTACAACAGCTCGGCCACCGCGTCCACCGACCAGCCCCGTTGCTGAATGAGGTAAAGCACGACACCCGGGTCCAGATCACCGCAGCGGGTACCCATGGGCAGACCGTCCAAGGCGGTAAACCCCATGGTCGTGGCCACACTGCGCCCCTCGCGCATGGCGCAAAGACTGGCGCCGTTGCCCAGATGGGCCGCCACCGTCCGCCCACCGCCGTCAGCGAGTTCACTCTGAAGCCGACCGGCGATGTATTCGTAGGACAGGCCGTGGAAGCCATAGCGACGGATGCCATAAGCGGTGACCTCCGGCGGCAAGGCGAAGGCCTGGGCCACCTCGGGCTGGCTGCGATGGAAGGCCGTATCGAAGCAGGCTACCTGGGGCAACGAGGCGTCGAACGCCGACACCGCGTCGATACCGGCCAGATTCCACGGCTGATGCAAGGGCGCCAGGGGGACCAAGGCTTTCAGTTCGGTCATCAGCTCGGCGTCGACCCACCTGGGCTCGGCGAATCGCGTGCCGCCGTGGACGACCCGGTGCCCTACGGCGGACAGCGCCGGCAAATCGGAGTGGGCGATCCACTCCAGCAACATGGCCAGGGCGCGGTGGTGGCCTTGGTCCGGGCTCCCGGCGAAGCGGCGCTCCTCGATCAGCTCGCCGTCGCCGCTGCTGACGCGAAACCGGCCGTCGGCGCCGGTCACCTCGCTCAGCGCCCCGCGGTAGCGGCAGGCCAAGGTATCGAGATAGATCGCGAACTTGACGCTGGACGACCCGGCATTGATGACGAGTATCGCGCCCATTACACCGGTTGCAGCCGGGCGGCGGCCATGCGCACGGCGATCGCGCAGGAGGCCAGCCGCGACTGCACCCCGTCGGCACGCGAGGTCAGCACGATGGGCACGCGAGCGCCGAGCACCACCCCAGCCGAGGCGGCATCCGCCAGGTACTCCAGTTGCTTGGCGAGCATGTTGCCGGCTTCCAGATCCGGGACCACGAGGATGTCCACATCGCCGCTGACTACCGAGACGATGCCTTTGGTGTCCGCCGCCACTCGCGAGATGGCGTTATCGAAGGCCAAGGGCCCGTCGAGAATGCCGCCGGTGATCTGCCCCCGCTCAGCCATCTTGCACAGCGCGGCGGCCTCCATGGTCGCCGGCAGCTTTGGCGTGACGGTCTCTACCGCCGAAAGCAGTGCCACCTTCGGCACCTCGACGCCCAGCGCCCGGGCCAGATCGATGGCGTTCTGAACGATGTCGGCCTTCTCCTCCAGCGAGGGCTGAATGTTGATGGCCGCATCGGTAATGATCAGCGGTTTGGGGTAGGTGGGCACATCCATGATGAAGGCATGGCTGATCCGCCGCTCCGTGCGCAGACCGCCGATCTTCTTGACCACCTCGGCCATCAACTCGTCCGTGTGCAGGCTGCCCTTCATCAGCAGCTGCGCCCGCCCCTCGTGCACCAGACGGACGGCGGCTTCAGCCGCCGCATGGCTGTGCGGCACATCGATGATCTCAATGCCCTCCAGGCTCACACCGGCGGCACTGGCCGCAGCCTCGATCCGCGCCCGGGGCCCCACCAACAGCACACGGACCAGATCCGCCGCGGCGGCGGCCAGCGCCCCTTGCAGGCTGAGCTGATCCACCGGATGAACGACCGCCATGGTCAAAGGGGGCAAGGCCGCGGCCTCCGCCACCAGCTTGCGATGGCGGGCGCCATGCTCATGAAAATGCGCAGCCGGCGGCACGCTGCGTGGGCGGGAGACCTTCTCCCGCGGCGCCACGACCAGTGCCTCACCGGTGAATACCAACTCGCCGTGTTGGTTGATGCCCTCACAGGCGAAGCGCACCTGGGCGTGTTGGGCCTGCTTCTCCGTGACGGTGACCGTCACCGTCAGCCGATCACCGAGCAAAACCGGGTTGTGAAACGTGAAGGCTTGCTCGCGATAGACCGTCCCCGCACCGGGCAGCTCGCTGCCCAACAGACCCGAGACCAGCGCCGCACCCCACAAGCTGTGCCCGACCAGGGCCTGGGCCTGTCCGGCGGCGTAGGCATCGTCCGTATGCGTGGGGTTGAAGTCCCCCGACAGCACAGCAAACAGGTCGAGGTCGCGGCGGCTGAGCGTGCGCGTGACGGAGGCCTGGTCGCCCGCGGCCAGCTCATCGAACGTGCGGTTCTCGACAAGGCTCACGACACGATCGTCCACGATGGTCGAGTCCCCCATCACATGCTCGGCGGAGCGGGGTTCTCACCATTGCCCATGAGCGCCTTGAGGTAGTCGCGGAACTCGGCACCCAATTCGGGGTGTTTCATCCCGTACTCCACCGTGGCGGCCAGATAGCCCAGTTTGTTGCCGCAGTCGAACCGACGCCCGGTGAACTCGTAGGCCAGGACCTGCTCGTCCTGCAGCATGGCTGCGATGGCGTCGGTGAGCTGGATCTCGTTGCCGGCGCCCCGCGGGGTGGATTCGAGCAGTTCGAAGATACGCGGGGTGAGGATGTAACGCCCGACCACCGCGAGATTCGACGGGGCATTCTCGGGCTTGGGCTTTTCCACGATGCTGTCGACATTGGACAGCTCCTTGGCGAATGGCAGCGGGGTGACGATGCCGTAGCGGTTGGTTTCGTTCTTGGGCACCTGCTCGACGCCGAGAATGGTGCATTGATACTTGTCGAAGTGCCGGCACATCTGTGCGATGGCGCCCTCTTCCGGGGCGTCGATGAGGTCATCGGCCAGGAGCACAGCGCAAGGCTCCTCGCCGACGACCGATTTCGCACACAGCACGGCGTGCCCGAGCCCCAGCGCCTCGGCCTGGCGGATGTATACGCAGTCCACGTGTGCCGGGACGATGCCGCGCACGACCTTTAGCAAGTCTTCCTTGCCGCGCGCCTCCAGCTCGACTTCCAACTCGTAGGCCTTGTCGAAGTGATCGGCGATCGCGTTCTTGGTCCGTCCGATGATGAAGATGAGCGTTTCGACGCCAGCGGCCACGGCTTCTTCAACCGCATATTGGATCAGCGGCTTGTCCACGATGGGCAGCATTTCCTTGGGGCTGGCCTTGGTCGCCGGCAGGAATCGGGTGCCAAGACCGGCGACGGGGAAGACCGCTTTGCGTACCTTGCGCTTCATAGAGACGTCATCCTTTATCGTTCTGAGCTGTGTTTGCTGAACCGGAGCTGCCCATCCACCGCGATGGTATCGCCCGGACCGAATTCGCCGGCAAGGATGCGCTTGGCCAGCGGATTCTCCAACTGCGTCTGAATGGCCCGCTTCAACGGCCGCGCGCCATAGACCGGGTCGAAGCCCGCCTCACCGAGGCGATCCAGCGCCTCGTCGGTGAGCTCCAGCGCCATGTCGCGATCGGCCAGCCGCTTGCGCAAATGGGCGATCTGAATATCGGCGATCGAGCGGATCTGCGAGCGCCCCAAAGGATGGAAGACCACCACATCGTCGATCCGGTTCACGAACTCGGGTCGGAAGTGCTGGGCCACCACATCCATCAGCATGCTCTTGATGGATTGATAGCGGGCCTCGTCCAGGAGGTTCTCGGTCTCCTCATCCATGCGGACACCGTCGGACTGGAACTTCTCCTGGATCAATTGCGAACCGAGGTTGGAAGTCATCACCACCACCGCGTTGCGGAAATCCACGGTGCGCCCCTGGCCGTCGGTCAGGCGGCCATCATCGAGCACCTGCAGCAGCACATTGAACACATCGGGATGGGCCTTTTCCACTTCATCGAGCAGGATCACCGAATACGGTTTACGGCGCACCGCCTCGGTGAGATAGCCGCCCTCCTCATAGCCGACGTAACCCGGCGGTGCGCCGATCAGCCGCGCCACGGAGTGCTTCTCCATGAACTCGGACATGTCGATACGCACCATGGCCTCGTCGGTGTCGAACAAGAATGCCGCAAGCGCCTTGCACAGCTCGGTCTTGCCCACACCGGTGGGGCCGAGGAACAGGAAAGAGCCCACCGGGCGATTGGGGTCGGACAACCCCGAGCGCGAGCGGCGAATGGCATCGGCCACTGCGGTGACCGCCTCGTCCTGTCCGACGACGCGTTGATGCAACCCGTCCTCCATGCGCAGCAGTTTCTCGCGCTCACCCTCGAGCATCTTGGACACCGGGATACCGGTCCACTTGGAGACGACCTCGGCGATCTCCTCGTCCGTCACCTTGTTGCGCAGCAGGTGATGTTCGACGGTCTCGGCCGCCTGTGCCTGCGACAGCTGTTTTTCCAGCTCGGGGATACGCCCGTACTGCAGCTCGGACATGCGGGTGAGATCGCCGGCACGGCGTGCGGTCTCAAGCTCCAACCGCGCGCGCTCGAGCTCTTCTTTGACGTGGGCGGCGCCCTGCAGACTGGCCTTCTCGGCTTTCCAAACCTCTTCCAGGTCGGAGTACTCCTTCTCCAGCCGGGCAACCTCGCCGTCCAGCGCCGTCAGGCGCTTGCGCGAGGCCTCGTCGGTTTCCTTCTTCATCGCCTCGCGCTCGATCTTGAGCTGGATGAGACGGCGATCGAGCTTGTCCATTTCCTCCGGCTTGGAGTCCATCTCCATACGAATGCGGCTGGCCGCCTCGTCGATGAGGTCGATGGCCTTGTCCGGCAACTGACGGTCGGCGATGTAGCGGTGTGACAGCGTGGCCGCGGCGACGATGGCAGGGTCGGTAATGTCCACCCCGTGGTGGACCTCGTAACGTTCCTTGAGCCCACGCAGGATCGCGATGGTGTCCTCGACGGTGGGCTCCTCGACCAGCACCTTCTGGAAGCGACGCTCCAGGGCAGCATCCTTCTCCACGTACTTGCGGTACTCATCCAGGGTGGTGGCGCCGATGCAGTGCAATTCGCCTCGGGCCAAGGCAGGCTTGAGCATGTTGCCAGCGTCCATCGACCCTTCCGCCTTGCCGGCACCGACCATGGTGTGCAGCTCATCGACGAACAGGATGACATTGCCCTGCGACTTGGCGATGTCATTGAGCACGCCTTTGAGCCGCTCTTCGAACTCACCGCGGAACTTCGCCCCGGCGATTAGCGCCCCCATGTCCAGGGACAGCAGACGCTTGTCTTTCAGGCCTTCGGGCACCTCGCCATTGATGATGCGCTGGGCCAGGCCTTCCACGATGGCCGTCTTGCCCACACCGGGCTCGCCGATAAGCACGGGGTTGTTCTTGGTACGGCGCGAGAGCACCTGAATGGTGCGGCGGATCTCGTCGTCACGGCCGATCACCGGGTCGAGCTTGCCCTGCTCGGCACGCTCGGTGAGGTCGATGGTGAATTTCTCCAGGGCCTGGCGCGCATCCTCGGCGTTGGGGTCGTCGACTTTTTGCCCGCCGCGGACCTTTTCGATGGCTTGCTCGGTCAGTGACTTGCTGGCACCGGCTTTGCGCAGGATGTCACCGAGTTGGCCCTTCTCCTCGACCGCCGCAAGCACGAACAACTCGGACGAGATGTAGGCATCCCTGCGATCCTGCGCCAGCTTGTCGGTCATGTTGAGCAGGCGTCCCAAGGCTTGCGACACCTGCACATCCCCGCCATGCCCCTGGACCTGTGGCATGCGCTCCAGCGCTTCGCCCAATTGGGATCGCAACAGGTTGACGTTGACGTCTGCCTGGGTCAGCAACGGCCGCACAGTGCCGCCTTGCTGATCCAGCAAGGCGACCATGAGGTGCACCGGTTCTATGAATTGATGATCGCGGCCCACGGCCAGGCTCTGCGCCTCGGCCAGGGCCATCTGGAATTTGCTGGTGAGCTTGTCCATCCGCATCGCGGGTGTCCCTTATTCGGCAACGGTTCGATTGATGCCGTACATGGTGGCCGGATGCGAAAAATCAACCTTGA
>CBFGWV010000008.1:0-52282 GCA_965652545.1 uncultured Candidatus Competibacteraceae bacterium | reverse complement strand
CGCCCCGGTTTCTGCACCAACCGTCGGATCGCCCAGTAACGTCGCTTCACCGCACTTGCCAAATGTATGAACTGTGTCCATGATTTACTACAAATGTTGTTAATCCAACATTTGATAAAAAATCACACCTGGGGAATACACGAGGAGATCCGTCCATGCGTCGCCTGAACTCTCTGCTTGCCGCTGCCGGGCTCATGCTCTGCAGCACCGCCGTGCTGGCCGATACGATTACCGTCTACACCTCCTATGAAGAGGATGAGCTGGCCGCCTTCCTCGATGCGGCCAAGAAGGACCTGCCGGACCTGGAGGTCAATGTCCTGCGCCTGTCCACCGGCGATCTGGGTGCCCGCATCCTGGCCGAGGCGGCCAACCCGCAGCACGATGTCATCTGGGGCTGGGCGGTCACCAGCATGGTCGACCCGCGCATCATCGCGATGACTGAGGCCTACGCGCCCCAGGGCATCGACGCCGTACCGGCGCGCTTCCGCGACGCGGACGGTCACTGGTTCGCCGTCACCGGCTACATGGCCGCCCTGTGCGTGAACAATGAGCGTCTGGCTGAGAAGAACCTGCCCATGCCCACCTCCTGGGCCGATCTGACCGACCCGGTGTACAAGGGCGAGATCGTCATGCCCAACCCGGCGAGCTCCGGCACCGGCTACATCCAGATCGAATCGATCCTGCAGATGATGGGTGAGGAGGCCGGCTGGGCCTACCTGACCGAGTTGGACAAGAACATCGCCCAGTACATCAAGTCCGGCTCCAAGCCATGCAACGCCGCCAGCGCCGGCGAGTTCGCCATCGGCGCCTCGTTCGCCCTGCGCGCGATCAAGAACATCGACGAGGGCTACCCGATCACCATGGTCATCCCCGCGGAAGGCGCCGGCAGCGAGCTGGAGGCCAACGCCCTGATGGCTTCGTCCAAGAACAAGGACGCCGCCAAGCGCTTCCTCGACTGGACCGTGAGCACCTCGGCGGCCAACGAGTATTACAACTGGAAGGAAATCGTCACCATCCCCGGCGGCGACATGCCCGAGAAGTTCGTCAAAGCCGGCCTGCCCGCCGACATCGGCTCGGTCATGTACGACATGGACTTCGTCAAGTCGGCGGCCGACAAGGAGCCGGTGATCGCCGAATGGCAAAAGCGTTTCGAACGCTAAAGTCGGGGGATCGATCGTCGTGAAGCTGAGCCTCTCTGACATCGTCAAGCGCTTCGGGGGTATCGAGGCTTTGAAGCGGGTGTCGCTGGATATCGAATCCGGTGAATTCGTCTGCTTCCTCGGGCCCTCCGGCTGCGGCAAGACCACACTGCTGCGCGTGATCGCGGGGCTGGAACTGGCGGACTCGGGCGAGGTGCGCCTGGGCGACACCGACCTTGCCCAGGTTCCGGCCCGGCAACGCAATTTCGGCGTGGTCTTCCAATCGTACTCGCTGTTTCCAAACTTAAGCGCCGCGCGCAACGTGGCTTACGGCTTGGAATGCAGGCGCCGCCCCAAGGCCGAGATCGGCCCGCGGGTGGAGGCGATGTTGAAGCTGGTTCATCTGGCCGACCAGGCGCACAAGCTGCCCGCCCAACTCTCGGGCGGGCAGCAGCAGCGCATTGCGCTGGCCCGCGCCCTGGCGCCGGACCCGGCGGTGCTGCTGTTGGACGAACCCCTGTCCGCCCTGGATGCCAAGGTGCGCGAGGATCTGCGCTTCGAGATCCGCGACGTGCAGCGCCGCTTGGGCATCACCACCATCATGGTCACGCACGACCAGGATGAGGCCCTGACGATGGCCGACCGCATCGTGGTGATGCGCGGCGGTGCCATCGAGCAGATCGGTACGCCGACGGGCTTGTACGAGTCGCCGGCCACCCGCTTCGTGGCCGAGTTCATCGGCCGCATGAACGTCCTGGATGTTACCTGCGCCAGCGATGGCGGCGTGCGCTTCGCCGGCGCGCCGCTGACCGTCGCGGCCGGTCAGTCCGAACAACCCCGCCTGCTGGCGATACGGCCGGAGGCGATCACCCTGACCGACCCGGCCGCCGGCGGCGACAACCTGGTCACCGGCAATGTGGCCGAGGTCGTGTACCTGGGCAATCTTTCACGCATCGTCGTGGCCACCGCCGATGGCAGCCACCGGCTGATGGCCGAAGTCCACGGTGCAACCCCGGTCCCCGCACTGAACGAGCGCGTGGGGCTACGCCTGCCCGCCCCAGCGCTGAAGGTGCTCCACTGATGGCCGCGCTGTGCGCACGGCCCGGACGCAACCGGGCGGGAGACACATCATGCGCTGGCTGAGCGGTCTGATGAGCGCCCAGGTGGCCACGCAAACCGCGGCGGTGGAGCCGCCGGCGCGCGACTTCGAGGTCGTCACGCGCTGGGCACTGACCCTCGCGGTCGCAGTGCCGCTGCTGGTGTTCCTGGTCTATCCGCTGTACACGATTCTCAGCCGCAGCGTGCAGACCGGCGACGGCCTGGGCTGGGCCAACTATATCGCGACATTCGGCACGACTCGCTTCTGGGAGCTGGTACGCAACAGCGTGCTGATGTCCACCGCCTCCACCGCGCTGGCGGTGTCGCTGGCCTACGGTTACGCCTATGCGCTACAGCGCACGGCGATCCCGTTCAAGCCGGTGCTTCGCTTTATCGCGCTGATGCCCTTGTTCGCCCCGTCCCTGGTGCAGGGCCAAGGGCTGCTCCTGCTGTTGGGCCGCAACGGCTTGCTCAATCGCACGTTTGGCTGGGAGATCGAGATCTACGGCTACTGGGGTGTGGCCATCGCCAACCTGCTGTTCGCCTTCCCCTACGCGCTGCTGATTCTGTCGGCGGCGCTGGCGGTGGCCGATTCGCGCTTGTACGAGTCGGCCGAGATGCTCGGCGCCAACGCCTGGCGCAGCTTCCGCACCATCACGCTGCCCTCCACCCGCTACGGTATCGCCGCGGCCTGCTTCGTCGTGTTCACGCTGGTGATGACCGACTTCGGCAACCCCATGGTGATCGGTGGCGACTTCAACGTGCTGGCGACGGAGGTCTACAACCAGGTCATCGGCCAGGCGCAGTTCGAGCTGGGCGCGGTCATCGGCGTGGTCTTGCTGGTGCCGGCGGCCATCGCCAAGCTCATCGAAAAGCGCCTGACCCGGCGTCAGTTCGACCTGGTGAGCGCGCACTCCCGCCCGCTGGTGATACACCGAAAGCCGCGCCGCGACCTGGCGTTCAGCGTGTATGCCTGGGGGGTCGCGCTGGTCTTTCTGTCGGTGGTCGGCATCGTTGTCTTCGCCAGTTTCGTGCGCCTGTGGCCGTACAACATGAGCTTGACCCTGCGCCACTACAATTTCGATGTGCAGAACGGCATCGGGCCGTTGTGGAACAGCATCACCGTAGGCTTTCTGACCGCCGCCCTGGGGGTGATCATCACCGCGCTGGCGGCCATCGTCGTGCACAAACTGCGCAACGCGCTGACCGGCCCGCTGACGTTCCTGTCGATCCTGTCCTCGGCCGTCCCAGGCATGGTGCTTGGCCTGGGTTACATTCTGGCGTTCAACGACCCGAACAACCCGTTGAACGTGCTCTACGGCACGCTGCTGATCATCGCCCTGCTCAACGTGTACTACATGCACGCACAGGCCTTCCTGATCAGCTCGACCAGCCTCAAGCAGATCAGCCACACCTTCGACGAGGCCTCCACCGTCCTGGGCGCCGGCCTGTTGCGCACCCTCTGGCGGGTCACCCTGCCGCTGGTCTGGCCGACCTTGCTGGGGGTGGCGGTGTTCTTGTTCATGCGCGCCATGGTCACGCTCTCAGCGGTGATCTTCATGGTCACGCCGTCCACGCAGGTTGCGGCCGTCTCGGTGCTGCAACTGACCGACCGTGGCGCGGTGAATCAGGCCGCGGCGTTCTCCGCCTGCATCATGGCAGTGGTCGTGGGCATGTTACTGCTGGCCAAACTCATCCTGCGTCTGGCCGGGGTGAGGGGCGTGGCACTGATTCGCTGATTGAACCCAAGCATGGGCCGGTGAGGTATGCGCCGGCCGACGACAGCCCTGGGAGGCTGTCTGACTTGAGCGTCCGTAGCGAGGGGAGTCGGTAGCGAGGCAGATTTTTCGATCGTTTGCGGAAGATAGCGGTAGCTATCTGACAAAAAGGATCGGGAAATATGACCGATATCCGGCTTCCCGCAGTAGGACAGCCTCAAGTCCGACAGGCTCCTAACGGCTGAACCAATGGACGCACCGGGCGATGGATAACGCAATGGCCCGGTGCGTCCATGACGCCACAGAGAAGCGCCGCAATGAAACGTATCCTGACCATTACACTGGCCTGCGCCGGCAACCTGGTGTTGATCGCCGTCCTGATGCTGGGCACCCAATCGTGGTTCGGCGATGACCGGCCACCCGCTGCGCCCTATCGCGCCCAAGCGGCAACGCCGTCGGTGGTTGGCACGCCCGCCCCTGTTGCCGCGCCGGCACCCACGGTGCGTGTCGCCACAGCACCCAGCACACCGCCGGGTGCACCGGCGCCGGTGCAGCCGGCCACGTCCGCTCCGCGGCAACCGATGACGTTCGTTTCCTGGGGCGGCGGTTACCAGGAGGCGCAGCGGGAGGTGTTCTTCGCTCCATTTGCCGAGACGACGAATACCGCCTACCAGGAGGACACCTTCGGCGGCACCATGGGCGAGATTCGCGATGCCTTGAATGCCGGCAAGCCCTGGGATGTGGTCGACGTCGAGTTCTCGGACGTCCAACGCGGCTGCGAGGAAGGCCTGTGGGAGCGCATCGACTGGAACCGCATCCGGGACCGGAACGACTTTTTGCCCACAGGTATACAGGACTGCGGCGTCGGCTTCATCGTCTGGTCATTCGTGCTGGTCTACAACCCGCAGACCGTCGCACGCGCGCCGGTGTCCTGGTCGGACCTCTGGAGCACCGACACCATCCCCGGCAAGCGCGGTCTGCGCGACCAGGTGCAGTGGTTGCTGGAAATCGCCCTCATGGCCGACGGTGTCGCCGTGACCGACGTGTACACCACATTGGCAACGCCAGCGGGTGTCGACCGGGCCTTTGCCAAGCTCGATCAGATCAAGCCGGACATCGTCTGGTGGGATGAGGGCAGCACGCCGACCAACCTGCTCACCGAGGGTGAGGTGGTCATGATGACCGGCAACAGCGGTGCATCCGTTCGTGCCCAGATGAAGGGCGAACCCGTGGAGGTTCTTTGGCACAACATCATTTACACAATGGATTTCTGGGTCATCCGCAAGGGCTCGCCCAATATCGACTCGGCCTACGATTTCATCAACTTTGCCATGACACCCGAGGTCATCGCCAAATTCCCCGAACGCCGGCCGTACGGTCCGGTCAATCTCAAGGCCGTGAGCTTGATCGAACCGGGTTTGCTGAAGAACATGCCCACAGCGCCGCAGAACATCAAGAACGCCCTGCTGACCAATGTCAATTTCTGGAACACCAACGGCGCAGCGTTGGAGCAGCGGTTCCAAAACTGGAAGACGAAATAACAGGGCGAACCGCGCCACGGACGACCCGCCGTGGCGCCGGAGACACGGCGGATTACTCGAACAGAACCGATTCCAACGTCTCGATACTATTGAGGCACAAGTCCGCAGCGGCAAGGGAGTCCACCGTACCGGTGCCGGTCAGTACTCCGACCGTAAGCGCAGCACCGGCGGACTTGCCCATTTCGACATCGTGGCCGTTATCTCCGACAACCGCCACGGTATGGGGCTGCAAACCGGTGGCCCGGCAGAACGCGAGCATCATGCCCGGGCCGGGTTTTGCACCGTGGCCACTGTCGTAGCCGGCAATGAAGTCAATGTACTGGCCGATACCGAAGCGCTCGACCATGGCCGCGATGGCCGTCTCGCTGTCGCTGCTGGCAATACCCAATTTCAACCCGCGGGCCTTGAGCCGGGAGAAGAAATGATCCAGATCGGTAACCGCCACGGCATTGGCTACACCAGACTGGAAGATCGTATCGAGAATCGACACCAGCGTGGCGTGATCCCAGGGGCTGCCAGCCTCCACCCAGGCCGCGGCTATTTCTGCCGTATTGGCAGCGGCCAGCAGACTGTCCGCCTTGGCATTGCCCGAGTCAGGGCAGGCGCCGGCTAATCGCAACAGCTCCGCGGCCTTGTCCGGGTCGTCCCCGGCCGCCCGCGCCGCCGCCAGTCGATTAATCGACGACCAGCTTGCAGCATAATCGAGCAATGTCCCGTCCTTATCGAACAATAAGCCCTTCAAGGCCGGAGAGTTTGCGGGCCTGACCTTGCGGGGTTCGAGTTCTTTACCATCACGAGCAGAGTGCATATCGCTTGCGTGCATTTTCCAGGAAAACCTTACCAATCATACCGCAACGGAAAAGCCGTAACGATTGTTTTTTTACGCTAAGTACAAACATTGCACGGCCGGGCAACAACAAAAGCATGTTCGCATGCAGGACATAAACCGTCGATAACAGCAAAACGACCGCGCCATGACATACTATTTTCTTATCTGGGATCAGATGAACAACGTCACATGGATGTGCGTATAAATACCGCATCGCACCATCGAAGTGCGAGCTATTCAAACAACTCAAAACCATAACAAAGGAAGGCACCACCATGACAGAGCCGCTCGGACCTCGCAGGCGGATGGTTCACCCCGCCGTCGTACTGATCTTGCTGGTTGTCGCGACAACGCTACCACTTTCACTGCAGGCGGCAACCACGTTTTCCCTGAACAAATCCGTTTACTCGCCAGGGGAGAGTATCGTCGCGAACGTCGCCGGGATACAAAGCCCGAGTGCTACCCACTGGGTAGGCATTTGGTCGTACCCTGACAACGGCCTCCGCCAAGGCCCCTGGAATCAGGTCCACAACGGTGGTGCGGGCTCCATCACCTGGCAATATGTCGGCAACGTCAGCAGTGGATCATTGGCGTTCAATAGCGCAAACCTGCCACATGGGCGTCATGTCGCTTTTCTTCTGGCCAATGACCAGTACACTTGGCTGGCTGACCCCGTGTTTTTCGCGGTTGCGCCATCGTCCACCCCACCATCCGAGCCCGGCTTTCTGATAACAGGCAAAGCCACCTACTCGACCGCGGAAACCATTCGCTTTCAGTATGGTGACATAAGCCCTTCGCCCACCAACTGGATCGGCATCTGGCGCTACCTCGACGGACCGGGAGCCGATGGGCAGAATCAAAGCGACGGGCCTTGGGCTTTTTCGCAAACCAATGCATCTACCGCATGGCGCTATACCCCTGCCAGCGCAGGCGAAACCGACTTCTCACTGGCAGGCTTCCCACCCGGAAAATACGCAGCATTCCTTTTGGCAAACGACCAGTACACATGGCTTTCACTGCCTGTTTTTTTCAACGTCTCCAGTACCGAAAATCCGTCGCATATCAGGTTAATGCAGTTCAACATCTGGCAAGAAGGAACGTCAGTTTCTGGAGGATATGACGGCATCATAGACACTGTTGTGCAGACGAATTCAGACGTCATAACAATGAGCGAAGTACGCAATTACAACAACCAGAATCTCCATAGCCGGGTGCTCAGCTCACTTCAATCCAGAGGACTCCAGTATCACTCCTTCAAGTCGGGAAATGACACTGCCATCATCTCCCGTTACCCGATTATTTCAAGCGCCACACTGGGAAGTTTTTCCAAAGCCATTATCGCGGTCAACGGTGTCGAGATTGCCGTGTACGCAGGGCATCTGGACTACACAAACTACGCCTGTTACTTACCCCGCGGGTACGGCGGCGGGGCAACCGCACCGACACCGACGTACCAGTACGGCTGGAATGAAATCCCCTCCGGACCCATTGTCGATGTGGATCTCATTCTGCAGGTCAACGACGCATCCGGGCGTCCCGGCGCGATCGCCCAATTCGTCAACGACGCCCTGATCGAGCGGCAGAATGGGCGCATCGTCATCATGGCCGGTGACTTCAATGAGCCCTCCCATCTCGATTGGACGGCTGCGACTGCCGAGCTTTTCGATCACAATGGGTCTATCGTGCCATGGACGAGCACCACGCTTCTTGACGATGCCGGGTATTTGGATGCGTATCGGGTACTGCATCCCAATCCCGTAACGCATCCCGGTTTCACCTGGCCTTCCGATAATGCGCAAAAAAGCCCGAGCCAACTCACCTGGGCACCGAATGCGGATGAACGGGACCGGATCGATTTCGTCTTTTACCATCCCGACCCGCGTTTGGTCGTGGATGAGGGCATTGTCATCGGCCCTTCCACATCCATTGTCAGGAATCAACGCGTCGAGGAAAACTCGCAGGATACGTTCTTCACGCCGGATGCGGTCTGGCCATCCGATCACAAGGGCGTTCTGGTGACATTCGGCATTTCACCGCCATGACCTGATCCTGTGGATTCGCGGAACACCCGGTCACCCCTATGCTCAAAGGCACGAGGCCACACGACAGCAGGAGGGGCACGATGCAAAAGGTGATCGGGTTGGTTCTGGGCGTAGTCGCCGGACTTGGCGTCGCCGTCGCGGATGAGGTGCGCTATTACCCGGTTGCCGACGGCGCGCGGCCCCACGATGTGGCGCCGGCGGTCCACGGCAGCGTGTGGTACACCGCCCAAGGCCAGGGCGCCCTCGGGCGTTTGTATCCCCAGACCGGCGAGTTTCGGCAGATCCCACTGGGCGAAGGGTCGGCCCCTCACGGTGTGATCGTCGGTCCCGACGGCCACGCCTGGGTCACTGACGGCGGGCTCAATGCCATCGTCAAAGTCACTACCGACACTGAGGATGTCGCGGTGTACCCCCTGCCCGAGGACAGCGGCTACACCAATCTGCATACCGCCGCCTTCGATGGCGACGGAACATTGTGGTTTACCGGGCAAAGCGGCATCTACGGCCGGCTCGACCCGGACAGCGGCGAGCTGGATGTCTGGGATGCGCCACGCGGGCGCGGGCCATACGGTATTACGGCAACGCCCGATGGCGAGATCTACTACGCCTCCCTCGCCGGCAACCATATTGCCCGGATCGACACCGATACCGGCCAAGCCATGGTCATTGAGCCGGCGACGCCGGGCCAGGGTGCCCGTCGGGTATGGTCCGATTCCAGCGGGCGGATTTGGGTCAGTGAGTGGATCTCAGGCCAGGTCAGTGTATTCGACCCGGCGGATGAAAGCTGGCAGAGCTGGCCCCTGCCCGGCGATGCGCCTCGGACATACGCCGTCTACGTCGACGAGCGCGACCAGGTGTGGCTGACGGACTTCGGCGCCAATGCCATCCTGCGCTTCGACCCGGTCAGCGAAACATTCGAAAGCTACCCCTCCGACCGCGACGGGGCCGGCGTCCGGCAGATGCTGGGGCGCACAGGCGAGGCATGGGGGGCTGAGTCGGGCACGGACCGCCTGGTGGTGATCGACTACGGCAAAGCGGAGTAAGCCGCTCGCACGAGACGATCGGCTATGCTCAAGCATAGGTTTCTCTGTCGACCGCTCCATGTCCCCTCATTGTCTGCGAATCGGTTTACTGGGCGGGTTCAGTATCAGCCACGACGGCCAGCCGATCAGTCTGCCCACGCGCAAGGCGGCTGCTGTGTTGGCCGTGCTGGCTTTGTCGCCCGGCCAAGCGGTGGCGCGCGAACGGCTGGCCGACCTGCTCTGGCCCGGCAGCGCCGCGGAGCAGGCCCGTGGCAGTCTGCGCCAGGCATTGTCACAACTGCGTCGAACCCTGGACAACGACGGGCGGGGACTGATCGAAAGCACGGCGCACACCGTAGTCCTGGATAGGACTCGGGTCAGTGTGGATGCGGTGGAACTGACTGAGGCACTCGCCGCCGGCGACCCCACCGCACTGGAAGTCGCCGCCCGGGTGTATAGCGGCGGGTTGCTCGCGGGCTTCTCTTCGGGCGAGACGCCGTTCGACGATTGGGCGCAGGCCGAGGCCACTCGTCTGCAACGCTTGGCGCTGGATGGCCTGGGCCGGTTGCTCGATCACCACGTCGCCCACGCCGATATGGACGCCGCGCAAGCGCTGGCCGAACGTCTCATCCACATCGACCCCACCCATGAACACACTTACCAGGCGATGATGCGGCTGTACCTGCGCAATGGCGCCCTCGGTGCCACCGCACGCGAGTACGAGCGCTGCAAGAGCGCCCTGGCCACGCATCTGGGCGTACCGCCCTCGGCGACCACTGAGGCCTTGCGCCGTACGATATGGACCGCATCGTCGGGGGCAGCTGGCGATGCGGACAATACGCCGGTGGTGGCGATACTGCCATTCAGCAACCTTTCGGGCGTCGCCGACGATGAGCTGATGGTGCGTGGCTTCAGTGCCGACCTGGTGCACGAGCTGTCCCGTTTTCGCGCACTGCGGGTGGTGGCGGCACACTCCTCGTTCACCGCCGCATCCATGGCCAGCTCGGCCGGCGAGGCGGGGCGCCATCTCGGTGCCCGCTATCTGGTGACCGGTAGCGTGCGGCGCGGGCCCGGGCACTTGCGCATTGCCGCCGAGGTGGTGGATTCGGCCAACGGCCTGTGTCTATGGTCGCACCGCGACGATGTGGGCGCCGAGACATTGTTCGATGTACAGAACGACATCGCCCGCGGCGTCGCCTCGGCGTTGGCGGTGCGTATCGACAACGACCGGCTGCAACGGGCCGTACGCAAACCGCTGGAGAGCCTGGAAACCTACGATTGCTGGCTGCGCGGACTGGCCTGCCTGCGCCAGGGCACGGCCGAGAGCCATGAGGACGCCCGCCGTTACTTTCATCTCGCCCTGGACAAGGATCCGGAGTTCGCACGCGCGTACTCAGGCCTGTCGCTGACGCATTTCAATGAATGGAGTTGCATCGCCTGGAACCGCTGGGACGAGAACGAATGCAAAGCGTTCGAGCATGCCCAGCGGGGATTGGCGCTGGATGACGACGACCACATGACCCACTTCGTGCTCGGGCGCATCCTGCTCTACCGGCGCGAGTACGAGCGGGCTATCCGCCATCTGGACCGGGCCGAAGCGCTCAACCCCAACGACGCGGACATGCTGGCTCAATTGGCCTTGTCCGATGCCTTGCTGGGCGAGCCGCTGCGCGGCATGGACCGGGCGCGGCTGGCCATGCGGCTTAACCCCTACCACGACGACTGGTATTTCCTCTTTGCCGCGGCCGCGGCGATGTTCTCCCGTCATCTCGAGGAGGCCATCACGTTGGGCCTCAAGGCACCGCACGTGGCCACCGACGCTCATGCCTGGGTCGGTGCCGCCTATGCGCACCTGGACAACCCGCACGAGGCACAGCGGCACCTCGCGGCGTTTCACCAGGTGTTCCGGCGCAAGATCACCTACGGGCGCGAGCCGGCAGCCGACGAGCCGGCCCGCTGGATTGCGCATGTCAACCCCTTACGCCGGCCGCGCGATTTGGCCTTCCTGCTGGACGGACTGGCCAAGGCTGGGCTGCCGGTGCCGGACGACCTGCATCCGGCACCGGGCTGAGCGCCTAGGAGCCTGTCGGACTTGAGACTGTCCTACTGCGGGAAGCCGGATATCGGTCATATTTCCCGATCCCTTTTGTCAGATAGCGCAGGCTTCTGACGCAAACGATCGAAAAATCTGCCTCGATACCGACCTCCCCTCGCTACGGACGCTGAAGTCCGACAGGCTCCTAGGCCCGCAGGTAGGCCGCGGCCATGGCATCGCTGGGTTTGACGGCCCGCCGTTCCGATGCCAGGGCACGGACGAGTGCGCGCTGTCCGTCACGGTGTGCGGCCTCGATCAAGGTGAGGTCGATCAGATCGCGCTGGGCATGGCTGCCGCCGAAGCGGCCGGCACGGTTGCGGACCGGGCGCAACAGCTCCACTACCTGCGCGTACCGGCCTTGACCGAACGCGGCAATAGCCTGGGTCACTGGCGCACCGACATCGCGGGTGAACATGGCATTGTCGCCACCGCCTGCCATCGCCCGTTGTTGGGCTTGGATCACCTCGGCGGCCAGTTCGGGCCGGTCGGCGCCGACGAAGGCCATCATCGCGTGGGCATCGTTGAAGGCGTAGTTGCCGCCGCCGGCCATCGGTGCCCAGGCACTGGCTACCGCCTGCCAGCGATCACCGACGTCCGCGCCACGCAAATGCAGGCGCCACAACAGCGCGCTGGCATCGACCATATCCAAGGCGACGGCCGAAGGGGTGCCGAAGATCGGCCCATCGAACACCGCCAGCACCTGGTCGATGTCGTTCAGGTCCAGGTGGTACAGCGCCAGATGCCACCAGTTGTGCACGGCGAAAAAGCTGCCCGTCGACCAGGCATCCGGGTTGGCCCGCATCCAGGCGATACCGTCCCGCTGCCGGCCTTGCATCTCCAGCACATGCGCCACCGCATGCTGGGCCCAGCCGTCGCGTGGCTGCAATGCCGCCGCCCGCCGTCCGGCTTCCTCGGCGGCGGCGTAGTTGCCGGTCTCCTCCAAGCCGAAGGCGTGCATACCGAGCACCGAATGGTAGCCGGGCATGCTTGCCGACCAGGCCGGCAGGGCGCGGGCGATGCGATCACGCAACATGCGCGACTCGCCGGTGAAGAAGTCGATCTGATGCCCGATCTGCAGGGCCAGTGCGTCGCGCGGATAGGCGATGGCCACGTCTTCCAATGCACGACCCGCATCATGCCAACGCCCCTTGGCCAGATGCCCGAGCGCCGCGACATGCCCGCGCTCACGGTCGTTGGCGGACAGCTCCAACGCCTGCCGGTGGTCGGCCTCGACCACCGGCATGGCTGCCGGCTCGGTACTCAGGGCGTGCAGATAACCGTGCAGGACGTGCGCCATGACAAAAGCCGGGCTGGCGGTGCGCGCCTGCTCGGCACCGGCGACCGGGTCGCCGATGTAGCACTGCAAGTCGCTCAGCGTGTGCTGATAGACAGTCAATGAGTCGTGGTCGGCACCGGAATATGCCAGGTCCAAATCGTCGTGTTGCATGGGTTGACTACCTCTAGGACTGAAGATGTGTCGCTAAACGTACGTGAGGGTCGTCAACCGGCTGGTATAGCGGCGTGAAATTCGCGTGAAACGTTGCAAATCGGAGGGAGGTGTTTCGGTACATCGCCGCTGGATGGCGCAAAGACCACCCAGCGGCCGATGGGTGTTACTCGAAGACGCCGCAGGCCACGCGGGCACCACCGCCGCCCAGCGGGGCGGGATGATCGGAGTGATTGTCACCGCCGGCATGGACCATCAGCGCCCGGCCGTTCAAGTCATCCATCTTCAAACGGGGGGCCAGGACGGGGTTCGTCGCGTTGCCCTCGGCATCCACGTACAACCCGGGCAGGTCGCCCAGATGACCGTCACCCCAGGGGAAGTCGTGCTTGCCGGTGTTCTCGGGGTCGTAATGGCCACCGGCGGCCAGCGCGGGCACCATTTTGCCGTCCTTTTCCTGCGGCTCGCAGCTGGGGTTCTGATGCACATGGAAGCCGTGCAGCCCAGGCTCGAGGCCTTCCAGGGCGGGGGTGAACACGAGGCCGTAATCGGACTCGGTGACCGTCACCTCACCCAGGCTCGCGCCGACGCCATCGGCGCCCACCGCGTGAAGCGTGACGGTTGTATCGGCCAGTGCGGCATTCGCCGCGAAGCAGGCGGCGGACAGAACTATTACCTTGAACTTCATGTGGTCTCCTTTCCGTAGCTAAAGAGCGGATGGACTGAAACGACCGCCAGACCATACCGCCCCGAATGGCGTATCAGCCGGCCATACGATCACAAGCACTTGTTATCGCGATGAAACCGGGGAAGAAACGTGCCGGCGGGAACGGTACCATCGGCCTGCCCGCCGAGCAATCGCGGGAAGGCAGGTCCGCATCGCAACACATAAAAAGGGAACGACATGGAAGAACTGATTCACCATTGGACCCAAATGCCGGTGCACATCAAGGCGTACGCATGGGATGGCATCATCGTCCTCGCCACCTTGCTGATCGCCAGAGTCATCGCCGGCGATCTTCAGGCGTGGCTTGGCAAGACCGAGCTCAACGACTTACTGCGGTTTCCCGCCATGAAGGCGGGCGACACGTCCAAGCCCTCAGCCCCGAAGCTGCATGCCGATCGCTGGATCGCATCCTTCTGCCGGGGGACGATCTGGCTCGTTGGGTTGTGGATCATCCTGCAGCGACACGATCAGGCTTGGGCCGCGAACGCCTTGCTACCGACGATCGGCAAGCTCTGGATGCTGGTCGTCGTACTGATCGTCATCTGGATCGCTGCCGCCTGGCTGAGCCGGCTGACTGATGATTTTCTGCGCCATTGCGCCAAGCGGTTCGGATGGGACGATTACCGGGCGCCATCCGGGCATATGGGGCTTTCCACCGACACAATGGTGTTCATGTCCAGCCTGAGCATTGCCGGCATCTTCACACTCGCCGGCCTGATGGCCACGGTCGAGATCTTCCGCCTCGAGCAGACGGCCAGCGCCATGTTGCTGCTGTGGAAGCTAGCGCTGGCCGTGCTGTCGGCAGCGCTGGTCATTGGCTTGGGCGGGTTTGGCTGGCATTCGATGGTCAAAAAGGCCTGGCCCGAGGGCGATGAGCACCCGGCCGATCTCGACCGGAACATCCTCCGGATCGCCGTGCCCGTGCTGGCGGTCGTTGTCGCCATGGCCGTGCTCTCCGGCGCCGGCGGCGTCGTCATCGCCCTGTTGGTGCTCCTTGCCTGCGCAGTGGTCATCTGGCCCGTATCGGAGCACCTCAAAGACATCCTGGCGGGCCTGGTGCTCAGGGTCCACAAGGCGCCCGGCGTCACATTGGACGGACAATGGCACCGCATCGATGAGGTCGGTTGGCTGATGTCTCTGGTCACCGCCAACGCAGTCCGCCATACCCTGACGAATCGCGCCGTTCTGGATGCCATGATGGCACCACCCCAGCCGGCCGAGGGGGATACGGGCGCGTAACGCACCCGGCGATCATCCCGGTTCGTCAGGGACCACCAGCGGCGCGGCCTGTTTGACCGCTCTCAACGCGACGTTGGAGCGGATGTCCTCGACCATCGGCAAGGTGAGCAAGCGCTCGCTGAGCAGGCGTTCATACGCCGGCAGGTCCGCCACGACGATCTCGGCGAGGAAGTCCGCCTCGCCAGAGACCATGTAGCACGAGACCACTTCGGGAATTGCGTTGAGGGCATCGGCAAGCTCGTCAGCATTGCTGCGTGAGTGGCGGCCGACCTTGAGCTCTGCGAACACCGTCAAGCCGAGGCCGACGGCGTGGCGATCGAGATCGGCCCGATAGCCGCGGATGACACCGGTTTCTTCAAGATGGCGGACACGGCGCAGGCACGGTGAGGGTGACAACGAGACCCGCTCGGACAATTCGACATTGGTGAGTCTGGCGTCAGCCTGAAGTGCCGCGAGAATCCGGCGGTCGGTACGGTCGAGGCGATGACTTGGCATATTCCGGCACTTTCACAGGCTGATTAATGACAAATATTGCTGAATAGCTGCCTGAATGCCACCAACATTGCAAGGACTTGCCCCGGGTTATGACCGGACAATATGCCGATCCTCCACCCGCACGGGGCATCGGCTCATGGCAACCGCAAACCCACCCAGCAGCGCGCACCGCGTTCGCGGCATCATTCTCGCACTGACTGCCGTCATCATCTGGGCCGGTTGGATCGTCGCCACCCGTCATGTGGTCACCCACGATTTGCTGCCCCATGACATCGGCGTGTTCCGCTACGGCGTGCCGGCGCTGGTGCTGTCGCCGCTGTGGTGGCCGGTGCTGCGTCGATGCCGGTTGCGCGACACCGTGCTTATTGGCCTGATGGTCCTGGGCAGCGGCCTGCCGTTTCTGTGGTTGGTGGCCAACGGCATGGCGCGGGCACCCGCCGGTCACGCCGGCGCCCTGCTCCCGGGCACGATGCCCTTATGGGCAGCGTTGATCGGTATTGTCTTGTTTCGTGATCGCCCGTCGACCGGCCGCGTCCTTGGTCTTGCGGCCATCGCCGGCGGGTTGCTGGTCCTCACCGGCAGCGAGTGGTTGCATCACGACGGGCAACGCCTGCCCGGCCATCTGATGTTGATCGGTGGCGCGTGTCTGTGGGCGATCTACACCCACGCCTTCAAACGATCGGGGCTTGGTGCCGCCCAGGCCGCCGGCCTGATCGCCGCATGGTCGACCGTATTGACCTTGATCGCCATCGCCGTGCACGGCACCCGCCTGCTGGAACTGTCGGTCGAGGGCTGGCTGGTCAACATCGGCGTGCAAGGCATCCTGTCCGGGCTGGTCGCCATCGTGGCGTTCGGCGCAGCGGTGCGCGACCTGGGGGCCGTGGGCGCGGCCACGTTCACGGCACTGGTGCCGGTGCTGGCCATCGCCGGTGGGGTCGTGTTCCTGGGTGAGGAGGCGACTGCGGCCGCAAGCCTGGGCGCCGGCATCGTCGCCGCGGGTGTCGCGCTCAGCACCGGCGCTCTCGGCCAGCCATTCGGCCGGTGGTGGCGTCGGCAAGACATCCTGGTGGGCCAAGAGGCCAGACAACGGCCTGAGGTGTGAGACTCAAACAGGGTCAACCGCCGAAAACGCCCTCGAGCGTCGCGGCCTCCAGCATCTGGTCGGCCCAGTGCTCCAGCTCTTCATTGGAGGCATTTGCCAAACGCTCGTTGACCCACGCAGGCAACTCGCCGAAGCGACGGGTGAGCAGGCGGCGCAGCAACAGCGCCTCGCCCTCTTGGCGTCCTTCTTGGCGTCCTTCCTGGAGCCCCTTTTGCCGCCCTTCCTGGAGCCCCTTTTGCCGCCCTTCCTCGAGTCCTTTTTGAAGCCCTTTGTTCTCCCACTCGCGGGTCCATTCTTTGACGCGTTCAGCCAACATGGTGTCCATCTCCAGCAAATCGCTCACCGCACCCAATTCTACGCCCGGCAAACGCGCGGGCAACAGCACGCGGTGCAGCCACACAGTGAAGGCCCGGCGTAAGCTGTCCTGCGAAGGCGCGTTGAGCCAGCCGATCAGCGCACCAAGCACCCGCCGCAGGTCGTCTGGATTGCGGCTGTTCTCCAATCCGACCAGGGCGGAAACCAGATTGCGCGCCTCAGGTAGCGGATGCCCGGCGTAGCGGCCTTCGTCAATGAGCAGATAGCGTATGCTCGGCGCATAGCGCGCGAGTGAGCCGGGGACCGGTTGCATCAATTCACGCAGCTCAGTGGGTGCCGACCAACGCGGCGAGCCGTTATAGAGCACCATGGTCACCAGCGGCGGCAACGCTTTGCGCTCGGTGAGCATCCCTCGACGGATCAGGTCTTGGTACAGCAACCCCGAGTACACCAGCATGCGCAGAGCCATCCACGGGTCTATGGTGGACTGGAACTCCAGCAGCAAATAGACATAGACCCAGTCGCTCCCCAGGCGAACCCGCCAGACCACATCGTCGACGCGTTCACGTAGGTCTTCGGTGACATAGCTGCCCGGAAGCCTTTCCAGGCTGGAGAAATCCAGCGCCGCCACCCAGTCCTCATCGACATAGCCGCGCAGCAAGTCGGCGACCATCTCGGGGTGCGAGAAAAATAGTTTGTAGCCAGCATCGTGTTGCATCGGCAACGCCTCCTTGCGCCGTTGAGTGAATCACACCCTCCAGGGTGTTCGGTCATCGGGGATTCGGCCGAATACGCTACCACGAACAACACAAATGCTTTCGGCGTACCGTGCGGCACGGCTAGACTGTTGCGCGGTGGCGGCGGTGCCAAGCTTGGCGGCCATGGCCTTTTATGGTTGCCTCCTTCGGGGTTACCCCGGGGGTTCTTACCCGAGTCGGACACAGCGCCCCACGAGCGGCGCTGCGCCTGCGGTGCAGATCTGCTCGCGTTGGACGAGACTGGTTGGCGCCGCCGTCCACCACCTTCGTGTAATGAAACTCTGATCGACGAGACGACATGCCGCTTCAGCACGTGGTCGCGACGGCACTTGCGGAAAGCCTGTTCGCCGGCCCGGCGACTTACGCCTCGAGCCTGGCCCGACTGAGCCGGGTGACGGGGGCGGAGCGGTCCTGGGTCGCCCTGCTCTGTGCCGATCTGCTGCGCCGCTTCCATCCTTTCGATGTGCGCGATCAGGATGCGATCGTCTCCTTCATCGCAAATCATGCGGCGTTTCGAGAGGCCTGGAGATCCACCGACCCGCCGCGCCTGTGCGCGTACCTGCCCACCCGGACGGTCATGGGGGAGCGGCCGGCGTTTCTTCCCGGCCGCCATCTGCCGCAACTCGCCACGCCGGGAGACCTGGCACAATGGCTGGGCTTGTCGGTCGATGAACTGGATTGGTTTGCCGACCTGGGCCGCCGCAACCGGCAGGCCGCCGGCCGGCTGACGCACTACCGCTACCAGTGGCGCCCGAAGTCCACCGTGGGCTATCGCTTGCTGGAGGCACCGAAATATCGGCTACGGGCCTTGCAGCGCCAGCTCCTCGACGACATCCTGAACCGCATCCCACCGCACGAAGCGGCCCATGGCTTCCGCCGCGGCCGTTCCTGTCTGACGCATGCCGCCTTACACGTGGGTAAGGCCTGGGTCGTGCGTCTGGATCTGGAGGACTTTTTCCCGGCCATTGCCGCTGGCCGGGTGGTCAGGCTGTTCCAGACTTTGGGTTATCCGATGCCGACGGCACGGTATCTCGGCGCGCTATGTACTCACGCCACACCGATCGCCGTGGTCAGCGAAGGCCCCGGGACGTGGCGGGCGCGACGCGAGTACACCGCGGCCCACCTGCCACAGGGTGCACCCACCTCGCCTCCACTGGCCAATCTGTGCGCGTTCGCGCTGGATGCGCGTTTGCATGGCCTGGCGGGGCACTTAGGTCTCGTCTACAGCCGCTACGCCGATGATCTGGCGCTGTCGGGCGAGGCGATATGCAGACGCGATCTGCCCGGAATGCTCCGGTCCGTCGCGACGATCGCCGCCGACGAAGGCTTTCGCGTCAACCCACGCAAGACACGCCTCCTGCCCGCTCATCGACGCCAGCAGTTGACCGGGATCGTGGTCAATGAAACGCTCAACGTGCCGCGGCAGGCTTTCGATGAACTCAAGGCGATCCTGTATAACTGCACGCGTCATGGCCCAGCGGCCGAGAACCGCGATGGGCATGCCGACTTTCGCGCCCATCTGGCTGGACGGATCAGCCACGTCGCGCAGGTCAATCCGGCCAAGGGCCGGCGATTGCAGGCGATGTTCGAGCAGATTCAGTGGTAGGACGGCTGGGATTGGGGTGGGTACGCCTTGATCCTGCGCCATCGCCGCGTCGACGCTCAGTGCCTACCGCGGGCGAATCGCGCACTTAGGGTGCGCTCCTACGGGTGCCGGTTGCGGGTCCGGGTGCCGATTACCGGGTGCTGATTGTGGCTTTGGAGCGGTATGCGGCGGGGCGAGGTCAGACCGTCACCCGGGCTCCGCTGCTGCGATCGAACAGATGCACCGATGCCATATCGGGCCGGATACGCACCTGCTCGCCTTCGCCGACCGCAGTCGTGCCGGGCACCCGTACCGACAGGGGCTGGTCGGCCAACCGGCCGTGGAGGTAGGCATCCGCACCCAGCAGCTCTACGGACTCGACCATCATCGGCAGGCCAACGCCCTCGTGGACCAAGTGAATGTGCTCCGGCCGCAGGCCGAGCGCAACGGCGGCCCCCGCCTTGAGCGGCAGCGGCTTATCGGTGGTCACCGACAAACCCGGGCCGATGGCCAGCGCCTCTCCGCCCTCGGCCACGGTGGCCTCCAGCAGGTTCATGGCCGGCGAGCCGATGAACTGGGCAACGAAACGGCTGGCCGGCTGGCGGTACAAATCCATCGGTGTGCCCACCTGTTCGACCCGACCGCCGTTCATCACCACCAGCCGGTCGGCCAGGGTCATGGCCTCGACCTGATCGTGGGTCACATACACTGAGGTCGTCGCCAGGCGCCGCTGCAACTGGCGGATCTCCAGGCGCATCTGTACGCGCAGCTTGGCATCCAGGTTAGAGAGCGGCTCGTCGAACAGGAACACCTTGGGGTGGCGGACGATGGCCCGGCCCATGGCCACCCGCTGGCGCTGCCCGCCGGACAACTGGCGCGGCCGCCGCTCCAGCAGCGCGCCCAAATCCAGTATGCGTGCCGCCTCCTTCACCCGTTGGTCGATCGCCGCCTTGTCATAGCCACGGTTGCGCAAACCGTAGGCCATGTTGTCGTAGACCTTCATGTGTGGATAGAGCGCGTAGTTCTGAAACACCATGGCGATGTCGCGCTTGCCCGGTTCGGTACCGGTGACGTCCACATCGTCGATCGCCAGGCGACCGCCACTGACCGCCTCGAGGCCGGCGATCATGCGCAACAAGGTTGACTTTCCGCAGCCGGAAGGCCCGACGATGACGACGAATTCACCGTCGGCGATGGACAGGTCCAGCGGCTCCAGCGCGCGGAACCCGTTCGGGTAGGTCTTCTCGATGCGTTCCAGGGTGACGCTGGCCATTCACTATCCTCGGGACAACGGGTTTGCGGCGGGGGCGGTCACTTCTCGCTCTCCACCAAGCCTTTGACGAACAAACGCTGCATGGCGATGACGACCAGCACTGGCGGGGTCATGGCGAGCAGGCTGGCGGCCATCACCAGATGCCATTGCGGCTCCTCGTCGGACTCGGTGACCAGGCTCTTCAAGCCCATGACCACGGTGTACCAGTCGCTGTTGGTGGTAATCAGCAGCGGCCAGAGGTACTGATTCCAGCCGTAGATGAACAGAATGACGAACAAGGCCGCCAGATTGGTCCGCGACAAGGGCAGGAGAATGTCCCAAAAAAAGCGCAACGGGCCGGCGCCATCGAGCCGCGCCGCCTCCACCAACTCGTCCGGAATGGTCAGGAACAACTGACGGAACAGGAACGTCGCCGTGGCGCTGGCGATCAACGGGATCGTGAGCCCCGCGTAGCTGTTGAGCATGCCCAGGTCCGCGACCACTTTGTACGTGGGCAGGATGCGCACCTCGACCGGCAGCATCAGCGTGATGAAAATCATCCAGAACGCCAGCATGCGGAACGGAAAGCGGAAGTACACGATGGCGTAGGCGGCGATCACCGAGACGACGATCTTGCCGATGGCGATGCCCATCGCCATCACCAACGAGTTGGTGAGCATGGTCGTCAACGGCGCGGTGCCGGCCCCCGCATAGTCGCCGGTAAGCACCCGGGTGTAGTTGGACAAGCCGGCGGGACCGGGTGTCAGCGGCAACGTGCCGGACAGCAGGGTGCCGCCCTCCTGGGTGGAGGCGGCGAACGCGATCCACACCGGGAAGATCACGGCCAGCACGCCGAGGATCAATACCAGATGCGCCAGCGCATCGAGCCAGGGGCGGTTCTCGACCATCAGTAATGCACCCGCCGTTCCAGAAACCTGAATTGAATCGCCGTCAGCGTGATGACGATGAGCATCAACACCACCGATTGGGCGGCCGAGCCGCCCAGGTCCAACGCGACGAAGCCGTCCTTGTAGACCTTGTAGACGAGGATTTCCGTCCCCCGCGCCGGCCCGCCCTCAGTCGTCGCGTGGATGACCCCGAACGTGTCGAAGAACGCATAGACCACATTCACAACCAGCAGGAAGAATGTCGTGGGCGAGAGCAACGGCAGGGTGATCGTCCAGAACCGCCGCCAGGGGCCGGCTCCGTCGATGGCCGCCGCCTCGATGAGGCTGCGCGGTATGGCTTGCAGACCGGCCAGGAAGAACAGGAAGTTGTAGGAGATCTGCTTCCAGGTGGCCGCGACCACCACCAGGATCATGGCATCGCCCGATTGCAGCATCGGGTTCCAGTCCACGCCCAGTTGGCCGAACACGTAGGCCGCCGTGCCGATGGTGGGGTTGAAGATCAGCCACCACAGGACCGCCGCCACCGCCGGCGCCACGGCATACGGCCAGATCAACAGTGTCTTGTACGGCCCGGCCCCTCGTACCACCCGGTTGGCCGCCACCGCCAGCACCAGCCCCAAGGCCAGTGCGCCGAAGGCGACCGAGGCGGAGAACACGGTCGTGACCCGTAGCGAATTGTAATAGCCGCTGTCCTGGAACAGTGCGGTGAAGTTCGCCAGGCCGACGAACTCACTGGAGAGTCCGAACGCATCCTCGCGCAACAACGACTGGTACAACGCCTGGGATGCCGGCCAGAGAAAAAACACCAGCGTGATGCCCAGTTGTGGCGCGAGCAACAGCCAGGGGAGGCCCTTATGCGGCCAGACGGCGCGTTTTTCCATGTGAATCCATCCGAAAGGCGGCAGCGGGCACCCGCTGCCGCCTCCCATCGAGTGTCAGCCTTGGCCGGCTTCGAACTTGCGCAGCAGTTCGTTGCCCCGCTTGACGGCCTCGTTCAGCCCCTCTTCGGCACTCTTCTGGCCCGCCCAGACCGCTTCGAGCTCCTCGTTGATCACATCGCGGATCTGCACGAAGTTGCCCAGCCGCAGGCCCTTGGAGTTATCGGTAGGCGGGTTGAGCGTCATCTGCTTGATGGACACATCGGTACCCGGGTTGGCCTCGTAGAAGCCTTGCTCGCGGGTCAGGTCGGCCGCGGCCTGGGTGATCGGCAGGTAACCGGTGAACTGGTGCCAGTCGGCTTGCACCTCGGGCGAAGACAGGTAGCTGAAGAACTGGGCCACGCCCTTGTAGTCCTCGTCCTCATGGCCGGAGAGTACCCACAGGGTGGCGCCGCCTATGATGCTGTTTTGCGGGGCCCCCTCGACATCAGGCCAGTAGGGCAGCATGCCCACGCCGAAGGGGAAGTCGACGTTACCGGTCACCCCGGCGTAGGCGGCCGAGGAGTTCATGTACATCGCGCATTCGCCCGAATAGAACTTCGGCGCGCTGTTGGACTGCCGGCCGCCGTACTGGAAGATGTTCTCGCTGTGCCAGTCTGCCAGCGTCTGAATGTGCTTGATATGCAGCGGCGAGTTGAACACCAGTTCAGTATCGAAGCCGCCGAAGCCGTTGGCCTGGGTGGCAAAGGGCACATCGTGCAGCGCGGAGAAATTCTCCAACTGCACCCAGGATTGCCAGCCGGTGGTGAAGCCGCAGCTCGCCGCACCGCTGTCGATGATCTTGCGCGCCGCCGCCTCCAGCTCCGGCCAGGTCGCTGGCGGGGTTTCAGGGTCGAGACCGGCCTTCTCGAACGCGGCCTTGTTGTAATAGAGCACCGGCGTCGAGCTGTTGAACGGCATGGACAGCATATTGCCGTCCGTATCGGTGTAGTAGCCCGTCACCGCTGGCAGGTACACGGCCGGGTCGAACGCCTGGCCGGCATCGGCCATCAACTGATAGACCGGATACACTGCGCCCTTGGCGCCCATCATCGTCGCAGTGCCCACCTCGAACACCTGGACGATGTGCGGCTGCTGTTTGGCACGAAACGCTGCCACGGCCGCCGTCATGGTTTCGGTGTAGTTGCCCTTGTAGGCCGGAACCAGCGTGTACTCCGACTGGCTGGCGTTGAAGCCTTCGGCGATGCTGTTGACCTTCTCGCCCAGACGGCCATCCATGGCGTGCCACCATTGGATTTCAGTGGCGGCCTGCGCCGATGTACCGGCCAGGGTGAAAACGGCGCCTAGCGCTACTCCATACCGCATCATGTCGATACTCCCCAGTACGTTCGGAATCGCTCAGTGTGGGATTCATTTATGACGGTTTTTCGATGGCTTTCCATCTTGCACTGCACCATTTTGAGGCATTCAGTCGTTTCCGTGCCGAGTTCGCCAATGTTCGAGTGAACATTGGCGAACTCGGCATTTCAGGATCGACTCGGGCTCTGTCAAACTCGCGGCCAATGATCGAGGGGGTAGCACTGAATGCAGGCCAAGACGCTACTGGAGGACCAGGGGATCACCTTGACCAGCGGCAAGCTGACGACGCCGCTGGGTGAGTTCGCGGTCAAAGACATCCAGTCCGTGGACCAACGGGTGAGCAAACCCATGTGGGGACCGTTGTTTCTGGCCGTTCTGGGTACCATCAACCTGGGCAGGGCCATGGACAGCGGCTTCTGGCCTCACTGGCTGGTGGCCATCGTCTGTTTGGGCAGCGGCTTGTTCTGGTGGATGCGGGGCAGCAAATATGTGCTCACCCTGAAAACGCAGGACGGCAAAGAGGTCGATGCCTGGTATAGCCGCAGCCAGGCCCCGGTGACGCGTGCGGTCGCCATGATCAAAGACGTACAGGCCAAGCGGGCCGCCCAGGAGGACTGAACAAACCCGCCTCAGGCGACCCGGTCGGCCACCCAGGTACCGGCGGTCAGGCGCACCAGTTCGGGCGTGAGAAAGCGCCTGGCGATGAAACTGGCGTACAGATGGCCCTCCACCACACGGCGCTCGTCGGCGTTGGCGAAGTGCAGACCGGCCTCGGCTGCTCTTGCCGACACGGCGCTCTCCAAGGCATCCACGGTACCCGAGCCTTCGTCGAACTGCGCCTTGACCCGCCAGACGATCTGCGGCGGCAGCAGGTCTTCGCAGGCCTTGCGCAGTATCCACTTCTCGATGAGGCCATCGCCGTCGCGTACCAGCTTGAGCTCGGCGGGAATCGACTGGGCGAAGGCGATCAGCCGGGTATCGAGAAACGGCGTGCGCGCCTCCAGGCCGTGCCCCATGGTGACCCGGTCCACACGCTGCAGATTAATGTTGTGCATCGTCCCCAGCGAGCGGGTGAGCTCATCGGCCAGACGCCCGTGCTGGTCAGCATAGTCGCGGTGATAACGGTAGCCGGCGAACAACTCATCGGCACCCTCGCCGGTCAGCACGGTCTTGACGTAGCGGCGCGCCAGGCGGGCAACGAAGTGCGTGGGGATACCGCTGCGAATCGTGTCCACATCGGTGGTTTCCATGTTGTAGGCCACCTCTTCCATGGCCTCCGCCAAGTCGCTGGCGGTAAACACGAACTCATGGTGGTCGGAGCCGATGTGCGCAGCCACCTGTCGCGCCGCTTTAAGGTCGGGGCTGTCGGCGGTGCCGACGGCGAAGGTCTTCAACGTGCGCCCGGCCGGCATGCGGCGGGCGGCGATGGCGCAAATGATGGACGAGTCCAGACCGCCGGAGAGGAACGCACCGAGCTCGACATCGCTTTCCATCCACGCCTCGACCGCATCCTCCAGCACCAGACGCAGCTCGGCGGCAATGGCCGTCGCATCGTCACCGCGTCGGCACGCGCCGCAGCCGGCAGGCATGCGGAAGTAGTGCCGAACGATCCCGCTGCGGCTGTCGAACAACGCCCCCGGCGGCAACGGCTTGACATCGCGGACGTCCATACCATCGAAGGCCTTGACCTCCGAGGCAAACACCAAGCCCTCCCCCAGGCGCGCCATCAGCAAGGGTTTGATACCCAGCGGATCGCGTCCGGCGATCACGCCCTCGGGCGTGGCCAGCACGAAAGCGAACATACCGCGGAGCTGATCGATCCAGCGCGGCCCACGGCGAAACGGCAGGTGCAGCACCGTCTCGCTGTCGCTGGCGGTGCGGAACAGCTCATCGCCCAGCATGGCGCGCAAATCGCGATGGTTGAAGATCTCGCCGTTGACCACCAGCCCGTTCGAGCCGTCGATCATCGGTTGGCGACCCGACTCCGGGCCGATGATGGCCAACCGCGCATGGCCGAGGATGGTGCCGGTACCCGCGATGCGCCGAACGCAGAAATCGTCCGGACCGCGGTGGCGTATACGCCCCAGCATAGCCTCGGCCAACGCTTCGGAACCGGTGTTGTACAAGGCAACGAATCCGCACATCGTGACATCCTCCGCCATGACCGCCGAGGGCCATGCGCAACGATATGTAGGATGGGTTGAGCGACAGCGATACCCATCGGTGAACGGCGGCGCGGGTACGACTTCGATCACGTGCGGCTGATGGGTATCGCTGTCGCTCAACCCATCCTACGTTGAAAAACTTGACTCGACTTGAGAGCTCGCGGACCACGCTTCGCTAGGTTAAGCCTGCGCACATCAATGACGGAAACGAGTTATTGTGATGCGACCAATTGCCAGCACTCATCGATTCCGCCATGGACCGCGATCTCCTCAGAGCCTTCACTGCCGTCGTCGACCACGGCGGTTTCAGCGCGGCGGCCCGGCACCTGCACTGCACGCAATCGGCAGTCAGCCTGCAGATCAAGCGCCTGGAGGCGCACACCGGGCAACGATTGTTCCGGCGCACCAGCCGACGGGTCCAGCTCACCGAGGCCGGCGGCACCTTGCTGCCGTTTGCCCGCCACCTGCTGCAACTGCAACAACAGGCGCTGGCCGCACTGGAAGCCACTCAACCGGCCGCGCCGCTGCGCTTTGGCCTCACCGAAGAGCAGGCCATGGCGTATCTGCCCACCGTGCTTGAGCGTTTGGCTCGCGACCGCCCGGCGGTACACCTGCAAGTCGACTGCGCATTGAGTACCGAACTGATCGAGCGCTTCGATGCCGGTGAATTGGATGTGGCCTTGACCGTACGTCATCGCGCCACCGGCGCCGGCCGTCTGATCGCGCACGAGTCACTGGTCTGGGTGGCGCGGGACGGGTACGTGCCGCCGGCCGGTCAGCCGTTGCCGCTGGCGGTCAATCCCCAAGGCTGCATCTACCGCGCACGCGCGCTCGATGCCTTGAGCGCGATCGGACGGGCCTGGACGGTCGTCTTTACCAGCCAGAACCCCACCGGCATCAACCTCGCCTTGCAGGCCGGGCTGGGGTTGACGATCAAGACTGTCCGCTCGATACCCGCCGGCTGTACCGTATTGGGTCCGGAGGCCGGGCTCCCGCCCCTGGGTCAAGTCGCCATCGAACTGCATCAAAGCACCGACGCGCCCGCCCATGCCGTGGACAGCCTCACCGGTGCCCTGAGTGCGGCCATGGCCGCAACGCCGGGTGTCCTACCGGCGGCAGACTGGAACGTGAGCCGTCCAGAACCATCGAACGCACGGATGTGGTCACAGCGGATCTGACCATGTCTCACGCGAATCGGACGGCGAGAACCAGCACAATGTAAATCGTTGTGAATCACCGTTCTCGGACCCCGCTACGGGCTTACCATTGAGGTCATGAAACGTGACGACAAACGGCCCGCAGGGACAATCGCACAATGAAAAAGTGGCCTGGCTTCATGACTCGGGACATTTCGATTCACGGTGTTCGCTATCGCGTCTTCGCTTTCGTGGAGAGCATCGACGATGGTCAGGTCATCGCCTACCACGCCGTGCTGAACGTGCGCGGCGGCAATGGCCGGATGGTCGACAGCGTACGGGTCCCGAAAGACGAGATCCAGGGTGCACCGATGGCTGCACTGGAACGCACACTGCGCACGCGCCTGGATGAACGCCATGCCGGTTTGCAGGCCTGCGGCGTCATATCGCTGCATCATCGGGCACACAGAAGCGCCCCGATGATGAATGCGATCACGCGCTGACCCGGTGTATTGACGCCCCGCGGGTCGGGGGCAATTCTATGCGTCCATTGCCCTGACCAAGCTTGCGCCCGTGAACGACAACACTGCCGCATCGACAATGAGGCTGCGCCCGGCCACCGCGGGCGATCTGCCCGCCATCACCGCGATCTACGCCCACCACGTGCGCCAGGGTACCGGCAGCTTCGAGATCGAACCCCCGACGATCGAGCAGATGGGTGAACGCCTGCAACGCATCGAACACGCCGGTTGGCCGTGGCTTGTGGCGGAGTCGGAAGACGGCGTCATCGGTTTCGCCTACGCCGGCCCGTACAAGGAACGTCCGGCCTACCGCTTTACCGTCGAGGACTCGGTCTACGTGGCACCCACCGCCCTCAAGCGTGGGGTGGGCCGCCTGCTGTTGCAGGCGGTGATCGACCGCTGCACCGCCCTGGGTGCGCGGCAGATGATGGCGGTCATCGGCGACAGTGGGAACACCGCGTCCATTGGGCTTCACCAACGGCTGGGATTTACCCACATCGGCACCGCCCGCGGCCTGGGCTTCAAGTTCGGCCGCTGGCTCGATGTGGTGTATCTGCAGCGAGCCCTCGATAATCCAAACGAGAACGAGCCGGCGGTGGTGGAATAACCGGCTTTTAGCGCCTCAACCCAGCGCCCCGCCGCAACTGCTACCCTGCCCTGCCGTGCAGCCGTAGCAATGATCGCCGATAGCGATGGGATGGTCGGTGAGGTCGCGTTCGATCAAATCGGCAAGCCGCCAGCGCGCCCCGCCTTTGGCGAGCATAGGCAGCTTGAGCATCTGGTTGAAATCACAGTCGTAAACCCTGCCCTGCCAATCGACGCTCAAGGTGTTCCGGCACATGAGCCCGGCAAGGTTTGCATCGGCAAAACTGTTCTTGAGCAGCCGCATGTATCCGGCGAACTCGCCTTTTGACAGCAGCACCGCGCCGAAGCGGCTGATCGGCATGTTGGTGATGGTGTACAGCGCGTTGAAGGTGATGCCGAAATCCGCGTTCAGGCGCCTCTTGTAGTCATGTTCCAGCGTGGTCTGCGGCGGGGGCAGGAACGGGCCGGTGGGGTTGTACACCAGATTAAGTGCCAGCCCCGTGCCGCTGCGCCCATAGCCCAGGGCGTTCAGGCGCCGTAAGGCCTCGATACTGCTGTTG
Organism: uncultured Candidatus Competibacteraceae bacterium; assembly: GCA_965652545.1. GTDB lineage: Bacteria > Pseudomonadota > Gammaproteobacteria > Competibacterales > Competibacteraceae > CBFGWV01. Next base: position 23,769 of record CBFGWV010000008.1, on the reverse strand, counting down.
AACGTCCCCTTGCCGCGCTGGCCGTCGACATTGTCCGCGGTGTAGCACGGCAGGGAGGCCACAATGCCCACACCGTGCCCGGCCAGGAACGCCGCCATGCCCTCGTAACCCGGCTCCAGGAGGATCGTCAGATTGCAGCGGTCGATGACGGTCACATCGCGCGCACGCGCTTCACGCACCAGATAGGTGAACCAGGGGTTCATCTCCGGCGCACCACCGGTCAGGTCCAGCGTGGTCACATGCTGGCGGTCGATGAACGCGAGTACGGTCTCCACCGTGGCCTTGTCCATCATCTCGGTGCGCTTGGGGCCCGCATTGACATGGCAATGGGTGCAACTGAGGTTGCAGCGGTAGCCCAGATTGACCTGAAGCGTGTCCAGGCGGTCGCGCCGGATGGGTGGAAAGTCGGTTTCGATGAGCAGTTGGCGAGTATCGCGCATACGGTCGGGTTCCGACGATTCGGGGCATAGATGATCAGTGTACGCGCCGCCGTCCTCTTTGGATGCGCCGGCGATTCGCGAGTTACCCCCGGTACCGAAACGGCGTTTTCGGGAAAAAACAAGTCGCAACCAGATGACCGATCACACAGCGAATCCGGCTCGATCGAATCGATCATGCTAGGGTCTTAGAGGCCGCGTCCCCACATTTGGTCCTCGGAGCGGCGTCAACACACGATCCCCCGTATGTACAGGGCGGGACGATATGGGTGGTAGGGGCAGGCCGGCGGACCGCAGCGCGGCGCCTCCATGGGTTCGGACACGTTGCTGCTCCAGGCGTTCGGCCCAGGCTTGCCCTCTTGAGGAGATGACTCGTGAGTGAAGAGACCGTAAGAGCAATCGAGGTCACCGACTACGAGGTCGGACAAGACAATGTCCAGGTCTTTGGCCTCGACATACACAATCCGGTATTCATGATTTCCAGTCTGGTCATCATCGCTTTCGTGCTCGTTGCGTTGATGTTCCAGCAGGAAACCGGTGCCGCACTTGAAGCGCTACGCCCGTGGATCACCTCCACGTTCGACTGGCTGTTCATGGGGGCAGCCAATATTTTTGTCCTGTTCTGCCTGTTCCTGATCGTCACACCGCTTGGCCGGGTGCGCTTGGGCGGCAAGGACGCGGTGCCCGACTATTCCTATGTCGGCTGGTTCTCCATGCTGTTCGCCGCCGGCATGGGCATCGGGCTGATGTTCTTCGGTGTCCTGGAGCCGGTGTACCACTTCCAGAACCCGCCGCTGGGCATCAGTGCGGAGGATACCGATGCGGCCCGCGCCATGGGCATGGCGGCAACGATTTTCCACTGGGGCCTGCACCCCTGGGCCATCTACGCGGTAGTCGCCCTGGCGCTGGCCTTCGCCGCCTTCAACCACGGCCTGCCACTGTCGGTGCGCTCGGCGTTCTACCCCATTTTCGGCGACCGGGTCTGGGGCTGGTTCGGGCACATCATCGACATCCTCGCCGTGTTCGCCACACTGTTCGGCCTGGCGACATCCCTGGGCTTCGGTGCCGAACAGGCCACCGCCGGGCTCAACTACCTGTTCGGATTGCCCACCGGCAACGGCGCCAAGGTGATCCTGATCACGTTGATCACCGCGGCGGCGCTGATCTCCGTACTGCGCGGACTGGACGGCGGGGTCAAACGGCTGTCGGAGATCAACATGGCCCTGGCCCTGTTGCTGCTGGTCTTCGTCATCATCGTCGGCAGCCCGCTGGCAGTGCTGTCCGGCTTTTTCTCCAGCACGGCCGACTACGCCAAGGAACTGGTACCGCTATCCAACTGGATCGGTCGTGAGGACACCGGCTTCATGCACGGCTGGACCACCTTCTATTGGGCGTGGTGGATCTCCTGGTCGCCCTTCGTCGGCATGTTCATCGCCCGCGTCTCGCGTGGCCGCACGGTGCGTGAGTTCATGGTCTGCGTGCTGCTGATCCCCACCCTGGTGGGCATCCTATGGATGAACGCCTTCGGCGGTACCGCGCTGGCGCAGTTCCTCAACGACGGCTATACCGGCGTGGTCCAGACCGTCATCGACTACCGGCCGGAGCTGTCACTGTTCGCGATGTTGGAAGTCATGCCTCTGGCACAGATCACCTCGTTCCTCGGGATCGTGTTGGTGATCGTGTTCTTCGTGACCTCCTCCGACTCCGGGTCTCTGGTGATCGACACGATCACCGCTGGCGGCAAGCTGGACGCCCCCGTCTCCCAGCGCGTGTTCTGGTGCGTATTCGAGGGCTTGGTGGCCATCGCCTTGTTGCTCGGCGGAGGCTTGGCTGCCCTGCAATCGGCCGCCATTGCGACCGGTCTGCCGTTCGCGATCGTCCTGCTGCTGATGTGCTGGGCCACGTACAGGGGCCTTAAAGCAGAGCCGAAATAGCCATCAGGACACGGGGTCGTCGGCCGCCGGTGGAATCACCCGTGGCCGACGACCCTGGTCCAGTGCGACAAAGACGAACGTCGCCTGGGTCACCTTGATCCGGTCCTCGCCATCGCGGGAGCGGCGCCAAGCCTGCACCTCGATCGTCAACGACGTCCGCCCCACGCGGATCAGGTCGGCGTACAAGCTGACCTCATCGCCGACGAATACCGGTTCGATGAACGTGATGCGATCCACCGCAACCGTGGCGCAACGGCCACGGGCACGTCGAGCGGCGAGATTCCCGGCGGCCAGATCCATCTGCGCCATCAGCCAACCGCCGAAGATATCGCCCGACGGGTTGGCATCGGCAGGCATGGCGATGGTCCGGATCGCCGGCTCACCCTTGGGGAAGGTCTCTGGGGTCATGGTCGCTCGTTACCGTCCGGCAAATGTCCAGCCAGTGTGCCCCGGTTGGCCTCTGTGGCCAATTCGGCTTGGGAATGACGCCCGAAACCGGCTGCCCGAGCAATCTCCGAGGTAAGCCTCTCGGGCTGGGTGGGTCATGGTCAGACCGTCGGCAGCATGGATGCTGCCGTCGAGCGTACACGGATGTATTCACAGCGCGTCTGACCATGCCCCACCCAGCCCGAGAGGCGGGAGCCCCGGCAGGGACAAACCAGGAGCCTTCCCAACCCGATCAAACCGACGCCCCCGGCTGCATGCGGGCAGCCCCGCCCGCCTGCCACCACCATGAGCGGCGCACGGACAGCAGGCGGTGCATGGCCGGTGTAAACCCGAAGGCAATGACGGTGGACAAAGCGATACCACCGATGACTGTTTCGGCGAACGGCGGCCAGAACTCGCCGGGTGTGAGTGCAAGCGGCATCAACCCGCCACAGGTGGTGAGCGTGGTGGAGAGAATATGCCGGGCCGTCGCACCGGTGAGAATATCGACCATCGCCTCCGGGTCACCCACCCGCGCCCGCGCATCCGCCTGGAACGCCGACAGAATGATGATGGTCGCGTTGATCGCCACACCCACCAAGCCCATCACGCCGACAATCACCACGAAACCGAACGCGTGCCCCGACAGCTTAAGGCTCAAGAGGCCCAGCCCCAGCGCCTGGATGCCGGCGAGAAAGACGATCAGCGTGTGGCGGAAGGAGTTGAGCGAGACCGCCACCGTGGCGACCATCAGCACGATGAGCATCGCCACCGAGGCCAGCAGACCACCCACGGCATCGGAGCGTTCGGCAACCTCTCCGCCCCACTCCAGTCGGTAACCCGGCGGCAGCTCGATCGCCGCCCGGGCCAGCCGGGCATCGACACGTGCCTGCACGTCGGCTGCCTTGGCCGACTCTTGTATAAAGCCGCGCACCAGTTGTACACGCTCGCCGTCACGCCGCTGGATGCCGCCCCAGGCGGGCGTCAGCGCGACATCGGCGACAGCGGACAACGGCAGCCCGCCGTCACGGCCACTGCCGACAGTCAACGCCAGCGAGTCCAGACTGGCCGGATCACTGCCGACGCTCTGCGGATAGCGCACCCATACCGGCAGTTGCTCAGTGTCCTCCAGCACAAACCCGCCGGAGCGCCCATTCAATGCACCGGCCACCTGGGCGGCCACGGCAGTGAGGTCTAGCCCGGCGAGGCGGGCCTGGGCCTCATCTACCGTCACACCGATCTTGGGCGCACTGCGATCGACCATCACCTGCGTGTGCGTCATCTGCGGCACATCGGCCAGGACAGCCCCATAGGCATTACCCAGGCTCGCCAACGTAGCCAATTCCTCGCCGTAGATACGCACTTCGATCGGCGAGGGGAACGGCGGCCCCTGGGCATACAGCCGCACCAGCGTCTGGGCACCGGGAAATGCCGCATCCAGTGCCGGCTGCAACTGCGCGACCAGTGCCTCGGTGAGTTGCGCACCGGCGGTGTTTACGATGGCCTGGGCATAGGCCGGGTTACCGTCTTCACGGCCGACGATGTTGTAGTACAGAGGCGGAGCGCTGGTGCCGGCGAACCAGAACGTCCGTGTCACGCCCTCGGTACCCCGCACCACCGCGTCCATGGCCTCGAGCATCGCGGTGGTCTGCATGATCGATGTCCCGGGCGGCAGGCGCACCTCGATATAAAACTGATCGCGCTCGGCCGGCGGAAAGAAAGCCTGGGTGAGCGTAGGCATGCTGGCAATGCCGATGGCCGGCAAGGCCAGCGCGAATACGATCACCACGGACGGCCGCCGGACACTGAAGCGCACGATCGCACGGAATGCCCGCGTCAGCGGCCCCGGCGGCAGCGCGGGCCTAAGCTCATGTGGACCTCCCAACAGCAGCGGCGCCAGTGCGGGCACGAAGAACACCGCCACCAGGAACGAACTCACCAGAGCGGCGATCACCGCGATGCTCAGCGGGCCGACGAACTCACCGGCACCGCCGGGCAGCAGCACGATGGGCATGAACGCCAGAATGGTCGTCACCGTCGAGGCGATCAGCGGTACGGTAAGCGCGCGCAAGGCTTCGCCGACCGCCTCGTGCGCCGGCCGCCCCTGGGCCAACCCTTCGCGCACGGCGTTGGTCATGACGATGGCGTTGTCCACCATCAGCCCGAGGGCGACAATCATGCCGGTGATGCTCATCTGGTGGATCTCCAGCCCCAACGGCCGAAACACCGACAAGGTCATCAACGCCGTCAGCGGGATCGCCAACCCCACCAGCAATGCCGAGCGCCAGCCCATGGTGAACAGCAACACCGCCACCACGATCGCGAGGCCTTGCACCAAGCTGGTCACCACGATACCCAGGCGCTGTTCGGTATAGGACTTCTGCTCGAACAGCACATCCAGGGTCAGACCGGCCGGCAGTCGTCCGCGCTCCGCCGCCAGCACCGTCTGGGCGCGATCCACCCATTGGTCCACCCGCTGGCCGGCACCCATCCGCACGGCCACGACCACCGCGCGCTGGCCGTCGACACGGGCCAGTTCCTCGGGCGGGTCACTGATACCGCGGCGCAACGTGGCGATGTCGCCCAGTTGCAGGCTGCGGCCGTCTTCGGCTACCAACGGGACCCGGCGCAGACGGGCCAGGCTGTCGAAACTGCCGGCGACCTCCACCGTATAGCGGCCATCGGTGCCGTCGATCTCACCCGCGGAGGCGCGCACATCGGCCTGCGCAAGCGCTCGCGCAACCGCGTCGACGGACAAGCCGGCGGCGGCCATCGCGCCCGGGTCGACGACCACGTCGATCTCCTCGTTCGCCGCACCGTACAAGCGGACATAGTCGGTCCCCGCGACATTGCGCATGCGGTCCACCAAATGCTCGCCGTAGCGGCCGAGGATCAGCGGATTGGGCGCACCGGGTGCGCTCCAGCGCAGGGCGACGGCAAGGGTGAAGGCGTAGCCGGCGTCGTCGTTCAAATCCGGCGTACTGGCCTCGGCAGGCAGCAGCGGGGCGGCATCAGAGAGTTTGTCGCGCACCCGCGACCACACGGTGGTCACATCGGTGATGTCGTCGCGCAGCTCCAGCGACACCACGGAGGCGCCGGCGCGCGAGGTGGACTCGATGGTCTTGATCTCGTCCAACCCGCGCAACTCGTCCTCGATCGGGCGGGTCACCAGCGCTTCCACGCGCTCCGCATCGGCACCGGGGTAAAAGGTGAAGATGCTGGCGTTGCGCGCGACGATGCGCGGGTCCTCCTGGCGTGGCAAGGTCTGCACCGCCGCCAGCCCGGCGACCAGGATGAAGCCCAGGGCAACCGCCAGCAGCCGGCGGTTGAACAGCAGCCGGCCGATCATCTCGCCGCCACCGCCCGGTCAACCACCACTGCCGCGACACGCTGCCCGGGACTGATGCGGTGGGTGCCGGCCATGACCACCCGGTCACCGGCACTCAAGGTGCCACGCACGAAGCTGCGCTCGGCGGCCGAGTGCAGTACCTCCACGACCGCCGGTCCCACCGTGTCCACACCCGGCTCGGCCGGGGTCAGGCGGTACACCGCCCACAGCCCGCGCGGCGCGGCCACCAAAGCGGTGTTGGGCACCCAGAAACCGGCTTGGGCGACATGGCGACTGAGGTCCAGCTCGACCGTATCGCCCGCGGCCAGGTGCCGTTGCCCGGCCTCCAGCGTGATCAAGGCGGTCAGTGTGCGGGTCTGCACACCGACCTGGGGCACCAGTGCACGAATGCGGCCGGCGAGTGTCTCGTCCCGCCAACGCACCTCGACCCTGTCACCGGGGGCCAATCCGCGCGCGGCCTCAACCGGCAAGCCCACACGCGCCTCGGGTTCGTCCAATGCCAGCAAACGGTAGGCGACCAGTGACGGCTGGGCGAAACGGCCGGCCTCCACCCCACGCTCGACAACCACCGCGTCGAAGGGTGCCCGCAGTACGCTGTCGGCCAGATCCACCGCCAGCGCCTGCTGCTGCGCCGCCAGGGCGTCCAGGCGCGCTGCGGCTACATCGGCGTCCGCCCGGGTCCGGTCGACCGCCTCACGGGCGGCCAGGCCCTGTTGACGCAGGCTCTGCTGGCGCCTGGCGTTGGCTTCGGCCAGCGTTGCCTGGGCCTGCGCCTCGCGTTCGCTGGCTGCTAGGCGTGCCAGCTCCGCATCCAAGCGGCGGGTATCGAGGTGGGCCAACGCCTGCCCCTGGGCCACTCGGTCCCCCACCTCGGCGGCAATGCCGTCCACACGTCCGCTGACCTGGAAGGCCAGATCCACCTCACGTCTCGCTGTTACGGTGCCGGTGTAGTGGCGGGTCAGTGCATAGCCGTCTTCAAGCGCCAGTGACGCGGCAGGGACGGGGAGCCGGATGGGTGCCAGCGCATCCTCGTGCACGGCCTGGCGTTGCGCATGGGCGCTGTGGATGAGGCTGATCGCGCCGACCGCCATTGCGGCGACCGCACCGGCCAGGGTCAGGCTGACGAGTCGATGGCGCCAACCATCGGGCGCTGGATTGTTGGTTGACATGTGCGACCTCTCCGATCACGATTCACTAAACGGCGACGTTCAGTATATATTCGTGAACGCCGGCGTCTAATAATTTTTTTGTGATCTGGTCAAGCATGAATCAAACCACGACTCGCCCCGCCCGCGGCCGCCCGCCGGACCTCGCCAAACGTCGCCATATCGTCGAGACGGCCGCGCGCCTGTTCTGCGAGCTGGGTCCGGATGCCGTCACCATCGAGGGCGTCGCCCAGGCGGCCGGCGTATCCAAAGTCACGGTGTATAACCATTTCGGCGACAAGGTCCGCTTGTTCACCGAGGTCATCGTCCAGCGCACCGAAACGATACGCCTGGCCGTCGAGAGCCTGGATGCGCGCAGCACGGACGTGCGCCAGGGCTTGCTGGATTTCGGCGTCAGTCTGCTGACGTTTCTCTCCAGCGACGATGTCGTCGCTATGGAGCGTCTTCTGGTCAGCCAGGGGCCGAACCATCCGGAAATCACCGAAGCCTTTTTCGAAGCCGGGCCGCGAGCCATGTGCCAGCGCCTGGCCGATGTGATGCAACGCTGGGTCGACAACGGCAAGCTGGCCCTGGACGACCCGTCGTTCGCCGCGCAGGCCTTGTGCATGCAGTGGAAAGGCATGGCCCACCTGGCCTTGCTGATGGGCACCCGGCCACCGCCCGGGGAGGCGGAAATCCGTGAGCGGGTGACACAGGCGGTGGATATGTTTCTGCGTGCCTACGCGCCTCGGTCATCGTGAATCACAAATGAGAACCATTTGCATTTAAGCCGACACCCGCCTACCCTCCAGGGCTTGATGTCCGCTGGAGTGATGGGATGGCGTTCGACCGTGACAAGCCGCTGTGGCGAGTTCGCCGCAGCGACCGCGATTGGCAGCATTGGCAGGCCGGTCTGCTGGTTCCGGCCCTGGTCGTCGGGCTGAGCATCTTGGCCATACTGCCGGGTTTATGGTTCTGACCCGGCACCAAGGCTCAGTCGAAACCCTGCAATGCCTCCCCGGCAAGCCCGAGCAAGGCCGGGTTGGCTCCGGTGACACGCCAGATAGGAATGTTCGACAGGTAGTCCTTGAAGCGCCCTTTGGCCGCGAATCGTCGGCAGAACGTCGTCAGGTCGAAGATCTCATCCCATTGAGCAAGGATGCCGCCAGCCAGGTACACACCGCCGCGGGCGCCCAGGGTCAAGACCAGGTCGCCGGCCACCGAGCCGAGCAAACCGCAGAAGCGGCGCACCGTTTCGGCCGCACGCGGGTCGCTGTCCACGGAGGCGGCGATCTCCGCCGCGGTGGGCAGCACCAAGTCGCTGTCGCTGTCCAGCGCGGCGAGCACGCCGTATAAGGTTTCCAGCCCCGGCCCCGACAGCACACGCTCGGCCGAGACGTGGCCGAACTCGGCCATCAGCAGGCGGATCATGGCCAGCTCCCGCTCGTCGCCCGGGGCCAGCGAGACATGCCCGCCCTCGCCGGTGATCGGAAGCCAATGCCCCTGGCAGGGGATGAGTGCCGAGACACCCAGGCCCGTGCCCGGACCGAGCACGGCAATCGGCGCGCGCGGGTCGGGCACCCCGCTCTGAACCACACGGGAGGCACTGGGCGCAAGCCGCGGCAACCCCAGGGCAACGGCGGAAAAATCATTGAATACCCGCGACGGCGCCTTGCTCACTGCCGCAATATCCGCCGCCGCGACACGCCAGGGGCAGTTGGTCATGCGGATCTCGGCTTGGCCGTCGTGTCCGTTGATCGGACCGGCCGCACACATGGCCGCCGCATCGAGCGATACCTCGCCGATCCGGTCCATGTAATCCCTCAAGGCGCTGGGCAGATCGGGATGATCGAGGGTGCGAAGTGTATGGGCATTGAACACCTCGATCTGCCCGCCGGCGTGCTCGCGCGCCAGGGCGAAGCGGGCGTGGGTACCACCAATGTCACCAACCAGGACGGTCATACGCAAAAGCGCTCCTTGGGGGAGGTTGTCCGACAACCTCCTAGCTGCGTGGGGGCAGGATCTCCGGGACTGCCGCCAAATCGTTGATGAAACTGTCGCGCCAACGGGCCACGTCATGCTCGCGAATACCCGCGAACAAGGCTTGGTGCCGCGCCTGGCGCTCCTCCAACGACATGAACCGAGCCTGCTGCAAGGCATCGGCGACGGCCTTGACGTCATACGGGTTGACGATCAGCGCCTCGGGCATCTGCTGGGCCGCACCGGCAAAGCGCGAGAGTACCAAGACCCCCGGGTCTTCGGGGTTCTGGGCGGCGACATACTCCTTGGCGACGAGGTTCATGCCATCGCGCAGCGGAGTCACCAGCCCGATACGGCTGGCGCGGTAGAGGCCGGCGAGGTTGCGCCGTCCGAAACCGCGGTTGATGTAGCGCAGTGGGATCCAGTCGAACTCTGAGTAGCGGCCGTTGACATGACCGGACAGTGATTCGAGCTCCTGGCGCATCTCGACGTATTCTTCCACGCCCTCACGGCTGGGCGGCGCGATCTGCATGAACACCACCTGGCCATGGGTTTCCGGGTAGTCCTCCAGCAGGCGCTCGAAGGCCAGAAAGCGCTCCTTGAGACCCTTGGTGTAATCCAGCCGGTCGACGCCAAGCACCTGCACCCGATCACGCAGCACCTCGCACATGCGGTGGTATTGGCTTTGCGCCTCGGGCGCGCTGCGCGCCATATCGGCAAATGCGTCGGCGTCAATACCAATAGGGTAGGCTTTGACGATGATGCTGCGCCCGTACGCGGTGAGCGTGTGCCCGTCCACGTGTCCGCGAGCCTCGTGGACGACGTAGTCCTGGAAGCGCTGGCAATCGGCTTCGGTCTGAAAGCCGATGACGTCATAGGCAAACATGGCCCTGACCAGGTCGTCATGGTGCGGCAAGGTGGCCAACACTTCGCGCGAGGGGAACGGGATATGCAAAAAGAAACCCATCGGCTGCGTCGCCCCCATGCGCCGCAATTCGTTGCCAAAAGCCAGGAAATGGTAGTCGTGCACCCACACCCGATCGTCCGCGGCCAACAATGGATACAAGGCGCGGGCGAACTTGGCATTGACCTTCAGGTAACTCTCGTAATAGCGGCGATCGAACGCGGTCAGGTCGATCCGGTAATGAAACAGCGGCCACAGGCAGCGATTGGCGAATCCGTTGTAGTAATCGTCGTATTCGCTCTCGGCCAGATCGAGCGTGGCAAGGGTCAACGGCCCCTCGGCCTGCATGCCCAGTCGCCCGTCGGCACGGGTGTCGGTCTTTCCGCTCCACCCGAACCAGATGCCGTTGTAAGCCTTCAGCGCCTCCACGAGGGCCACGGCAAGCCCCCCGGCGCGTGTCGTATCCTTGACCGGTCCGACGCGGTTGGACACCGCAATCAATCGACTCATACCGTCTCCTCCCACCGCCGGCTCAAACGCATGGCGGCGTTGATGATGCCGACCAGCGAGTAGGTCTGGGGGAAATTGCCCCATAGTTCACCGCTGGACGGGTCCGTGTCCTCCGACAACAGCCCCAAGCTGTTGCGACACGCCAACATACTTTCGAAGATCTCACGCGCCTCTTGGTTCCGCCCCACCCGCGCCAAGGCGTCGATGTACCAGAAGGTGCATATGTTGAATGCGTTCTCCGGCGCGCCGAAATCATCCGCCGCGGCATAGCGGAACATGTGCTTGCCACGCTTGAGTGCCCGCTCGATGGCCTCCAGGGTAGAACGAAAGCGCGGATCGTCGGCACGCAGGAAGTTCACCTCCGCCATCAGCAGCAGACTGGCATCCAGCCCCTCGCCATCGAAGCTCTCGACGAAGGCACTGGCCTCGCTGCTCCAGCCCCGGTCGCAGATGGTGCGATGGATAGTGCTGGCCCGATCGCGCCAGAACGCCATGCGCTCGGGCAGACCGAGATTGCCGGCGATACTCGCCAGGCGGTCACAGGCAGCCCAGGACATCAGGCAGGACGAGGTATGCACACGCGCCCGCGTGCGCAGCTCCCACATGCCGGCATCGGGCTGGTCGTGCAACGCGAAGGCCCGCTCGCCAACGCGCTCGAGCAACTCGAAGTCGCCGATCGAGCCCAGACGCACCAGGCGGGCGTCGAAGAAGGATTGCGAGGCGGCGAGGATCACGTTGCCATAGACATCGTGCTGGAAGTGCTCGTGCGCCTGATTGCCCGCGCGCACCGGCCCCATGCCGCGATACCCTGCAAGGGTATCGATCTCGCGCTCGAGCAACGCCCGCTCCATGCCGATGCCATAGACCGGCTGCAGATGACCACCGTTGGCCTGCGCCACCAGATCGAACAGGTAGCGCAGATAGTGCTCCATGGTTTCGACTTCGGCGAGGGTATTGAGCGCGCGGATGACGAAAAAGGCATCGCGCAGCCAGCACAGACGATAGTCCCAATTGCGACCCGAGCCGGCGGCTTCCGGGATGGACGTGGTCATTGCCGCGATGATCGCGCCGGTCTCCTCGAAGGTGCACAGCTTCAAGGTGATCGCCGCGCGGATAACCGCATCCTGCCATTCGAAGGGCAACGCCAGTCGACGCACCCACTGGCGCCAGAAAATCGTGGTCTTCTCCTCGAAGCTGCGCGCGGTTTCGTCGATGCCGGCGGCCAACGACTCGTCCGGCCCGAGGATGAACGACAACGGATCGCTGAGCAGGAACGGCGTCTCGTCGAGCACATAGGTCAGCGGTGCATTGGTCGTCAGACGCACCGCAAAAGCGCTGTGCACATAGCGGATATGGTTGCTGCCGTGGGTGATGGTCGGTTCGCGCGCCCCATAGTTGAACGTCGGGCGCAGCTTGACTTGGATCCGCGGGCGCCCGGCGAACACGCGCACCCGCCGAATCATCATCATCGGGCGGAACATGCGCCCGAAGTTCTCGAAGCGCGGCGCAAAATCGATGATTTCGATGGCATTGCCATCGGCATCCCAGATGCGCGTACTCAACACCGCGGTATTGGCCAGATAGCGACGCTCGTGGCGTACCGCACCGGTAAGCTCAATGGCCCAGTAGCCGGCATCGCCCAGCCCCTTGGGTGTATCGCCGCCGTTGATCAGCGAATTGAATACCGGATCGCCATCGAAACGTGGCAGGCAACACCAGACCACCCGCGCGCTCGGGTCTATCAGGGCGCCGTAGCTTCCATTGCCGATGACTCCCAAATCCAATGTGGACATTCGATGTACCCCTATCGCGAATTCAGATGATCGAGCAAGCGACTGAGCCAGCGCTGCACGGCGGCTACATCGGGCAGACGGTAAGCCGCGGCGGTTGTTCCCTCGCCAACCTTCACCGACATTCCACCCAGATCGTTGACGATATGGAACCCGTCCTCATCGGTGACATCGTCCCCGATGAACACCGGCACACGGCCTGCAAATGGCGGGCCAGCACAGAAATCGGACACTGCCCTCCCCTTATCGATATGGCTGGGCTTGATTTCCAACACCATTTTGCCTTGCAACACGTGAAGCTCGGAGTGGTTGCCGGTCAGGGCCAGCACTTGGTCACGGCAATCGACCGCCCGCTCCGGCGCACCACGGTAGTGCAACGCGACGGCCCCCGGTTTGCGCTCGACCCGAAGCCGCGGATCCGCCGCGGCCAGAGCCAGCAAGCCCTCGACCACCGGCTCCAGCGCCACGCCGCCCTGACGATGGATGGTCCCGCCCACGTGGGTTCGCCGCTCCATACCGTGTACACCGGCGGCCGGGTAGCGGCGGCCCAGATGGGCGTCCAACTCGGTGACGGGCCGGCCGGACACCAGGGCCAATGCGCCCCCCAGGCGGTCAAGCAAACCGTCCAGGAGTGCGGGCAATGCCAGGGACACCTGGATGGCCTCGGGCGCGGGCGCCAGGTCCACCAGCGTGCCATCGAAATCGAGGAACAGGCCGGGCGGCCGGTCGTGCAGCGCCTCTGGCAAGGCGTACGGCGGCGGAAGCGGTATTGTCATCGAAAAAAAATCCAGAAGCGGGACGTGGTGGCTTTGCGTTCGTTTCATGGGACGATACTGGCCAGAATCCAGCACGTCACCTAACGGGACCTGAATCGTCCTCAAGGCTTGACCGAGCTTCTTGCATCGCAGCAATTCGCCCCATGACAAATCCTTATGGGCGTGGCAAATAACACTCGTTTCACATCCTCTAAGTGACTGGTCATAGTCCCATCCATCGTTGGGTATGGGAGCACGACCCATGTGCGCTTGCATACCTTGTGGCCGGTAAACAGGTACGGACAAGGAAGCGGTCCATGAATGCTCAGGCACTCGTTGTCGACGATCACCCCCTTTACCGGGAGGCGCTCGCCTGCCTGCTGAGAACCGTCTTGGAGGGCGGCGAGGTGGCCATGGCAGGGTCCGCGGAGGACGCGCTGCGCCGGATTCAAGACCTCCCCAAGCTGCGATTGATCACGCTGGATACGCGTCTGCCCGGTCTTGGCGGCGTTGCGGCGGTTCCGTCCTTACGCGCACAGCGGCCCGATGCCCTGGTGGCCATCGTCTCCGCCACCGATGAGCGGCGTGAGGTCTCCGCCGCTTTTCGTGTCGGTGTCGATGCATTCCTGTCCAAGCGCCTGGCCAAGGAGACCCTGCGCGAATCGCTGCATAGGCTGCTGACCGGCACGATCCAGCGCCCGGCCTGGGTCGCTCCGCACACCGATGGGGCAACGCTGGAGGATGCGCTGCCGGATTTGACCCAGCGCCAGCGACAGATCGTCGAGCTGCTCTCGCGGGGATATTCCAATAAGGAGATCGCCCTGCACCTGAGTCTGGCCGAGATCACGGTAAAGCAGCATGTCTCTTCAGTGCTTCGTACGCTGCGAGTCGGCAATCGCACCCAAGCGGTGGTACTCGCCCGGGAGCTCGGTCTTGCCTGCTGACCTCTATACGCCAAAGCGCTCAATGTGTGGATTGTGCAATCGGTCACAAAGATTCAATGCAATCTTGGGACATCAAGCACAACCTGAGGCTTACACCATTCGTTGCAAGCAATACCAAAGTATTAAGCAGATTGAATTTCTATCACCGTGAACCATCATTAATCCATGATAATTGGATTTTGCACCAACGGATCAGGGAGTCGTCGTAGTCGCAGGGCCGGCCGGAACCCCCGCCGAAGCCTGCGGTGTTCATACTTGGCGAGGCTTAGCGCGGCGTGCCGTCGACCCGGTAGCGAGGTCAGGCACCAGCGCTCACGGCATTGACGAAAACCTTTTTGTTGATCGCCCGCGATGCTCACCCGGTATACGCCCGCTGCGACGACCTGCCAAGGTTGGCGTTCTCAAGCCGATGGTGCCGTAGACAACCGCCGCTTCCTCATAGAAACGGCGCCTGGAGAAGGCTCATGGCGATAACGATCAACTCGCGCGACGGCTGGACCCGCCCTGACGACGAACAGCCGAAGGTTCGCGCCCGGCCCGGCGCCAATGCGGATTTTTCGCAGGCCCTCGCCGACCAACAGGAAGCCGACACCGGCGGTCGGCAATCACGGGAGTTCGGCGGCGGACGGTGGATCGACCCGGACGATACCGAGGACGCGGCGACAGAGTTTTCCATTGAAGGACGCAGAATCTCGGCAGGGCTTGGTGGACACCCCCGCCATGACACAGACAACGAGATCGGCCCGACTGACGAGGCCGACAACCAACCCGCCGTCGAGTGACGGCGATGCGAACCACCAACAGGACAGGAGCGTGCCGGGATTATGACCGTGCGCACCTATCCCGGCCTTTGGGACCGGCCGATGTCATTCCCTATCAACCGGTATCACAGGTAGCGTCACGATGCGCATATCCGTCAGAAGCGAGGGTCTCTCAAAGAAAGACCCACCTACCCTCCGGCACCAGACAGGAGGTAACTCCATGTATCGTGTATTGACTGTCGGCTTTGCCGGCTACCCCGGCATGTCCTTGGAACACTTGATTCCGAACGATTCAGGTGACGTTTCGATTCACGAGGTCGCCGACCTCGGTCAGGCCCAGGCGATCCTCGGAACGGGTTCAAGTTACCGCCTCCTGATCGTCTCGTTGGACTCCGGCGATCTGCAGGCCCTGGCCGCCTTGCAGCGACTGCGAAAGCGGTATCGCGATCTCGTAACCCTGGCACTGGTCGACCCCGAAACGGACATCGGCGGCGCAATAGCGACGATCAGCAACCTTCTGCACAACCTGAAGACCGCACCATCGGTACCTCAGTACCCCTTGCCGGAGCCCATGCACACCGCGCGGGCCGACATGGGCGTACCGTCGGCCAATGCATCGGCATCCATCACGTCCGCGGGACCGGAGCAATTGACACCGCGCCAGAGAGACGTCCTCCGGCTGTTGAAGGAGGGCAACTCGAACAAGGAGATCGCCCGCCATCTGAACCTCACGGAAGGGACCGTGAAGACGCATTGCATGGCTATCTACCGCGTGCTGGGCGTCACCAACCGCACACAGGCTGCGCTGGCAGCCGGCGCCATGGGAACCCTCCAAGTTTCACGCTGCGCCTGAGTGCGTAGTCCGATTGGCGGGTATTCACCCAAAAGACTGGACGCCTCGATATCGATGGCGTCCAGCTTTTCTCGATAATCGAGCCAATACGCCCCCACCTTCCCGTCTATTCATTCGCACTTACGCATTAATACTTCGGACTCAATAACGAGAGTTCTCCGTCATTGCTCCGGACAATACAAAAGTATGTACACTTGAGCAGAATCACAAATCCGAATTAGGCTTAAATCAGCGACACAAGCCGGCCACCCGGACTCGGATCGCATAAGAAGCAGGCCCACAAAGCCTGAAGCCACGTCGAACACAGGGGGAGGCATGCGTCCAGAGCACGCATGCCAAGGCGTCGGAACCGGTATGCCGCTATTGGATGGAGGCGCCCACAGTTTCTATCGCATTACCGTTCGCCCCTTGTAATGACAATGAGAATCGGTAGATCAGGAGAACGACATGACATACCGACAAATTATGCTCAGTGTGGGGGCGTCCCTGACGCAATTGTTTGTCATTATCGCTTTAGTCTGGCTGACCCAGCCGGGCGCCGGGACACCCATCGATGTTCGCGCGGCCGCACCGAGTTCGCGCCCCGCCAGTGTGGTCGCGGCCAGCACTCCGCCCCCCGCGCCGGTACAGTCCACGGGCAGCGCGGCCGCGGTTACGCCGCCACCCGCAGCACCGGTCGCTGCACCGTTGCCCGCACCCGCCCCGGTTCAAGTCGCGAGCGTATCCCAACCCACGTCACTGCCCGCCCCCGGTCTCGGCATGGCATCCCATCCTTTGACCGTACAGTCCTGGGGTGGCGCGTTTCAGGATGCGCAGCGGGAGGTCTACTTCCAACCCTTCCAGGCGCTCACCGGCGTGCAGCTGGAGGAGGTGTCCACCAATGGCACGCTGGCCGACCTCAAGCAAGCATTGGCCGAGGGTCAGACCATTGATGTCGTCGATATGGAGATCATCGATATTCTCCAAGGCTGCGATGAAGGCGTTCTTGAGGTCATCGATTGGAAACGGGTGGTCAATACCAACGACTTCATGCCGGCGGCGGTCGAGCGTTGCGGTGTGGGTACGATCATCTGGTCGTACGTGATTGCGTATTCGCCCAGCGGCCCGCTGCCGCGGGCACCGGTGGCCTGGTCGGACTTCTGGGATTTCAACGGCATGCCCGGCAAGCGCGGCTTACGCGATATCGCTGTTTGGAACCTGGAGATCGCGCTGCTGGCCGATGGTGTGAACTCACGCGACGTCTACAAGCTGTTGGAGACGCCGCAAGGCGTAGACCGGGCATTCGCCAAGCTCGATCAGATCAAACCTCATGTCGTCTGGTGGTCGGCCGGCGCGGAACCACCGCAATTGATCGATCGCGGCGAGGTAACGTTCACCACCGCCTACAATGGCCGGGTCACCAACGCGCAGAAGGAAGGCATCGACATTGAGATCGTCTGGAACAACGTCATCTACACGGTAGAGCTGTGGGGCATCGTCAAGGGAACACCCAATATCGATGAAGCATATCGCTTCATCTCGTACGCCAGCCAACCGGCCCCGCAGGCGAGGTTCCCCGAGTACATCCCTTACGGTGCCACCAACCTCAAGGCGATCAGCCTGATCAAGGAAGAGCTCAAGCCGGTGCTGCCGACGACACCGGCAAACCTGCGCAACGCCATGCTCTCGAACGCTGAGTTCTGGTACCGCAATGGGCCGGCGCTCGAGGAGCGTTTCAAACGCTGGCGAAGCTTGTAACTCTCGCAGGGCGGTGCCCGATAGTGAGTTCTGATACCAGTAGTTCGGCTAGGACGGCCGTCGCGGTGCCGCCGTCCAGCAACGAACTGCGCAACAGAACGAACTCGCTCTCGGGGAGCACCGGCAACAGGCCACCCGCCGGAACGACCTCCACGCCGCGCCCCAACTGGCGCGGCGCGAGCATGCCCACACCTACGCCAGCCTCCACGGCGGCGCGGATGCCGGCGACGCTGGCGCACTCCACGACCGGGTACCAGGATATACCGGCGTTATCGAGCGTTTGTCCGGCCACGGCGCGGTACATGCAGCCCTGTTCAAAAGTCACCAGCGGCAACGGGCGCTGCCGTTCCACGGCCGAACCGGGTGCCCGGACCCACAACGGCGGCTCACGCCACAGGACGGTTGCATCGGCGGGCGCGCCGCCCAGCGAGGCCTGGAATACCGCGGCGTGAAGATCGCCTTCGGCGACACGCCGTCTCAACACGGCACTCTGATCGACCACGATTTCCATCTGAACCCCTGGGGCCAGCGCGCGGAAACGGGCCAGAATCCCACCCAGGTGGGAAACGATGAGGTCTTCCGCGCAACCAAAGCGCAGCGGGCCTCCGGAGGCCACAGCGCCGGTGAGGTGCGAAACCGCCTCGTCATGCGCATCCAGCACCCGCTCCGCATAAACCAGCATCCGCCGTCCGGCCGTCGTCGGTACTACGCCCTCGGCGGTTCGCCGCAGCAGGGTTTGCCCCACGCGATCCTCCAGGCGTTTGACTTGCCAGCTCACGGCCGACTGCGTCAAGTGGAGCCGCCTGGCAGCGGCCGTGAACGTGCCCTCGCGACTGGTGGCCACCAGCGCCCGGAGGTGGGAAATCTCAAGCCGCAGACTCATGACCGCCAGTCCTCCTACACACGTGACGGCTGCCGAAAGCAGCCTCAGGACAACGTCACCTCGTCTTCGGGCGCCGCTGCCAGGGCATCGGTAAGCTCCTTGACGATGAGCTCGGTCAACACGGCCGTCGGCGGTGTCGGCTCGAGGTTCGAACTCAACAGGACGAACTCGCAACGAGGCAACGCCGGCAGACCCATGCTCTCGGGTACCAACCCCAACTGATCGCCATGCTGGCGCGAGGAGAGGATGCCCACGCCAACACCGGCCGCAACCGCAGCCTTGACACCGGCGGCACTGCCACACTCGAGGATTGGGTACCAGTCCAGGCCGCTGGCCTCCAACTGCTCGATGACGAACTCCGCGTACATCGAACGGTGGTCGAACGTCACGATGGGCAATGACCGCCCCGTACCCCAGACCCACCCTTGCCCGCACACCCACATCGGCTGCTCCCGCCAGAGCACCCGGCCGACAGTGGTGCTGCCCTCGGGGAACTGGACCACCGCGGCATCAAGGTCCCCGGAGTCCACCCTTTGGCTCAGCGAGGGGCACAGGTCGACGACGATCTCCAGTTGGACATCGGGATGCAGGCTGCGAAAGCGCTCCAGCAGGCCGCCGAGGTGCGAGGCGATCAGATCCTCCGCACAGCCGAAGCGCACCCGCCCGTTCAAGTTTGGCCGGGTGAAGTGCTCGACAGCTTCATCGTGCGCCTGCAACACCCGCCGTGCCCGCGTGAGCAGCTCGCGACCCGCCGCAGTCGGCACGACACCCTCAGGGGTGCGACGCAGCAGTTCGCGGCCGATACGGTCTTCCAGACGCTTGATCTGCCAGCTCACGGCCGATTGCGTCAGATTCAACTGGGCGGCGGCACGTGTAAAGCTCTTCGCCCTGGCAACCTCGACCAATGCTCTAAGCAGTTGAATTTCAAGACGCAGACTCAAATTTCGAGGCCTCTTGCGCAAACACCCTCAACATCAAGGACGGTGTCGAGTCGATCGAGCCGACACGCCGATCGGCAGCAACGCATGAAAAACCCGCGAAGGCTGTCGAAACGGTGGTGCTTCCGGCCACAACGACCGCCGCTTGACATCGATTAACTGTATGAACTGTATAGTCGATCATTGACGTCCATCATGACAGCTCCCTTTGTCTGGAAAACGATTGGATACGGCGGTAGCTCATGGAAATGTGGCTGCGCCGGATGTGCGCAGCGGCCAGCACATCGCCCAGGGCCAGAGCCTCGGCGATGTCCGACACCTCGCGCCGGAACAGGGCGACCTCTTCCGGAAGCCGGTCCTCGGGCACCGAGGCCAACCAGGTCCGGGTGCTGAGAAAGTACAGGCGTTCACTGATCTCCCGTAACGGCACATTCCCGGTACATCCGGAAATGACGCCGAAAAATTCCATATTCAAATGCGCCAAGTCCTTACGTGAAGGATGTGGACCGATAGCCTCGCAACGTGCGTCGATCGCCTTGCAGCGGGCAATCAGCGCATCGGTGGGCGGCAAAGGATCCAGCCTGCCGATCAACTCGGCCAGCTCCATCCGCAGGCTGTACACCGCCGCCAAGCCTTCGAAATCCAGATCCGTGACCAGCGTCCCAAAACCGACCCGGCTTTCGACCAGGCCTTCGGCCTCCAGACGGTTCATAACGCGGCGGATGGGCGTGCGGCTGACGCAGAACTCCGCAGCGATCTCCTCCTCAGAAATACGCGAGCTGGGCGGATAGTCCAACAGGCAGATCCGCTCACGGATAGTCCGATAAATGTGATCAAAGCGCTCCCGCGCCATGGTTCGGGTCTTGCGCTTCGCCATCCGCCCCCTCCCGCGTATTGATGCCCTATCGGATACCGCTCTGACAATCCGTCATAAGCCTTGCTACCCGGCCTCGAGCACCGCGCTGAGGAACTGGCGGGTGCGCTCATTGCGAGGGTTACCGAAAATCTCATCCGGTGCCCCTTGCTCGGCGATCTGCCCACCGTAGAAGAAGCACACGCGGTCGGCGAACTCCCGGGCAAACCCCATCTGGTGAGTCACCATGAGCATCGTCAGGTTGTGCTCGGACCCGAGTTTGCGGATGACGTTGAGCACTTCGCCGACCAGTTCCGGGTCCAGAGCGGAGGTCACCTCGTCGAAAAGCATCACTTTCGGACGCATTGCCAGCGCGCGGGCGATCGCCACCCGTTGCTGTTGGCCGCCGGAGAGCTGCGAAGGATAGTGGTCCTTCTTGTCACCCAGGCCGACCATGTCCAGCAAGTCGGCCGCCCGCTCTCTCGCCTCGTCCTTGGACAGGCCGAGCACGGTGACCGGCGCCTCCATGCAGTTTTTCAACGCACTCATGTGCGGGAACAGATTGAAATGCTGGAACACCATGCCGATATGCCCGCGCATCTGGCGCAGGTGCTGGCGGTTGGCCGGCACCAGACCGCCGTCGCGGCGCATATGGGTGAGCGGCTCGCCATCCACCCAGATGCTGCCCTCCTGGATCGGCTCCAGGGTCATCAGGGTGCGCAACACCGTGGTTTTGCCGGAGCCGGACGGCCCGATGATCGCCACCTTTTCGTTGGCGGCGATATCCAGCGACAAATCATTCAATACCGTGAGAGAGCCGAACCGCTTGGTCACCCCCTCGAAGCGCACCATGGGCGCTGTCGCACTGTCGTTCATATCAACCTCTACCAATGCGGTTCAAGCGGGCTTCCACCCGTCGAATCAGCCACGCAGCCACCAGGCTGAACACCAGGAAGAACGCGCCGACCAACGTGATGGGCTCCACATAGCGGAAGGTCTCCGAGCCGATGTTCTTGGCCGCCTGCATCAACTCCAGCACGGAAATGGCCGACAACAGCGGCGTTTCCTTGAACAGCGCGACGAAGTAGTTGCCCAGAGCCGGCACCACCGGGGGAATCGCCTGCGGGATGATGATGTCCTTGAAGGTGGTGTACGGACTCAAATTGAGCGCCGTGGCCGCCTCCCACTGCCCGCGCGGGATGCTTTCCAACCCCGCGCGGTACACTTCCGAGCAATAGCAACCGTAGTGCAGCCCCAGCGCGAGCACACCGGCGGTCAGTGCATCCATCGAGATGCCGATCTGCGGCAACACGTAATACAAGTAGAAGATCTGGATCAACACCGGCGTGGAGCGCACCAGCTCTATGAACTCCGTGGCCGGAATCCGCACCCAGGCCGATGGCGACATGCGCAGTATCGCCAGCAACAGACCCACGGTGGCGGCAAGGACGAACCCCATCAGCGTGGCCTGCACCGTCATCAACGACGCCTTGGCCAGGATTGGGAAGATCTCAAGGGCGAACGACCAGTCGAACAGTTGCATCAGCCAGCCCTCCCGCGCCCGAGCCCAAAGGACGCCCGCCGCTCCAGCAGGCGCATGACGACCGTGATCACGGTAGCGAGGACCAGATAGAACAACAGCACGAGATTGAAGACCTCAACGGTCTGGAAGGTGGCCTGATCGAGCTGACGGGCTTTGAAGGTCAGATCCGCCAATGTAATCAGTGACACCAGCGAGGTCGCCTTGAGCAATTCGATGAACAGATTGCCCCAGGGGGGAATCATCGCCACCACCGCCTGCGGCAGAATCACCCGCCGCATGGCATCGACCGCCGTCATGTTCAGCGCGACGGTGGCCTCCCACTGGCCCTTGGGCACCGACTGTATGGCCCCGCGCACGACCTCGGCACCGTAGGCGCCCAAATTGAGGCCCAAGGCGAGGATGCCCGCCTCCAGCGGCTCCAGCGACAACCCGAAATGCGGCAGGACGAAGAATATCCAGAACAACTGCACCAACGCCGACGTGCCGCGGAACACCTCGATATAGACGATCGCCAACCAGCGCAGCGGCAACGGTGCGTACATCTTCCCCAGCGCTGATACCAGCGCCGCGACGATGGCCAAGGCACAACCGCCCAGCGTCAGTTGCACGGTGATCCAGGTGCCTTGCAGCAATACCGGCACAAAGACACCCAGCGATTCCCGGCCCTCGGGGCTCATCAGCATGGCGCCGATGACCAGAACCCCGAACCAGATCGGTCTCAAAATAGTCTGCAGCATGGCGATACCCGCGCAGAGAAACGGTGGAAACGCCGCGTTGCTTCGGGATGAATTCCCGAAGCAACGCGGCACCCGGTTACATCAGCGCAGGCTTACTCCCCGGCGCACAGCTCGGCCATGGTCTTGTTGGGCAGATAACCCTCGCCAAAGCCCAACGGGGTGACCAGCTCGATGTGCTCCGGCGAGCCGAGGAACGCCTTCAGCTCGGTATTGAAGGCCTCGTAAAAGTCCTTGTCTTCCTTGCGGAAACCAAAGCCGCCATGACCCTTGACCGACTTCCCGGCCACCTCGCCGAACGGGGGGGTGGATTCCACTCCCTCAGCCTTCTGCGCCATGTCGGCGATCGACAATGCCGTCAAGGCCGCGGCATCGGCACGCCCGGCCTGCACCGCCTTCACCAGGCTCGACTGGTCGGGCAAGTTGACCAACTGGCTGGGATCCACCCCGGCATCGCGGGCATAGCCTGCCTCCACCGCGCCGGACATGACGGCCAGCTTCAGATCCTTGTTGTCCACAAAGGACTGGTAATCCGCAATGCCGCTGGGGTTGCCCGCCTTCACCAGCATCGCCTGACCGATACCGTAGCTGGGCTCGGAGAACTGAATCTGCTCACAACGCTTGGGGTTGATGAACATACCCGCGGCGATGATATCGAACCGGCCGGCCTGCAAACCGGGGATCAGCGCGCCGAACTCCGTCAGCACCCCATCGACCTCCTCAATACCCATACGCGCCAGGACAGCCTTGGCCACCTCCGGCGCCTCGCCGGTCAGCTTGCCATCGGGTGTGGCATAACCGAACGGCGCCTCATTGGCAAAGCCGATGCGGACATAGCCCTGGGCCTTCACCCGCTCCAGCGTTGTCTCTGCATGAGCCGCACCGGTCAGCGCGACGCCCAGGACGCCAGCCACGGCGGCGATGATCACATGACGTGAAAACTTCGAACGAAAGGACATCTTCTTCTCCCATCACGGCTAATACAGTCGGCCCGGACCTGGCCCTGCGCGCAGTGGCGCAAACCACCTCCCGCCCGATGCAGGGCAGGTGGCTGCCCGGCAGCATTTGTATCCAAATGAATGGACGAACGAAGATATAGCAGTGAGTTCCTAACGCTTTTCTCCGTTTTTGGCGCGTTTTGCATACATTTCATCTTTACGTCCTCCTGGCACCCAACCTGCCTAGTTTCCCCAGGCGCCTTGAGCCGCCCGTGCCCCAGTGGGTACCGCCGCCACACCGAGTCCGGCCTGTCTGGGGCCCGTGTCCCGACCGTCGGCAGCATGGATGCTGCCG
>CBFGWV010000007.1:0-54364 GCA_965652545.1 uncultured Candidatus Competibacteraceae bacterium | reverse complement strand
TCCCTTGATTCACCATTTGGCTAAAACTTAAAACTTAAAACTTAAAACTTAAAACCTAGGCCTCCCGCCCCTCCATCAACCGCTGAATATTGCTGCGGTGACGCCAGATGAGCAGAACCACCATGATGGCGAGCACCGCCAAGGCCGGGCCCTCAAGTCCAAGCCACCACCCGACCGGAATGCTGGAGGCGGCCGCGGCAAGGGCGGCGACGGACGAGATCTTGAACACCTTGGCCATCAGCAGCCAGATGGCCAGGGCGACCAGTGCGGTGGGCCAAGCCAGTCCGAGGATGACACCGAAGGCGGTCGCTACGCCCTTGCCACCCTGAAACTGGAAGAACACCGGATACAAATGACCGAGGAAGGCGGCAAGGCCGGCCAGAGCCACCATGGACTGGTCCAGGCCCAGTGCGCGTGCCGCAAGCACCGGAATCAGGCCTTTGGCGAAGTCGCCGGCAAGGGTGATGGCGGCAGCCTTGGTGCCCCCGATGCGGCGGACATTGGTGGCACCGGGGTTTTTGGAGCCCTGGCTACGCGGATCGGGCAGGCCGAGCGCGCGACAGGTGAGAATGGCAGCGGAGATCGATCCCAGCAGATAACCGGCGAGTATGACCAGCGCGGCGAGCATCGGCAGCCTTGAATGTCGTTGGGGGCAATGCGCGTACGGTAGCATGACCGCCACCCAATGGCGCCGAGTCAGGCAATCGAGGAATCCGCAAGTATGGACACCGTCTTCATCCGTGAGCTGAAAGTGGACACCGTCATCGGCGCGTATGCCTGGGAGCGGCAGATCCGTCAGACCTTGGTGCTGGATCTGGAAATGGGTAGCGACGTCTCCCGCCCGGCCGAGGATGATGACCTGTCGCTGGCCGTGGATTACAAGGCGGTGTCCGACCGCGTAATCGAGTGGGTGTCAGCGGCCGAGTTCGTCCTCGTGGAAACCTTGGCTCACCGCCTGGCCGTGCTGCTGATCACTGAGTTCGACTTGCCCTGGATACGCCTGACCGTGGGCAAGCCCGGGGCGGTGCCCCAGGCGCGTACAGTTGGCGTGACTGTGGAGCGGCATCGCGCCAAGAACGGTGGCTGATGCAGCCTCTCGCGCCGTCTCCCCGCCCGCTTACGCGTGGGCGTACAAGGCCTGGCGCGGTATCAGGTTGAGGGCTTCGCACAGTGCAAGGCTGGGGGCCGACTGATTCATGGTATACAGGTGCAAACCGGCCACCTCTTCCGCCAGCAGGCGCTGACACAGGCGGGTGACCACCTCCAGCCCCAATGCTTTGAGGGCCGGCTTGTCGTCGTCCAGATCGGCCAGTTCGTGACGCAGCCAGCGGGGAATCTCCGCACCGCAGCGGTCCGAGAAGCGTGCAAGCTGCTTGAAGTTGGTGATGGGCATGATGCCGGCCACGATGGGCACTGTGATGCCCGCCTTTTGGCAGCGCTCGCGAAAACGCAGGAACGCATCCGCATTGTAGAAATACTGTGTCACCACCGTGTCCGCCCCCGCCTCGACCTTGCGCGCCAGGGCAGCGATGTCGGCTGCGGCACTGACCGATTCGGGGTGCACCTCCGGGTAACCGGCCACCTCGATCAAGAAGCGGTCGCCGTATTCGGTGCGAATGAAGCGAACCAGATCCTCGGCGTAACGGAAGTCGCCTTCGTTGGCTTGGTCAGCGGGTAGGTCGCCGCGCAATGCGACCAAGCGCTGCACGCCCAGGCGCTGGTATTCGTCCAGCAGGGCGAACACCCGCTCTCGCGTGGTACCGATGCAGGTCAAGTGCGGAGCGATGGGTATGCTGCCACCGGCACAGGCCTCGCGTACGACAGCCAGCGTGCGCTCTTGGGTGGTACCCCCGGCACCGTAAGTCACCGAGTAGTAGCTAGGCTGAAGGCACTGAAGACTGGCCTGCGCGTCACGCAGGCGATGGGCCTGGGCATCGTCGCTGGCGGGAAAGAACTCGCAGCTCAGGCTGAAGGCGGGCGTGGCCGAGGGCATGAGGACATCTCCTTTTCGATGTCCTCATGCTGAGGCCAACGCTACTTGAATAAAAGCGAGCCTTTTGAGCACCCATCCTGAATCAGTTTCAGGATGGGTGGGTCGATGGCTGATCAGTAGCGGTAGGTTTCCGGCTTGAACGGGCCGTCGGCGTCCACGCCGATGTAGCCGGCCTGCTTCTCCGTCAAGCGGGTGAGATTGGCGCCGATGCGTTGCAGGTGCAGCTTGGCCACCTTCTCGTCCAGGTGCTTGGGCAGTACATAGACCTGGTTCTCGTAACGCTCACCGTGAGCCCACAGCTCGATCTGGGCCAGCACCTGGTTGGTGAAGGAGTTAGACATCACGAAGCTGGGGTGGCCGGTGCCGCAGCCAAGGTTCACCAACCGGCCTTCGGCCAGCAGGATGATGCGCTTGCCATCGGGGAAGATGATGTGGTCCACCTGCGGTTTGATGGATTCCCACTGATGCTGGCGCAACGAGGCCACGGCGATCTCGGAGTCGAAATGGCCGATATTGCAGACGATGGCCTGATGCTTCATCGCCGCCATATGGTCGTGGGTGATGACATCGACATTGCCGGTGGCGGTGACGAAGATGTCGCCCATGGGGGCGGCATCGTCCATGGTCACCACGCGATAGCCTTCCATCGCCGCTTGCAGCGCGCAGATGGGGTCGATCTCCGTCACCCAGACGGTTGCGCCAAGCCCACGCAGGGACTGGGCGCAACCTTTGCCGACATCGCCGTAACCGGCGACGACGGCGATCTTGCCGGCGATCATGACGTCCGTGGCGCGCTTGATGCCATCGACCAGGGATTCGCGGCAACCGTACAGGTTGTCGAACTTGGACTTGGTCACCGAATCGTTGACGTTGATGGCCGGGAAGGGCAGCTCGCCCTTTTTGGCCATTTGGTACAGACGATGCACGCCGGTGGTGGTTTCCTCTGTCACGCCCTTGATGTGCGGCAGGCGCTTGGAGTACCAGTGGGGATCTTGCGCGAGGTAGCGGCCGATCGAGGCGAACAGCGCGACTTCCTCCTCATTCTGCGGATCCGCCAGCACGCTGCGATCCTGCTCCGCCCGACTGCCGATCATCAACAGCAAGGTGGCGTCGCCGCCGTCATCGAGGATCATGTTGGCGAAGTGGCCGTCCGGCCAATCGAAGATCCGGTGTGCGTATTCCCAGTATTCGTCCAGGGTCTCGCCCTTGACCGCGAACACCGGCACGCCGGCGGCGGCGATTGCGGCGGCGGCATTGTCCTGGGTGGAGAAGATATTGCACGAGGCCCAGCGTACGTCAGCACCGAGCGCCACCAGCGACTCGATCAACACGGCGGTCTGGATGGTCATGTGCAGCGAGCCGGCGATGCGTGCCCCTTTCAGGGGCTGGGCGGCGGCGAATTCTTCACGCACGGCCATGAGGCCGGGCATTTCGGTTTCGGCGATGGCGATTTCCTTGCGGCCCCAGTCGGCCAAAGCCATGTCGGCCACTTTGAAATCGCTGGCAGGGTTGTGGTTGAGCGCTGCGCTCATAAGGCGTCTCTCCGGGTTGGGTTTTAAGTTTAAAGTTTAAGGTTTTAAGTGGACGAGTCAGCAGCACTGGTAACGGCGGCGAGACTGTAAGCACTTAAAACGTAAAACTTAAAACCTAAAACTTCTTGAGAAAGGGCGCCGTTGCTTCGTGGAAGCAACCGGTTCGAGCCTGGCAGGCTTGGGCCTGCTGCAGCGCCCCTCGAACCGGTGGCGTGGGTCAATCGAGAAATACGCTTTTCAGAGCCCCGCGGCCTGGCGAAGTGCGTCGGCTTTGTCGGTGCGTTCCCAAGTGAAGGCGGTGAAGGTCTCTTCCCGCGGTTTGCGGTGGCCGTTGGTGGCCTCGTCCCAGCGATATGTCATTTCGACCGGCTCGCGACCGAAATGCCCGTAGGCCGCAGTGGGCTGGAACATGGGGTGGAGCAGGTCGAGCATGGTCGTGATGGCGTAAGGACGCAGGTCGAAGTGCTCACGCACGAGTTTTTCGATCTGCTCCTCGGGTATCCGACCGGTGCCGAACGTGAACACCGATACCGAGGTCGGCTGTGCGACGCCGATCGCATAAGAGACCTGGATCTCACACCGTTCGGCAAGCCCCGCGGCGACGATGTTCTTGGCCACGTAGCGCCCGGCGTACGCGGCAGAGCGGTCGACTTTCGAGGGGTCTTTGCCCGAGAAGGCGCCACCACCGTGGCGTGCCATACCGCCGTAGGTGTCGACGATGATCTTGCGGCCGGTCAGTCCGCAATCACCCACCGGGCCGCCGATCTCGAACTTGCCCGTCGGGTTGATGTGGAACTGGGTGTCACGGGTGATGAGCTCGCGTGGCAGAACATGCTTGACCACCAGCTCCATCACGCCTTCGTACAGATCGGCCTGGGAAACGTCGGGGTGATGCTGGGTCGACAGGACCACAGCGTCGATGCCCACCACCTTACCGTTTTCATAGCGGCAGGTGACCTGGCTTTTTGCATCGGGCCGCAGCCAGGTGAGCAGACCGGACTTGCGCGCCTCGGACTGGCGTTGGACCAGGCGGTGGGCGAAACAGATGGGGGCCGGCATGAGCACATCGGTTTCATTGCAGGCGTAGCCGAACATCAGGCCTTGATCGCCCGCGCCCTGGTCTTCCGGTTTGGCGCGGTCGACGCCTTGGGCGATATCGACCGACTGCTTGCCGATGATGTTGAGGACGCCGCAGGTGGCGCCGTCGAAACCGACCGCAGAGCTATCGTAGCCGATATCGGTGATTACCCGGCGGACGAGGTCCTCGAGGTCTACCCAGGCACTGGTGGTCACCTCACCGGCGATGATTGCCACGCCGGTCTTCACCAGTGTCTCGCAGGCGACGCGGGCATACCGGTCCTGGGCAATCATGGCATCCAGGATCGCATCGGATATCTGGTCGGCGACCTTGTCCGGATGACCTTCCGACACGGATTCGGACGTGAACAGGTAGCGGTTGCTCATGCGGCTCCTCGCATAATGCGTCAAAGTAAGGGTCCGGGTGTGCCGGAAAAACGCCGGATTCTACCGCGGATTCTCAGGCCGGTGCATTTTTTAACCCATTGCCGGCACACGGGTAAAACGGTTTGCGACTTGCTTACCGCGCTTGCATGAAGGAGAGATGACGATGGTGTTGCTGGAATCCCCGATCTGCGACTTTGGCGCGCCGGCACCGGCATTCACGCTGCCGGACACCGAGGGGCGGCCATGGACGCTAGACCAATGCAAGGGCCCCAACGGCGTCCTGGTGATGTTCATCTGCAATCACTGCCCGTATGTCAAAGCGGTGATCGACCGTATCGTGCGCGATTGTCGCGATTTGATGGCGGAGGGCGTCGGTTGCGTGGCCATCATGTCCAATGACCCGGCCGATTATCCGGAGGACAGTCCCGAGAATATGGCGATCCTGGCTCGGGAGAAGGCCTTCCCCTTTCCCTACCTGTTCGATGCTTCGCAGTCGGTCGCCAAGGCCTACGGTGCGGTGTGCACCCCTGACTTCTTCGGTTACAACGCCGAGGGCGGTCTTCAGTACCGTGGGCGGCTGGATGCCAGCGGTCGTGACCCGGCGCCAGATGGCGCCCGGCGCGAACTGTTCGAGGCCATGCTGCAAGTGGCCCGAACCGGCCGAGGGCCGAGCGCGCAGACGCCCAGCATGGGGTGCTCGATCAAGTGGCGCTAGCCTGTCGGACTTGAGGCTGAGCCGTGATGCGGAAGCGGCCGGGGGCGCCGCTTCCGCCTCGCATCACTGTTCCAGGTCGTAGCCGCGCAGCTTCTTGCGTAGTGTCGTCCGGTTGAGGCCCAGGACCTCGGCGGCTCGGGTCTGGTTGCCCCGGGTGTAATGAAGCACGGTTTCAAGCAACGGTCGCTCCATCTCGGCGAGGACCAGCTTGTAGAGATTGGCCGGCATGTCCCCATCCAACTGCGCGAAGTAATCGTGCAGGGCGGCGCGTACATGCTCCCGTAGTGGAATGTCCGGCTGACGTTCCACCAGTTTCAGTCTGGGTTCGATTGCGTTCATGCAGCTAGGCGGTCCTCGTCAATCAGACGCTTGAAGTAGTGGTCCACCAACGCCGCCTGCTTGCTTGCCGTTGTGGCCGTATTGACGGCCTGGCGCAGGTCTGCAGCGCCTGGATGCCCCTGGGCGTACCAGGCGATGTGTTTGCGGGCCACGCGTATCCCGTTTTCATCCCCGTAGAACCCATACAGCGCATGCAAATGCTCGCTCAGCCATTGCCCGATCTGTGCCGGGTCCGGCTTTGCGGGCAGCGCCTCGTCGGCCATGGCCGCCGCCACCTCTTGAAAAATCCAAGGACATCCCTGTGCTGCCCGGCCGATCATCAAGGCATCGGCACGGGTCTCGTTCATCACTCTGCGGGCCGAGGATGCATCTACGATATCGCCGTTGGCGATGACCGGGATACTCACGGCGCGCTTGATCGAGCGAACGGTTTCGTACTCTACCTCACCGGTATAGCCATCCGCACGAGTACGTCCGTGCACCGCCAGTGCCTGAACGCCGGCGTCCTCGGCGATGCGGGCGATAGTAAGCCCGTTGCGGGTGGCGTGGCACCACCCGGTGCGGATTTTCAGCGTCACCGGAACGGCCACGGCCTTCACCACCGCGGTGAGAATATCCGCCACAAGGGCTTCGTCGCGCAATAGGGCGGAGCCCGCGGCGACGTTGCAGACCTTCTTGGCCGGGCAGCCCATGTTGATGTCGATGATGTCGGCACCGTGATCCACATTGAACCGCGCCGCGTCGGCCATCATCTGTGGGTCGTAGCCGGCGATCTGAACGCTGATCGGGCCTGCTTCACCCTGGTGGTCCATGCGCAGACGCGTCTTGCGGCTGGAGCGCAGGCGCGGATCTGCCGTCACCATTTCCGATGTCGCCAAGCCTGCACCCAGCCGCCGGCAAAGCTGGCGGAAGGGGCGGTCGGTCACGCCGGCCATGGGAGCAAGCATGACGGGCGGGTGAATCCTGTGCGGGCCGATGTGCATTGAACTAGCTTAGCAAAGCGCTGGGGCGCCGAAGGGCCGCACACAATACCGATATCAGCGCGTCATGCAAGCGCCGGTTTACGTCTCCCCCAGAGCCGTACCCAGCCTTCGGATGAGGCCGTTGGCTGGAAGTCGAACCACTCGGCATAGGCGGCGGTCACGGCATCGGCTTGACGCTCGATGATGCCCGCCAGCACCAGATGGCCACCCGGGACAACCAGTTGAGCCAGACGTGGAGCAAGAACCGTCAGCGGGCCGGCGAGTATGTTCGCCAGGACGACGTCAGCCGAGGGCGGGTCGAACAGCTCCGGCAGGGCCGATTCCACCCGGTCCTCAACCGCGTTGGTGCGTGCGTTGATGCTGGTGGCGGTCAGCGCTTGCGGGTCGATATCTGTGGACCATACCGCACGGGCGCCCAGCAAGGCGGCGGCGATGCCAAGAATGCCGCTGCCGCAGCCATAGTCGATGACGCGGGCGTCCGCCGGCAGATGCGCATCCAACCAGTTCAGGCAGAGGGCGGTGGTGGGATGGGTGCCGGTGCCGAAGGCCAGGCCTGGATCGAGGATCAGGTTGACCCCGTTGGGGTCCGGCGCCGGTTGCGAACTGGGGCAGACCCACAGCCGCGTGCCGAACGACATGGGCTTGAAACTGTCCATCCACGCTCGCACCCAGTCGCGATTCTCCAGGCCCGACAGCCGACAGGCGTCGACCACGCCCTCGCCCAATGCCGCCGCCAGGCGCGCGCGCACTTCGATCACATCGATATGGGCTGGAAACAGGCCGGTGACCCGGGTTTGCGGCCACAACGGCGTCTCGCCGGGACCGGGTTCCAGCACCGGTGCGTCGCCGGCATCTTCCAGGGTGACGGCGACGGCACCGGCGGCGAGCAGCGCGTCCTCCAGCGCATCGGTGTCGAGCTGGCCGGCCTCCAGCGTCAGCTGCAGCCAATCGGCGTCTTGCGGTTGTTTGTCGGTCACTTGCTCAACAACTTTTCCAGGTAGTGGATGTCGGTGCCGCCGCCCACGAAGCCGGGATCGTTCATGATCCGCTGGTGCAGCGCGGCATTGGTTTTGATGCCCTCGATCACCAGCTCGGCCAAGGCGTTGCGCATGCGAGCAATGGCGACCTCGCGCGTCTCCCCCCAACTGATCAGCTTCCCGATCATGGAGTCGTAGTTCGGCGGTACCCGGTAGCCATTGTAGATGTGCGAGTCCACCCGAATCCCGGGACCGCCCGGGGCGTGGTACTGGGTGATGGTGCCTGGAGAGGGCATGAACGTGAACGGGTCTTCGGCGTTGAGTCGACACTCCACGGCATGACCGCGCAGCTCGACCTCGTCCTGGCGGTGGCTCAGCGGCAGGCCGGCGGCGATGCGCAACTGTTCCTTGACGATATCGATACCGGTGATCAGTTCGGTCACCGGGTGCTCAACCTGAACCCGGGTGTTCATCTCGATGAAGAAGAACTGTCCGTCCTGGTAGAGAAACTCGAACGTTCCGGCGCCCCGATAGCCGATACGCCGGCAGGCTTCGGCGCAGACCTCTCCGATACGCTCGCGCTCGGCGGCGCTGAGCCCGGGTGCGGGAGCCTCTTCGACGACCTTCTGATGACGGCGCTGCATGGAGCAGTCGCGTTCGCCAAGATAGATGGCGTTGCCTTGCGTGTCGGCCAGGACCTGGATCTCCACATGACGCGGATGCTCCAGGAATTTCTCCATATAGACGACTGGATTGCCGAAAGCTGCCGCCGCTTCGCTGCGGGTCAATGCCACGGCGTTGAGCAACGCAGCCTCCGAGTGCACGACGCGCATGCCGCGGCCGCCACCGCCACCGGCGGCCTTGATGATCACCGGATAGCCGATCTGCTTGGCCAGGCGAAGGGTTTCCGGGTCGTCGTCTCCCAACGGCCCATCGGAGCCGGGTACACAGGGAATGCCCGCCTCCTTCATGCTGCGGATGGCGGAAACCTTGTCACCCATCAGGCGAATGGTTTCGGCCCGGGGTCCGATGAAAATGAACCCGCTTTTCTCCACCCGCTCGGCGAAATCGGCATTTTCGGATAGAAAGCCATAGCCGGGGTGAATGGCGACCGCATCGGTCACCTCGGCGGCGGAGATCAGCGCGGGCATGTTCAGGTAGCTCTCCGCCGAAGGGGCGGGGCCGATGCACACGGACTCGTCCGCCAGACGGACATGCTTGAGGTCGCGGTCGACGGTGGAGTGGACGGCGACGGTCTTGATACCCAGTTCGCGGCAGGCGCGCAAAATGCGCAAGGCGATCTCGCCGCGATTGGCGATGACGACTTTATCGAGCATAGGGGGCGCCACGTCAGTCGATGACGATCAGTGGCTGATCGTATTCCACGGGTTGACCGTTGTCGGCCAGGATCTCGACCACGGTGCCGGATTTGTCGGCCTCGATGGGGTTGAACATCTTCATGGCTTCGATGATACACACCGTTTCGCCCGCGCTGACCCGGCTGCCGATTTCCACGAACGCTTTGCCGCCCGGCGATGCGGAGCGGTAGAACGTGCCGACCATGGGTGAGCGTACGGCGTGGCCTGGAGGCGCCGGCGGTGGTGTCGGGGCACCAACGGGTGGGGCGGCAGCGGGTGCCTGGGACGCAACGGCCGGCATCATCTGTGGTGCATAGGCATGCGGCTGCATCATCACCGAGGTGCCTTGCGCATAGCGGCTGATCCGCACCGACTCCTCCCCTTCCTGGATTTCGATCTCGGCAATACCGGATTCCTCCAGTAATTCGATCAACTTCTTGATTTTCCGAATATCCATGAACATTCCGTAGGTCAGGTCAAGGTTTGGCCAACTGTCGGGCGGCGGCTTCCAGAGCCAGCTCGTAACCCAGCGCACCCAGCCCGCAGATCACCCCCACCGCTTTGTCGGACAGGTAGGAGTGGTGACGGAAGGGCTCACGTGCGTGGATATTGGACAGGTGGACCTCGATGAAAGGGGTTGCGGCCGCCAGCAGCGCATCGCGCAAAGCGACGCTGGTGTGGGTGTAGGCAGCGGGATTGATGACGATGAAATCGGTGCCGTCTCCAGCGCTTTGCTGGATTCGATCGATCAATTCATGCTCGGCATTGCTTTGCATGAACTGCAGCGCCAGTCCAAGCGCGTCAGCGCGCTCGCGGCAGCGCTCGGCAATGCCTTCGAGTGTCAGCGTGCCATAAACACCGGGTTCACGACGGCCCAGCATATTGAGGTTGGGGCCGTTGACGACAAGCACCTTGGGCATGAGCGGCCTTGCATGACGCGACGTGCGCGGATTTTTGCACTTGCGGCATGCTGCTGTCCAGGCTGCATGTGAATTCGACGACGATGCCCGCAAGTTCGCAGGCGATCAGCACGACTGATAACTTGCGATCAGCGCAGCCATGCCGCGTGCGGGGTCGGGTACGATCAACTCGTCGGTGCATATCATCATGGCTTGTATTCGATCGACGCGAAAGCTGCGAAAGTCCTCACGCAACCGACACCAGGCACCGAGTGTCCATACCGCCCCCCAGAAGAACAGCCCCAGCGGCTCGACTTTGCGCTGGCTGACCTGCCCGTCCGCCCGGGTGTAGTGCAGTTCCACCGGGTGTGCGCCGGCGATGGCGCCGCGCAGTTCGGCCAGCAAGTCGCGCGGGTAGTTGTTCACCGCGGGCGCGAACAGGTGTTCTTCCACCGGTGCCAGGGTGGGGGCGGCTGTTTCGATTTTGTTCAATGCCCGTCGTGCAGCGCCAGCCAGCCCCGCGTCCGCCCAGGCTTCGGTCATGCGCGCGGCCAACCGCAGCGCGGCCAGTTCCTCGCCGTCGAAGAACAGCGGTGCATGATCGAAGCCGCGCAGCAACCGGTAGCCCACCCCGGCCTCGCTCTGCAAGGGCACGCCGCAGGCCGACAGATCGGCCATGTCGCGATACACCGTGCGTACCGACACTTCCAGGGACTCGGCCAGAGCCTGGGCCGTGACGATACGCCGACCACGCATCAGCATGAGGATTTGCAGCAAGCGGTCGGCGCGGCGCATCAGGCGTGTCCTGGAAAGCGGGCGAGTCCGCCGGGCAGCATCGTCATCGTGGTGAAGCCTTGTCTCGCGACCCTATGTGATCGCCTGCCAAGGCTATGGCCGCCCTCCTGACAGCGTGGTGTCAGGAGGGTTTTATCCGCGGGTGGCAGCGCTGACATGGGCGGCAAAGCGCTGTGGCGCCATGTAGCCCACGACCCGATACCCTTTGCGCTCCCGGCCGTCGGGGCCGAAGAACAGGATGGCCGGTGGGCCGAAGAGTCCATAGCGGGCCAGCAGCGCGCGATCCTCCGCGTTATTGGCAGTGACATCGACGCGCAGCCTGATCGATTCGGCCCAGGCCTGCTGCACCGCGGGGTCGCTGAAGGTGTCGCGCTCGAGCTCCTTGCAACTGACACACCAGTCCGCGTAGTACTCGACAATCACTGATTGCCCACCCGAGGCGCCGATGATGCGGTCGAGCTCGGCCAGCGTGCTCACCGTTTGAAACGCATCCGCACTGGGCTGTCCGGACGAACGGTCAGCCAGCCAGCCCGCCCCGGCCAATGGCGCCCAGGGGTCGCGCCCGCCGGCTGCCGCTCCGGTGAGAATCAACCCGCCGTAGATCAGCAAGACCAGCCCGAGGCCTTTGGCAAGCGCAGGCCAGCCGCGGCGCACCGGCTCCAGTGCGCCCAAGTAGACGGCACAGACGATGAGCAGCACGGCCCAACCGATCATGCTGACCAGCGGCGGAAGAATGCGCTCCAGCAGGTACAAGGCCACGGCCAGCATGAGCACGCCGAACACCGCATTGACGGCGCTCATCCACTGGCCGCTGCGCGGCAGCCAGTGTCCTGCGGAGGCGGCCACGATGATCAACGGCACGCCCATCCCCAGGCTGAGCGTGAACAAGGCCAGCCCGCCCAGAACAAGATCGCCGGTCTGCGCGATGACCGTGAGGATGCCGACCAGCGGCGGCGCCATGCACGGCCCCACGATGAGCGCCGACAATACCCCAAGAAGCGCGACGCCGCCGTAGCGGCCACCGTGGTGGTTTTCATGGGTCCAGCGCTGGAGGTGGGACTGGACGGACGCCGGCATCTGCAGATGGAAGAGCCCGAACATCGCCAAGGCCAGCCCTACGAACAGCGCGGCGGTCAATGCCAGCACCGCCGGGTGCTGGAACCACGCCTGGATGCCCTGGCCGAGGGCGGCCGCGGCGACGCCCGCCGCCGTGTAGGTCAGGGCCATGCCCAGTACATAGGCCAGAGACAGCAACACCGCCCGTCGCGTGCCCAGCGCACTGCCTTGCCCGACCACGACCGCCGAGAGAATCGGCACCATCGGCAGGACGCAAGGGGTCACCGACAGCAGCAGGCCCAGCCCGAAGAACAGCGGCAGCGCCCACAAGCCGCCGGCCACAAGCCGCTCTGCCAGGTGGTCCTGCTCGGAGACGGTCACCTGCGCGGCTAGCACAGGTGGTGGTGTCGTCGACGACGCTGCGGTGCCCGTGTCGCCGAGGCTCACGGGGACGATTGTACTCATGGGCGGATAACACACACCGATGTCGGCGCAGCCTTGATAATCCGCGGTGACCTCCAGCGACCGCCCCTCAGGCCACTCGCCGGACAGACGCACGGGTATGGTCACCGCACCCCTGTAGACGGTTTGCTCACCGAAGAACTCATCCGTTTCGATGTCGCCGGGCGGGAAGTCGAACCCCGCCACACTCAATGAGGAGCCGGTGCCCAAACGCAGGGCGAGCTTGTCCCGGTACAGGTAGTAGCCCTCGGCGATGCTCCAACGCAACAGCAGGCGGTCGGCGGCGATCGCATCCACCGACAGGATGAACGCCTGTTCCCCCGGTAGCAGGTCGGACGCGCCGGGAATCGGCGCGCCGGCGGCCGACGGGTCGCGAAACAAGCCGGTCAGCGGTGATGCGTCCGGGTTGGCGCTGTCGCTGCCCAGGGCGATCTCCAGTGTGCGGGTCTCAGGTGGATAGCACACCCCCAGATCGGCGCAGCCCTGATAGGTGACCGAAAGGCGAAGCGTCCGCTCGGCTTGGGTGACCGGTACGGTGACCGTCACGCTGTCGCGATAAATGGCGGTCAGGCCGAAGAACGGGTCGTCCTTACTCAGCGCCGCAGGTAGCAACGGCTCGCCGACCTGGGCACCGTCCAGCGCCTCGACGCGGATGCGGTCGCGGTACAGGTAATAGCCCGGTGCGATGTCCCACTGCAAGGTCACCGTGTCCGCTTCGCCACGAGCGTCGAGAACGAACGCCGCATCCGCCGGCAGCAGATCGTCGGGGGCAATGGCCCAGGCCCGGGTTGTCGCCAAAAGCAGCGCGATGAGCAGCAGAAGGACAGTGGGCAGTCTCAAGTCCGACAGGCTCCTAGGCATTGGTGCTCTCTGCCACCCAGGCCAGGTAGTCGGGTAGGCCGTCATCGATCGGCAGGGTGATCAGCTCCGGCACGTCATAGGGATGCTCGTTGCGCAACACGGCATTGATGGCCGCCACGGCGCCGGGGTGGGTCTTGATCAACATCACGACCTCGGTGTCGGATTCGATGGCCTCTTGCCAGCGGTAGATGGACTGTACGCCGGGAATCAAGTTCACGCAGGCGGCTAGCCGTTGCTCCACCAGACGCGAGCCCAGGCGGCGGGCGGTATCCGCGTCCGGGGCTGTGGCAATGGCCAACGTCAGGGGCTTGTGGGTCGTCATGTCTGACCCCATTGTGTGGGTTTGGGCAAATTATACGGACAATGATCCATCCTGGACTCTTGTTGCTGTTGTTCATTGCGGTTCCGCTCGCCGAACTGGCGGTGCTGATCCAGGTCGGTGGGGTGATCGGTGTCATCCCCACGATATTGCTCTGCCTGGTCACGGCGGTCGCCGGTGTCGCGTTGCTCAAGCGTGAAGGCTTGGCGACGCTGATGCGTGCGCGGGCGGCGGTGGACCGGGGCGAGCCACCCGCCATTGAGATGGTGGAGGCGCTGGTTTTGATGTTCGGTGGCGTATTGCTGCTCACCCCCGGCCTGATCACCGACCTGATGGGGTTTCTGTGCCTGCTGCCGTTCACCCGACGCCGGGCCATAGCCAGTCTCGTCGGGCGTTTCAACGTGCGATCCGGTCCTGTCCCAAGCGCCGATGGCCGGAAAACCGGCGGACGGGTCATTGAAGGCGAGTACCGTCGCGACGAGTGATTCCGTCTAATGGAATCCATTCCCGAGCAGCGGGATGCTCGTGTACGCTCCTCGCAACGGAAAACATTGCGAGGGCGTGCCATGGCCCGCCAAACACAGATCGGAGCGCCTGCGGGACAAGTTCAGTCGCTCAACCGCGGGTTGGCGCTTTTGCAGGCGCTGGCGAGCGCGGAGTACGGCCTGGGGTTGTCTGAGTTGGCCCAGCAGGCCGCATTGCCAGCCTCGACCGTACACCGCTTGCTGGGCACCTTGCAGCAGGCGCGATTCGTCCAGAACGATCCAGACACCGGGCGCTGGCGCATCGGTGTCCAGGCGTTCACTGTCGGCAGTGCTTTTCTGAGCCATCGCGATTTGGTGCGCGAGACCCACCCCTATTTGCGCCGGCTGGTCGAGCAAGGGGGCGAGACGGCAAATCTGGCCATTCGCGATGGCGACCACGCCGTGTTCATCGCCCAGGTTCAATGCCAGGAACTGATGCGTATGCTGGCCAGGCTCGGTGGTCGTGCGCCGTTGCATGCCTCGGGTGTCGGCAAAGCCTTGTTGTGTATGGCCTCACCGACAGCCATCGCCGATTTGGCGGCGCGCACCGGTTTGCCCCGTTTTACCGACCGCACGATTACCGATGCCAATGCACTGGCACGGGCGCTGGATGCAACCCGTCGCCAGGGTTATGCCCTGGATGCGGAGGAGCAGGCCGATGGGCTGCGCTGCGTGGCCGCACCGATCTTCGATGAATACGGCCAAGCCACGGCGGCCATTTCGCTCTCCGGCCCGACCGCACGGATGACCGACGCGCGCTTGGCCGAATTGGGTGCGTTGCTGGCCGACACCGGTCGCGCAGTGACGCTCGCACTGGGTGGTCGCCCGCTTGCGGTGACCGAACCATGAGCGGCAGCGTCACTTCGCCCCCGCGGCGCTCGGCCTTGTATGTGCCGGGTATCAATTCACGCGCCCTGGCCAAGGCGGTGACCCTGCCCGCGGATGTACTGATCTTCGACCTCGACGACGCCGTTGCACCGGAGTCAAAGGCCGCCGCCCGTGCGCAGGTCTGTGCTGTCCTTGCCCAACCGCGCCAGCGACGACAGGAGTGGGTGGTGCGTATCAACGGGCTGGACACGCCCTGGGGCGAGGCGGACCTTGATGCTCTGTTGGCCGTAGCCGGTGCGGATGCGCTGGTGCTGCCGAAGGCGGAGTCACCCCGGCAGGTGGATGCGGTGACCGCGCGCATGCGGCGTGCTGGCGTGGCGTTGCCGCTCTGGCTGATGATCGAGTCACCGGCAGGCGTGCTTGCAGCCGAGCGGCTGGCCGGTGCGGACAAAGCGGTATGCACCCTGGTGGTCGGCACATCCGAGCTCACCAAAGCATTGCGTCTGCCCCCCGGGCGCGGACGTCCGGGGCTGGCGACCGCGCTGCAGACCTGTGTGCTGGCGGCGCGGGCGCACGGACTGGACGTGCTCGATGGCGTGCATCTTGCCCTGAAGGACGAGGAGGGTTTGGCACAGGTCTGCGAACAGGGACGGGTATTCGGCTTCGACGGTAAAACGCTCATTCATCCGCGTCAGATTGCCGTGGCCAACCGCATTTTTGCCCCTGGGGCAATAGAGCTGGAGCGCGCACGGGCCATCGTCAGCGCCTGGAAACTGGCCGTCGACGCGGGGATGGGGTTTACGGTGGTCAACGGACGGTTGGTCGAAGCGCTGCATGTGGACGAGGCGCAGCGCATTCTGGCCCGCGCGGATGCGATTGCTGAGCGTGATACATTCTAAATAGCCGTGAGCTATCGACGGAATGCAGAGAATTGTATGGCAATGGCTTTGAGAATCGTTATCATTTGAACCAGAGACACACGAGGTTCACAGCCATGACCAAGACGTTCACCTTCGCCATAGTCCATTTCACGGTCGCCTTCACGGTGGCGTACCTGTTGACAGGCAGTCTCGCCGTGGGCGGTGCGGTTGCCTTGGTGGAGCCGCTGTGCAACACGGTGGCGTACGCGCTGCACGAGAAGGCGTGGACTCGGTGGGGGCATCGTCACCAGGGCGCTCTCCCGGCCTGAGAAAAAGCCCGCGGAAGCGGGCTTTTTTTGTTTCGGCTAACTAACTCGAATTGCTAACCCAGATCGTCCAGGAAGCGTTCGGCATCCAGGGCTGCCATGCAGCCGCTGCCGGCCGAGGTGATGGCCTGCCGGTAGACATGGTCGGCCACATCGCCGGCGGCAAAGACACCGGGAAGGCTGGTTGCGGTCGCGTTGCCGCTCAGACCGCCGCGAACGATGATATAGCCGTTCTCCATGGCCAACTGCCCTTCGAACAGTTGGGTGTTGGGTTGATGGCCGATGGCGATGAACACGCCGGCCAGCTCCAGCGCTTTTGTGCTGTCGTCCTTGGTCGAGCGGATGCGAATGCCCGTGACGCCGGACTGATCGCCCAGGACTTCATCCAAGGTGGCGTCCAGCTCGAGGCGCACGTTGCCGTTCTCGGCCTTGTCCAACAGCCGGTTTACCAAGATCTTCTCGGCACGGAAGCTGTCGCGCCGATGGACGACGGTCACCTCCGCGGCGATGTTTGAGAGGTACAAGGCTTCCTCCACCGCTGTGTTGCCGCCACCGATGACGGCAACCTTCTGGCCGCGATAGAAAAACCCATCGCAGGTTGCGCAGGCCGAGACGCCCTTGCCCATCATCGCCTGCTCCGACGGCAGGCCGAGGTACTTGGCGCTGGCTCCGGTGGCGATGATCAGCGCATCGCAGGTGTAGGTGCCGGCATCGCCCACCAGCGTGTACGGGCGGGTGTCCAGCTTCGCCGTATGGATGTGGTCGAAGATCACCTCGGTATCGAAGCGCTCGGCGTGGGCTTTCATGCGCTCCATCAGCGCCGGCCCTTGCAGACCCTCGACATCGCCGGGCCAGTTGTCGACCTCGGTGGTGGTGGTCAACTGACCACCCATCTGCAGACCCGTGATGAGCACCGGGCTCAGATTAGCGCGCGCGGCATAGACGGCCGCGGTGTAGCCCGCCGGACCGGAACCGAGGATGAGCAGACGGATGTGACGCGGTTCGGACATGATGCGATGGCTCCTGGGCTGGAACGATTTAGGTTTTAAGTTTTAAGTTCTACGTGGATCAGCGACAAATCCTCTAGTCTGACCATCCTGCAAAACTTAAAACTTAAAACTTAAAACTTAAAACTTAAAACTTAAAACTTAAAACTTAAGCTCCGAGGCACGGACTCACGCTCCGCACCCCGGGACCTCGGCTACCGGGCTTACAGCCCGCTGGCGTTGCCGGCAAGATAGTCTGCGACGCCCTTGGCGTCGGCCTTCATGCCCTTGGCGCCCTTCTGCCAGCCGGCGGGGCAGACCTCGCCGTGCTCCTCATGGAACTGCAGGGCCTCGACCATGCGCAGCATCTCGTCGACATTCCGCCCCAGCGGCAGGTTGTTGACCACCTGATGCTGGACCACACCGTTGCGGTCGATGAGGAACGAGGCGCGTAGCGCAACGCCGGCTTCGGGATGTTCGATGCCATAGGCCTGGGCGATGCTGTGCTTCACATCGGCCACCAGCGGGAATTGCACCGGACCGATACCACCGGCGTTCACCGGCGTGTTGCGCCACGCATAGTGGCTGAACTGCGAGTCGATCGACACACCGACCACTTCGACACCCAAGTCCTTGAACTTCTCGATGCGGTTGTCATGGGCGATGATTTCCGAAGGGCACACAAAGGTGAAGTCCAACGGGTAGAAAAACAGCACGACGTACTTGCCGCGCAGGCTGGCCAGCGAAAAATCCTCCCGGATGGAGCCGTCGGGCAACACAGCCGGGGCGGTGAAATCGGGGGCTTGTTGGGTGACCAGAACACTCATGCAGGGACTCCGTTCATGCGAAGGTGATTGGAAAGGGACGTGGAGGATAGGGCATTTCGCCACATGGCGGAAATTGAATCCCGCAACGCCCCGGATAGCGACAAACTATGGTCTTGCGATGCATCCATCCGTTGCGAGCGAGACGCGCTATCCTCTCCCCGAGAAGACCGGGCCGACGCGGTCAAGGTTCAATCGGGCGCCTGTCACCCGATTGTCATATCTCTGCCATTTAATGAGCGCTCTTTCAGGCAAGGGCAATGCCATGAATTCCAAGCGCATTCTCGTTGTTGAGGACGAACAGCCCATCCGGGAGATGATCAGCTTCGCGCTGGCCAGTGCCGGCTTCGATATCGACGAGGCGGGCGATTCTCGCCAGGCGCAGATGGCCATTGCCAATCATCGCCCGGACCTGGTGCTCCTCGACTGGATGCTGCCGGGCACTAGCGGCATCGACTACGCCCGTCGGCTGAAGAAGGAAGAGTTGACCCGCGAGTTGCCGATCATCCTGCTCACCGCCCGGGCCGAGGAAGAGGACAAGGTTCTCGGGCTGGAGGCCGGGGCCGACGACTACATCACCAAGCCGTTTTCGCCCCGTGAACTGGTGGCCCGGATTCGAGCGGTCATGCGACGCGGTGCGGCGAGCGGCGATGAAGAGGTGCTCTCGGCCAACGGCTTGTCGCTGGACACGGCCAGCCACCGCGTCACCAGCGGCGAGGCGACCGTAGACATCGGGCCGACGGAATACCGTTTGCTGGAGTTCTTCATGTCGCATCCCGAGCGGGTATACAGCCGCGGACAACTGTTGGACCGGGTGTGGGGCTCCAATGTGTATGTCGAGGAGCGCACGGTCGATGTGCACATCCGGCGTTTGCGCAAGGCGTTGGAACCGCATGGACACGATGTCTTGATTCAGACGGTACGGGGTGCCGGCTACCGTTTTTCTACCAGGACGTAACGTTTGGCGCAGCAACCGCTCGTGCTGGCCTTGACCCGGGTCAGCGTGTTTGCCGCAGCATCGGCCGCCGCGGGTTGGTGGATCGGCTACTTCTGGCCGGTGATGGCTGCCGCTGGGTGGCTTTTGGCCATCTATCACGTCAGCGAACTGGCGCGCCTGGTCAAGGCCCTGGGCCGGGCGCGCGAGGGTGAGTTCCGCTATGGGCAAGGCCTGTGGGCCGATGTCGCCAGCCACTTGCGTCGTGCCCGACGCCAGCAGGACCAGCGCGAGCGTGCGCTGCGCAATGCCCTGGGCAAGTATCGCGATGCCATCGAGGCGGTGCCGGATGTGGCGGTGGCGCTCAACGATGCCGGCGAACTGCTCTGGTTGAACCGTGCGGCAGCGGAACTGCTGGGCCTGCGCATCCCCCAGGATGTCGGGCGTCCGGTCGCCAATCTCGTTCGCCATCCAGCGTTCCTCGGCTTTCTCGATGGCAGTACGGGGGGCGATAGTGTGGACTTCCGTGCCCCTGCCGACCCGTCCCGGCTGCTGCGTGCGCGGCTGATTCCCTACGGGCAGGGCCAGCGCCTGCTCATCGCGTCGGACATCACTCAGATGCACCGCCTGGAGCAGGTGCGCCGGGACTTCGTGGCCAATGTGTCGCACGAACTGCGCAGCCCCTTGACCGTGGTCAACGGCTATCTCGAAACCCTGCTGGATGCCGAGGACCCGTCACTGGCGCGCTGGCACAAGGCTTTGGCCACCATGCAAGGCCAATCCAGCCGCATGCTGAACATCATCGAAGATCTATTGATGCTCTCGCGGCTGGAAGACCCCGACGAAAAGCACAGCACACGCCCTGTGGATGTGGGCGCCTTGCTCGAGAGCATCGCCGAGGATGCGCGGGCACTCAGTGGCGAGAAGCACCACGATATCCAGATTGTCGCCGAGCCTGGGCTGTGGCTCTCGGGCAATGAGAAGGAACTGCGCAGCGCCTTTTCCAACCTGGTATTCAACGCCGTTCGCTATACCGGCCCCGGATGCCGGGTGTGCGTCCGCTGGCAGGCCGCCACCGATGGCCCCCGGCTGTCCGTTGAAGATGACGGCGAGGGCATACCGCCCCAGCACCTGCCGCGTTTGACCGAGCGGTTCTACAGGGTGGACAAGGGGCGCCAGCGCGAAAGCGGTGGCACCGGATTGGGGCTGGCCATCGTCAAGCACGTCATGCATCGTCACCAGGGGCGCCTGCTGGTGGCCAGCGAGTTGGGTGTCGGCAGTACGTTCACCTGCCAGTTTCCGCAGCATCGGGCGTTGAGCGGTCGAGGCACAAAGGAGGGCTGATATGGATTTGGTGCTGATCCGGCACGCGATTGCCGAGGACGCTGTTCCGTTCATCCGCGCCGGTGGCCGGGACGAGGACCGGCCACTGACGGATGCCGGTGTCCGGAAGCTGCGCAGCGTAGTACGCGGGCTGCTGCCGTGGATGCCGGTCGTCGATGTACTGGTGTCCAGCCCGCTGCGCCGTGCCCGGGAAACGGCCGATGTCTTCGTTGAACTCGGTGGCTTACCGGCGCCGGTGCTATGGGCCGATATGGCCCCTGAGTCCGACCCGGCGGCCTGTCTGCCGCGGCTGGATGCACTCGGCGTCGGTGCGGTGGCGCTGGTTGGCCACGAGCCGCACCTGGGGCGCCTGGCGAGTCTGTTGATTGGTGGCTCAGCGGTGTCCGGTGTGCGTTTTCGTAAGGCCGGGGCGGCATTGCTGACCTTGGATGACGCCCGTGCCGGTGGCGGCCGTCTGGAGTGGCTGCTGACCCCACGCCAGCTGCGCGAGCTCGCCGACTGACAACAAAGCCCATCCAACGCTCGCATCATGGGCGCTGGTCGGCCAAGCTAGGGGGCTGTCAATTCCATCCCCAAGGAGA
Source organism: uncultured Candidatus Competibacteraceae bacterium (assembly GCA_965652545.1). Taxonomy (GTDB): domain Bacteria; phylum Pseudomonadota; class Gammaproteobacteria; order Competibacterales; family Competibacteraceae; genus CBFGWV01. The sequence goes on along the minus strand of CBFGWV010000007.1, from coordinate 33,404 downwards.
ACCGGTCACGTGCCCGCCACAACGCTTGCCGCCATCGACCTGGGCTCGAACAGCTTCCACCTGATCGTCACCCGTGTGGTCGATGGCCAGGTGCGGGTGGTGGACCGGCTCAAGGAGATGGTCCAGCTCGCCGCCGGCCTCGATAGCCAGCACCGCCTCAGCCGCGCCGCCCAGCAACGTGCCTTCGAGTGCCTGGCGCGGTTCGGGCAACGGCTGCGCGACATTCCCGAATCACGGGTGCGGGTTGTCGGTACGAACACCTTGCGCCAGTTGAAATCCGGAAAACGCTTTCTCAACGAGGCGCGACGTCTGCTCGGGCATCCGGTGGAAATCGTCAGCGGTTTGGAAGAGGCGCGGCTGATTTACCTCGGGGTGGCTCATTCGCTGGCCCAACTCAACGGCCGGCGGCTGGTGATCGACATCGGCGGCGGCAGCACGGAGCTGATCGTCGGCGAGGGCTTCGAGCCCTTGCACCTGGATAGTTTATACATGGGTTGCGTCAGCATGACGCGTGCGCACTTCAGCGGCTCGAGGATCAAGGAATCGGCGCTTCGCCAGGCAGAGTTGGCGGTACAGGTCGAGCTTGAGCCGGTAGCCTTGACCTACCGCGCCCTGGATTGGACCACGGCAATCGGCGCCTCCGGCACCATCAAAGCCATACGCGATATCGCACTGGCCAACGGCTGGACGCACGGGCCGATCACGCTGGAGGCAATGGAGGCCGTGCGCGAGGGCTTGTTGCGGGCTGGCAGCGTGGCCACGCTGGCCCGACGATGGGAGCTCAGCCGGGCACGGGCCCAGGTGTTGGCCGGCGGGTTTGCGATCCTGCACAGTCTGTTCGCCGCCCTTAAGCTCGAGCAGATGGAGGTCTCCGAGGGGGCGCTGCGCGAGGGCGTGATCCACGACTTGCTGGGGCGGATCCGTCACACCGATGTGCGCGAGCACACCATCGCTACCATGAGCCGGCGTTTCGGTGTGGATACCGCACAGGCCGGGCGGGTGCGCGCGACGGCCGTGGCACTGTTCGCTGCGGCGCAGCCGGGATGGAATCTGGACGCCGAAGTCCATGGCCAGCAATTGGACTGGGCCGCACGCCTGCACGAACTGGGGCTGGCGATTGCCCATAATCACTATCACCGGCACGGGGCGTATATTCTGGAGCATTCCGACATGCCGGGGTTCGGGCGGGAAGACCAGCAGTTTCTTGCCTCGCTCGTTCGTGCCCACCGGCGTAAGTTCCCGACGGATGTGCTGGAGGCTTTACCGACACCCTGGCGGGCGCCTGCGGGTCACTTGTGTGTGCTGCTGCGCTTGGCCGTGGTACTGCATCGCAGCCGCAGCCCGGAGCCCCTGGAGCCGCCGCTGATCGAGGTGACCGGTGCGTGCATCCGTCTTGAGTTCGCCCCCGGATGGCTGGGCGAGCATCCGCTGACACGGGCGGACTTGCAGGCCGAAGCCGGCTTCCTGGCGGCGGCCGGGTTTGAACTTCAGTTCACCTGATGCGCCTTTCTGGACACCTGCCGGATTTTAGGCTGTGGGATAATCCCGTGCTTTGAACAATGTTCCGCAAGGAGAGAGTCGTGAGTGCGTTCCAGATTATGCCGGGAGCCTTCCCCGGCGCCCGTCCCCGCCGCCTGCGGCGCGACGATTTTTCCCGGCGTCTGGTGCGCGAGACCACGCTTACGGTCGATGACCTGATCCAGCCGGTGTTCGTGATGGAAGGCCAGGGCCAGCGCGTGCCCGTCCCGTCCATGCCGGGTGTGGATCGCGTCAGCATCGACGAATTGCTGCGCGATACCGAGAAGCTTGCAAGCTTGGGCGTGCCAGCGCTGGTGTTGTTTCCGGTGATCGAGCAGGCGGGTAAGAGCGCCTCGGCTGCCGAGGCCTGGAATCCCGATGGCTTGGTGCCCCGCGCCATCCGGGCACTCAAGGACGCCTTTCCCGAAATCGGGGTGATGACCGATGTGGCTCTGGACCCCTACACCAGTCATGGCCAGGACGGCTTGGTGGACGATCGCGGCTATGTCGTGAACGACGAGACCGTTGATGCGTTGGTGCGCCAGGCGTTGTGTCATGCCGAGGCCGGCGCCGATGTGCTGGGGCCGTCGGACATGATGGACGGGCGCGTTGGAGCCATTCGCGAAGCCTTGGAATCCAACGACCACATCCACACCCGTATCCTCTCCTACGCGGCCAAGTATGCCTCCAGCTACTACGGTCCGTTCCGTGACGCGGTGGGGTCGGCGGCCAATCTCGCCGGTGGCGACAAGCGGACCTACCAGATGGACCCGGCCAATTCCGATGAGGCTTTGCGCGAGGTCGCGCTCGACCTGGAGGAGGGCGCGGACATGGTGATGATCAAGCCGGGTATGCCGTACCTGGATATCGTGCGCCGGGTCAAGGACCAGTTCGGTGTGCCGACGTTCGTGTATCAGGTCAGCGGCGAGTACGCGATGATCATGGCCGCGGCACAGAACGGCTGGCTGAACGAACGGGCGGCGATCATGGAGTCGCTTACCTGCATCAAGCGCGCGGGCGCGGACGGCATTCTCAGTTATTTCACCCCCCGCGTTGCCGCTTGGCTGCGCGGCTGACGTCACGGCTACAGGATCCGTTATGACCGACGCTGATCGATACGCGGTGATGGGCAATCCCATTGCCCACTCCAAGTCACCGCGGATTCACCGCCTGTTCGCCGAGCAGACCGGGCAACAGCTGGTCTACGACGCCATATTGGTCGATACCGGTCGCTTTCCCCAGACCGTGCGCGACTTCTTTGACAATGGCGGGCGCGGGCTCAACGTGACAGTGCCGTTCAAGCGCGATGCCTGGGTACTGGCCGATGTGCTGAGCGCCCGTGCCGAACTGGCTGGCGCGGTCAACACCTTGATGCGGCAGCAGGATGGCGCCTTGCTTGGCGACAATACCGATGGCGCCGGCCTGGTGCGCGACTTGACGGTCAACCACCGCGTGGCGCTGGACGGCCAACGGATACTGGTGCTCGGTGCCGGTGGTGCGGTACGCGGTGTACTCAAGCCTTTGCTCGATTGCCAACCCGCCGCGGTGACCGTCGCCAATCGGACGGCGGCCAAAGCAGAGGAATTGGCGTTGCATTTTGCCCGCAACAGACTGGTCCGGGGCTGCGGATTGGGTGAGCTTGCCGGTGAGTCGTACGATGTTGTAATCAACGGCACCGCCGCAGGGCTGTCGGACGAGTTGCCGCAGCTTCCCGAGGGCCTGCTGGCCGACGATGCGGTGGTTTACGACATGATGTACGCCGATAAGCCGACCGCATTCGTTCGTTGGGGACGCGAGCGCGGCGCAAGGCTTGCACTCGATGGTTTGGGCATGCTGGTGGAGCAGGCCGCCGAGTCCTTCCTGCTATGGCGCGGTGTCCGTCCGGACACCGCTAGTGTGCTCCGCGCCTTGCGCGGCTGATTCGTCGGTGTCATCGGCCGACAGTGCGGTGGCCAGCGGACCGGCGCCGGGGGCGATATAGGCGGCTGAGCCCTGCGAGGCCATCGGCGGTGCGGCGCGCCGGGTCATGCGGTACACAGCGAACACGCCGATGGTCAGATGGACGCCGCCGATCCACCACAGGAAGCCGTCGGCGCCCAAGCGGCTCATCAGCGCCGAGGCCAACAGAGGGCCGAAGATCGCCCCGAGCCCGCCGACGAGCACCAACGTGCTGCTTGCGGCCACCATCTGCGGTTGTTGCAGGTGATCGTTGGTATGGGCAATGGCCAGCGAATACAGCGGCATGGACAATGCACCGACCAGCGCGATCATGATCATCATCACTTCGGGTGCGGCGGGTGTCAGTCCGATACCGGCCAGCGCGGCCGCGCCGGCCAACAGTGTGACGGTGGTGATGACCAGCCGCCGGTCGAAGCGATCGGACAGCCACCCCACCGGCCATTGCGCCAGCATACCGCCCAGAATTGCGATACCCATGAAGCTGGCCGTCTGGCTGACAGACAGCCCGCTGAGTACGGCGTATACGGCGCCCATGCCAAAGAGGGCACTGTGGGCGCTGCCGGTCCCGAACGCCGCCAGTACGCCCAGCGGTGAGACACGATACAAGGTCAACAGCCCCATCGACTGCGGCGTCTCGAAGGCCGGTGTGCGTGAGGCACTCAGGACCACCGGGATCAGTGCTACGGATACCAGGGCCGAGGCCACGATGAACAGTTCGAAGCTATCGGGCGAGGCCAGGTTGAGCAGCCATTGGCCGGCGCTCATGCCGCCCAGGCACATCACCATGTAGATCGACAGCAGACGCCCGCGCGTTTCGTTGGTGGCTTGATCGTTCAGCCAGCTCTCGGTGACGACGTACAGGCCGGCATAGCTCAGGCCGGTGAAAAAGCGCATGGTGATCCACACCCCTGGATGCAGGAACACCGCGTGGATCAGGACGGATACCGATGCCAGCGAGGCGAGGGCGGCGAACACGCGAACATGCCCCACCTGTCGCACAGCCACGGGCGTCAGGGTCGAGCCGGCGAGGAAGCCGACGAAATAGCCGGTCATCACCAAACCGGTGGTGATCGTGGAGAACCCCTCGGCCGATGCGCGGATGCCCAGGAGGCTGACCTGCAATCCATTGCCCAGCATCATGAGGGCTACGCCCAGGAGTAAGGCCCAGGCACCGAAGATCGCCGTACGCATTGAGCACCGTGTCGCGAGTCGTGAGGGGGATCGCTCTAAGGCGCGATCATGTGTGGTGTTTGCACGCTATTGTCTCAGGTCTGCGGGTGTCCCGGCGAGTGTCGTACGGTCCTTGTCGCGACGCAGGCGTATGGAGATGCGGCGATCAAGCATTTCGCGGGTGGGCGGACTTGGCGGCTCGTCCCCGCCATCCGGGCCGGGCAGGGCATGGTCGGACGCGCTGTGAACACGTCCGTGTGAGCTCGACGGCAGCATCCATGCTGCCGACGGTCCGACCATGCTCTGCCCGGCCCGGATGGCTCCGTGTTTCGCCCGCCTCGGGCTGCCTTAGCCTTTGAGCGTAACCAGCTCTTCCGCTGCGGTGGGGTGAATGGCCACGGTGTCGTCGAAGTCGGCCTTGGTCGCGCCCATGCGCATCGCCACGGCAAAGCCCTGGAGCATCTCGTCGGACCCGAGCCCGAACAAATGGATACCGACGACGCGTCGCGTCGGCCCTTCGCACACCAGCTTCATGGCCGCCTGATTCCGATGCGGTGTGAACATGTGGTACATGGGCGTGAAGGTGGTGGTGAACACCTCGACTGCGCTGCCATAGTCGCGCCGTGCCTCCGCTTCGGTCAGGCCTACGGTGCCCACCGGTGGGTGGCTGAACACCACCGAGGCGATGTTGCGGTAGTCGAGGTGACGGTCCGTCTGCCCGCCGAAGAGCCGGTCGGCAAGGCGCCGACCGGCGGCCACGGCCACCGGTGTCAGGGTCGCGCGGCCGGTGACATCGCCCAGTGCGTACACACGCTCGACGTTGGTGTTCTGGTAGTCGTCGGTCGGTATGTGCCCCTCGTCGTCCTGCCGGACACCGGTGGCGGCGAGGTTCAGGCCGTCGACATTCGGGTCGCGGCCGGTGGCCCACAACAGTGTGTCGGTCGTCAGGGCGCCGTGCGTGTGGGCGATTTCCAATGCATCGCCGTGGGTGTTCACCGAGCGCACGCGGGTGCTGCGGATGAGTTCGATGCCATCGGCTTCCAGTTGTGCCGTCAACGATGTCTGTATGAGGTCGTCGAAGTTGCGCAGGACGGTTTCGCCGCGGATCAACAACGAGACCTCGCTGCCCAGGGCGCGGAAGACGCCCGCCAGTTCCACGGCGATGTAGCCGGCGCCGACCACCGCCACCCGACGGGGCTGGTGCTCGAGGGCGAAGAAGCCATCGGAGGTGATGCCCAGACCCGCGCCGGGGATCTCGGGTACGCGGGCGTGACCGCCGGTGGCGATGACCACGTGTTGGGCACTGTAATGCTGGCCATCGACGCTGACGGTGTGGGTGCCCTCGAAGCGCGCGTGGCCGTGCACCAGCTGTACGCCGGCCTCGGCCAGATAGCCGTCATACCAGGTGTTGATGCCGTTGATGAACGCATCGCGTGCCAGCTTGAGGGCCGACCAGTCGAAGCCGTGGCGTTCTACGTCAAAGCCGAAACCGCGGGCATCGTCCAGGTTGTGGGCGAGGCTTGCGGCATGCCACATGACCTTCTTCGGTACGCAGCCGACATTCACGCAGGTGCCGCCCAGGCGCCCGGCTTCGATCAACAGCGTGCGGGCGCCGTGGCGCGCTGCGCGTTCGGCGACCGATAGCCCGCCGCTGCCCGCGCCGATGACCAGCAGATCATAGTGGTCCGGTTCGGTCATGCCGGGTTTTCCAGGTGCTCGAATAAGGTGACGACCTGCTGGACACCATTGATTTGCCTGACCGCTTCGATGACCGGCTCTGCTTCGCCGGGGTAGAGCAGCCCCATCAGGTAAACGATGCCGCGCTCGGTGGTCACCTTCACCCGCGTGGGGTCGAACCCCGGGCGATCGACCTTCAACAACGATGCCTTGACCCGGGTGGAAATCAAGGCGTCATTGGTCCGGCTGGACAGGGGGCTGACCTGGGCCACGATCAGTTCGTTGTGCACGACCCGAACCCCCTCCAGCGACTGGACCACACGCTCGGCCAACTCGCCGGCCTCTTGCTCCGGCACCTCACCGGTCAGCAGCGCGGCACCGTTGTAGACGGCGACGCTGATGTGGCTGCGGTCCTTGAGCACTGGGTACTGATTGAAATCACGATACGCGGACAGTTCGAGGTTCTGATCGTCGATGACTGTCCCCGCGGAGCGGCGGTCGTGGGCCACGGCGGCGCCGGTGGCGATGCCGCCGACGATCAGGGGGCCGCAGCCGGTGAGTATGCTGCCGGCCAGCAGCGCCAGGATCATGGCGGTTTTCGGATGCTTGCGCATGCTTAGGCTCCTTGAGGGAAAAGCAATTGATCGACTGCACTGCATAAGCAGTGCAGTGCGAGGATGTGGACCTCCTGAATCCGCGCCGTCACCTCGGACGGGACGCGTAACTCGATATCGGCGTCGGTCAGGGTGGTGGCGATCGGGCCACCGTCGCGACCGGTCAATGCCAGCACCCAGGCTCCACGCGCCTGGGCCGCCTCCACCGCCAGGAGCACGTTGGGCGAGCGGCCGCTGGTGGATAGCGCGACCAGGCAGTCGCCACGTTGCGCCAGAGCATCGACCTGGCGGGCGAACACCCGGTCGAATCCGTAATCATTGCCGATCGCCGTGAGGGCGCTAGTGTCTGTGGTCAACGCGATGGCCGGCAGCGCCGGGCGTTCACGCTCGAACCGGCCGACCAGTTCGGCGGCGAAATGCTGGGCATCGGCGGCGGAGCCGCCATTACCGCACACCAGTATCTTGCCGCCCTCGGCGAGGGTATGGGCCAGGCGTTGGGCGGCATCGGAAATCGGCTGCGCAAGCACCTCCCGCGCAGTCTGCTTGATCGCGATGCTGTCGTCGAAGTGCTTGCGGATCAACTCGGGTACAGGCATGGCTCAACTCGTCTCGAAAGCGGCGGGAATCCAGTTGAGGACCGGATCGTCCCCCGGGCCGTCCAGCGTCACCACATCGAAGCGGCAGGGTGCGTCGATACGATGGATCATCAGGTAATGCGCCGCGGCAATGGTCATCCGCCGCCGCTTGGCCGCGGTCACGGATGCTGCCGCACCGCCGAAACGCGCGCTGCTGCGGGCGCGGACCTCGACAAAAACCAGGTTGGCGCCATCGCGCATGATCAGATCCAACTCACCCCCGCGGCAGCGGTAATTGCGCATCACCAGCGCCATACCCTGCCGCCGGAGATAGTCCAGCGCCTGAGACTCGCCACGCTTTCCCCGCACCTGCTTTGCCGTCATCATGCGCTTTCATCCCATGAAGCCAAACTGAACGGTCGCTGTCCCGGCGGCCGCATTCCGGGCGGCAGTATCAGCAAGCGCGAAAACACGTGTCAATTTCATCCGGTACCTTGTACGTCGTCGCCACGCCGATCGGAAACCTCGGTGATCTGTCTGCGCGCGCCAAAGACGTGCTGGCGGGCGTGGACCGGATACTTGCAGAGGACACACGCCATACCCGCCGATTGCTGGCCCACTTCGGGCTGGGCACGCCCTTGCAGGCCCTGCACGAGCACAACGAACGCGGCAGGGTCCCGGCCCTGGTGGACGAGCTTGTTGCCGGTCGCAGCTTCGCCCTGGTATCGGATGCCGGTACACCGTTGATCAGTGACCCGGGGTTTCCCCTGGTGCGAGCGGTGCGCGCTGCGCACATTCCGGTTATCGCTGTAGCTGGCCCCAGTAGTGTGATTGCAGCGTTGTCGGTGGCCGGTCTACCCACCGACCGCTTCGTGTTCGAGGGTTTTTTGCCGGCCAAGGCGGCGGCGCGGCAGGAGCGGCTCGCCCGATTGGCGGGGGAGACGCGGACGCTGGTGTTCATGGAAGCCGGTTCGCGCCTGGACAACACGCTGGCCGATATTCAGATGCTGTTCGGGGCCGACCGTCCGTGCGCGCTGTGCCGGGAGTTGACCAAGCAGTTCGAGGAGACGCTTGGCGAGACGGTCAGCGATGTGCGCCGCGCGCTGGTGGAGAAGCCGGAGCGTTTCAAGGGCGAGTTCGTGCTGGTTCTCGGTGGTGCGGCCGAGGCCGCCGCCGATGAAGCCGCCGCGGCCCGCACGCTGGGTATACTGCTCGATGTGTTGCCGCCGTCCCAGGCGGCACAGGTGGCCTCGCGGCTGACGGGCATGCCGCGCAAAGCCTTGTACGCGCTGGCGCTCGCGGCTAGAGCGCCGTCCACATGACGACAATCGACACCGGCCATTGATCCTGCGCTGGCAAACGCGCAGAATCCGCCGCGGAGTCGGCCAGGCAGTCGCTGCGCGCTTGCGCGTGGAGGAAAGTCCGGGCTCCATAGGACAGGGTGCCAGGTAACGCCTGGGGGGCGTGAGCCCACGGAAAGTGCCACAGAAAATATACCGCCTAAGCGGCCTTAGGGTCGCCGGTAAGGTTGAAATGGTGCGGTAAGAGCGCACCGCGCGGCCGGTAACGGGCGTGGCAGGGTAAACCCCACCCGGAGCAAGACCAAATAGGGGAGCGTTACGTGTGGTCCGCACGGCTCCCGGGTAGGTCGCTACAGGCGGCTGGTGACAGCCGTCGCAGATGAATGACTGCTCTCGACAGAACCCGGCTTATCGGCCGACTCCATTTTTTCTCCCACTTTTCTCCACCGAGCCGCCGCAACAGGCGGCGCTTGAGCCGCTACAGCGGGCGATGACGTTCCGCGGCGGCGCCGTCGCTATGTTCATGCACGGTTCAGGCTGACTCTGCCAGGGCGTGAATTTCCCATAGAGACGGGGGGTTATCGCCTTGACACCCGAAACGGCGGCTACCTATAGTGTCGACCAGTGGGAAATTGTGGGGAGAAGTGGAGTGGACTGTAGCCCGCCCGCCCGACGGACACCCACCCACCCGACCCGGTTTTCAACCTGTTGGCAATCCACACACGGTGTATTCAAGCGGCGCGGGCGCCCGTGGCTCCGAAACTTGGGGGCTGGCGGGGGCGGTCGGTGCGGCTCGACGGTAAACCATGGGCCAGACCAGCGACTTTCACCAGACAGTATTGCTGCCAGAAGCGATTGAGGCCTTGGGGCTTCGTCGCGACGGCCGCTACTTGGACGCGACCTTCGGCCGCGGCGGTCACAGTGGTGCCATTTTACAGTCGCTGGGCGATCACGGTGCCCTGCTTGCGCTCGATCGCGATCCCACGGCTGAGGCGGCTGCCGTTCGATTCTCCGGCGATCCCCGATTCACCTTCCGCAAACAGGCATTCAGCACGCTCAGTGCGGCCGTGAATGCCGAAGGCTGGGACGGTGTCGACGGTATTCTGATGGACCTGGGCGTCTCCTCGCCGCAGCTCGACAACCCAGAACGCGGGTTCAGCTTTCAATTCGATGGGCCGCTCGACATGCGGATGGACCCGGACTCCGGATTGTCCGTGGCCGATTGGCTGGCCGATGCGGAACTGGAGGACATCGCCAACGTCCTCTGGCAGTTCGGCGAGGAGCGCTTCAGCCGTCGCATCGCCCGCGCGATCGTAGAGGCCCGCCAGCTCCAGCCATTGACCCGCACCGGGCAGTTGGCCGCGCTGGTGGCCGATGCCGTGCCTACGCGCGAACCGGGCAAACACCCGGCCACCCGTACATTTCAGGCGCTGCGCATTTTCATCAACGGCGAGCTCGGTGAGTTGGATCGCGCATTGGTCGCCGCGGTGAACACATTGGTGCACGGTGGGCGGCTGGTGGTTATCAGCTTTCACTCGCTGGAGGACAGACGGGTGAAGCGGTTCATGCGCGACCAGGCGCGGGCCGATACCTTGCCGCTGGACCTGCCGGCCGCCTATGTGCCGCGTCATGGGCGTCTCAAGTTGCTGGGTCGCGCCATCCGCCCGTCCGAGGCCGAGGTGGCTGCCAATCCGCGGGCCCGCAGCGCGGTCATGCGCATTGCCGAGAGGTATGTGGCATGAACAAGGCGACGTTCGTGACGTTGATCATCCTCGGCATCGTTCTGAGCGGGCTGGGGCAGGTGTACAGCAAACACCGCTCGCGCGAGTTGTTTCAGGAACTTGAAACACTGCGCGCGCACCGCGACAACCTGCAGATGGAGTGGACGCAATTGCAGCTCGAGCAAAGCGCATTGGCTAGCGAGGCGGTCGTGGACTATGCCGCACGCACCCGGCTGGACATGGTCGTGCCGGCGCCCATCGACGTGGTCTACGTCCGCCGATGACAACGAACCGCAGGTCTCTGGATGCCAGCGGCCGCGAGCGGCTGGTGCTCGCCGCGCTGGGTCTGGTGACACTGTTGCTGCTCGGTCGGGCGGCCTATCTCCAGTTGATCAACAGCGATGAGTTGCAAAGCCGGGGCGCGGACCGGCACATGCGTGTGGTGGAGGTGTCCGCCCACCGTGGGATGATCGTCGATCGCAACGGGGAGCCGCTGGCGGTCAGCACCCCGGTGGATTCGATCGCGGCCGATCCACAGATTCTTCTGGCTCATCGGGACTGGTGGCCCGCACTCGCGCAGGTCTTGGGTTTGAGCGAGGCCGATCTCACCCAGCGTATCGAGGCCTACCGCGAGCGTCGCTACATGTCGCTCCAGCGGCGTATGGTGCCGGATCAGGCCCGGCGGGTCATGGCGCTGGGTGTCCCGGGCGTGTACGCCCAGCGTGAGTACCGTCGCTTCTATCCCTCCGGCGAGGTCGCCAGTCACGTGCTGGGACTGACCAACCATGAGGACCGCGGCCAGGACGGCCTCGAGCGCATGTTCGACGACTGGCTTGCCGGTACGCCCGGCAAGAAACGGGTCATCAGGGACGGCAACATGACCGTGGTCGCGGACCTGGAACTCGTACAGGCGCCCCAGCCCGGCCACACACTGACGCTGACGCTCGACAGCCGTATCCAATATCTGGCCTATCGCGCGCTCAAGTCAGCGATGATGAGCAACCAGGCCGCCGGTGGCAGTGCGGTCGTCGTGGACGTGACCAACGGGGAGATTCTCGCCCTGGTGAACCAGCCGGGCGGTAACCCGAATGACCGCGGCAACCTGGAGATCGGCAAGCTGCGCAACCGCGCGGTCACCGATGTCTTCGAGCCGGGGTCGACACTCAAGCCGTTCACGGTGATCGCCGCCCTTCAGTCCGGTGTGGTCGGCATTCATACCCCTATCGATACCACGAGCGGGCAGTTCAAGGTCGGCCGTAACCTGGTGCGCGATGTGCGCGACTTCGGTCCGCTGGATGTCTCCCGGGTCATCACCAAGTCGAGCAATGTGGGTGTCGCCAAGATCGCTCTGGCCATGCCGCCGGAACGCTTGTGGTCGCTGTACCGCGCCGTCGGCTTCGGCCAGATCCCCCAATTGCCCGTTTCCGGTGCGGTGTCGGGCGTCCTGACCGATCCCAAGGGCTGGAACGACTTCGAGTATGCGACGCATTCCTTCGGGTATGGCTTGTCGGTCAGCGCCGTGCAACTGGCGCAGGCCTACCAGGTGCTGGCCGCCGATGGCCTGCTGCGGCCGCTGGCTCTGATTCGTGATGGTCAGCCGGCCGCCGAGGCCACACGCGTCATGGACGCCGATGCCGTGCGGGCGGTGCGGCTGATGATGGAAACCGTGGTCGGCCCGGAGGGCACAGCGGGCAAGGCCGCGGTGCCCGGTTACCGCGTCGCCGGCAAGACCGGCACGGTTCGCAAGATCGTCAATGGCGGGTATTCGACGCAGCACTACCAATCGCTGTTCGCGGGTATCGCACCGGCCAGCAACCCGCGTCTGGCCATCGTGATCATCGTGGATGACGCCCAGGGCAAGGCCTACTACGGTGGCCAGGTGGCGGCGCCGGTGTTCAGCGAGGTCATGACCGGTGCGCTGCGGGTGCTCAATGTGCCGCCCGATGGTCAATTGGCCGGCGACGTCACCTTGGCCGCACGGGTGGAGGGCAGCCAATGACCGGCGCACCCAGTCTCTCGGCCATTCTGCGTGGGTTGGCGACTGTGCCGGCAAGCCATGACCGGCCCGTCCACGGCTTGGTGGCCGATAGCCGCCAAGTGACTCCAGGGGCGATTTTCGTCGCCTTGCAGGGTCGGGATCACCATGGCATCGCCCATCTCAAGCAAGCCGTCGAAGCCGGCGCATCGGCGATCGTGGCCGAAGGGCCGTTGGACGATGCGCCGGTCGGCCCGGTGCCGCTGCTGGTCGTACCTGGGCTGCGCGCGCACCTGCCGGTGTTGGCGCGGCGAATGTTCGGTCCGGTCGCGGAGCAACTGACGTTGATCGGTGTGACGGGCACCGACGGCAAGACCTCGACCACGCAGTACTTGGCCCAGGTGTTGGGGCGCTGTGGTATCCGCTGCGCTGTTCTCGGGACGCTGGGTGCGGGGTTTCCGGGTTCGCTGACGGCCGGCAGCCTGACGACGCCGGACATTTTGTCCGTATGGCGTGCATTGGCGGGCTTTCGCGATGCAGGCGCAACCCATGTGGCTATGGAGGTGTCATCCCACGCGCTCGACCAGGGTCGGGTGGCTGGGCTGCGCTTCCCGATCTGTGTCTTCACCAACCTTAGCCGTGACCATCTCGATTATCACGGCGACATGGCCAGCTATGGTGCGGTGAAGCGCCGCCTGTTCACCGATTATGGCGCCCGTCACGCCGTCATCAATCTGGATGACGCCTTCGGTCGGCAACTCGCCAACGAACTCGATGGCATGTCCGTCACCGGCTACGGCTTGGGTGCGCGGCCTGAGGACTGGGATGGCGCCTGGCTGGGTGCCTCAAGCGTGCAGCCCTCTCCCGCCGGCCTGGGGCTGGAACTGCGTCTCGACGATCAGCTCTACGTGGTCGGTACGCCGCTGTTCGGCCGCTTCAACGCCGCCAACCTCATGGCGGTCTGTGCTGCGGTCCGTGTTTTGGATCTGCCGGCCGAAGCGCTTGTCGGTGCGCTGACCCTGCTCTCACCGGTCCCCGGGCGTATGGAGCGCATTCGTGCCGGTGCTGATGCGCCCACGGTGGTGGTGGATTACGCCCACGCGCCCACGGCACTGGCCAGTGCCCTCGCCGCATTGCGCGAGCATATCAGTGGCCGGCTGATTTGCGTGTTCGGTTGCGGTGGTGATCGTGACCGTGGCAAACGCCCGCTCATGGCTGCTGCGGCGGAGGCCGGTGCCGATTCGCTCATCATCACCAACGATAACCCGCGCAGTGAGGACCCCGCGCGGATTGCGGCGGATGCCGTCGCCGGTCTTACGCGGCCGGATGCTGCCCAGGTCATCCTGGACCGGCGCGAGGCCATCGCCACGGCGATCGCCATGGCCGGCCCGCGCGATGGCGTCCTCATTGCCGGCAAAGGCCATGAGGACTATCAGATCGTCGGCGCCCGTCGCCTGCATTTCGACGACCGTGAGGTCGCGCGGCACTGCCTGGGGGTGGCCGCATGAGTGTGCATTCCCTGGCCCGGGTGGCCGCGGTGACGGACGGGCGCCTGCATGGCGCCGATGTCGCATTTAGGGGCGCGGTGATCGACAGCCGCAAAGTGCACGCCGGGAATCTCTTCGTGGCCCTGGCGGGCGAGGCTGTCGATGGCCATGACTTCATCGCGGCCGCCATGGCCGCGGGGGCCGCGGGGGCGTTGGTCACCCGCCTGATGCCGGTCGATCTGCCGCAAGTGGTCGTCGCTGATGCGGTTGCCGCATTGGCAGCGGTGGCCGCGCGGCACCGGGCCGGATTCAGTGGCCCGGTGGTCGGTATCACCGGCAGCAACGGTAAAACCACGGTCAAAGAAATGACGGCTGCCGTCCTCAAGACCCGCGGTCCCCTGCTGGTTACCGCGGGCAACTACAACAATCATCTGGGCGTGCCCATGACATTGCTTGATCTGACCCCGGAGCACCGTCTGGCGGTCATCGAGATGGGTGCGAACCATCCCGGGGAGATCGCCGCTCTGGCGGCCATGGCTCGGCCGGATGTAGGCGTGGTCACAAACGCTGGTCCCTGCCACCTGGAGGGTTTCGGTTCGGTGGATGGCGTCGCCCGTGCCAAGGGCGAATTGTTCGCCGCCCTGCCGGACGACGGCGTGGCGGTGATCAATCTCGACGACGACCGCGCGCCCATGTGGCGTGCCGTTGTCGGTGGGCGGCGGACCATTGGCTTTGGCACTGATCGCCAGGCCCACGTCCGGGTCGAACCGGAGGCGGACGGCAAAGTCTGGGTGGAAGGGCGCGCGGTGCCCATGCCGCTGCGGGTGCCTGGCCTGCACAACCGTATCAATGCGGCCGCGGCGATCGCTGTGGGACTGGCGCTAGGAGTGCCGGTGGAGGAGGCCGTCGACCGGCTGGTTGCATTCGGCGGTGTCGGCAGCCGTCTGGAGACTCGCCCCGGTCTGCACGGGGCCGAACTCGTCGTGGATTGCTACAACGCCAATCCGGTTTCTCTGGCTGCCGGGCTCGATGCCCTGCCGGTCGATCGCCCGCGCTGGTTGGTGTTGGGCGATATGCTGGAGTTGGGCGAACTCGGTCCCGCTTTGCATGCGGAGGCGGGCCGTCGTGCACGCGCCGCGGGCATCGAGCGCTTGTTCGCGGTCGGTCCATTATCGGCCCATGCGGTGGACGCATTCGGTAACGGGGCGACCCATGTCGATGACAATGCCGCACTGCTGGCCACCGTATCCACGGCGCTGGCCGGGGCCGGCGTCGCCCCGCGGGTGTTGATCAAAGCCTCTAACGGCATGCGCCTCGGGCCGGTTGCCGATGCCCTCACCGCCACCGGGGAGGCCTGCTGATGCTGGTGCTCCTGTTCGAGTGGCTGACCACCTTCCATACGGGCTTCAATGTCTTCCAGTACCTGACGCTGCGTGCCATCCTGGGGGTGCTGACGGCGCTGTTCCTGTGCTTCTTCATCGGTCCGCTGATGATCAACCGTCTGCGCTTTCACCAGATCGGGCAACAGGTCCGTTCGGACGGGCCGCAAAGTCATCTGTCCAAGGCCGGCACGCCGACCATGGGCGGCGCACTGATCCTGGTCGCCATCGCCGCGGCCACGCTGTTGTGGGCGGATCTTCGTAATCACCATGTCTGGGTGGTGCTGGCCGTGACCTTGGCCTTCGGCGCTATCGGCTGGGTGGACGATTACCGCAAACTCATCCGCAAGAACTCCAAAGGGCTGTCCGCACGCGAGAAGTACGGCTGGCAATCGCTGGTGGGCCTGCTGGCGGCGGTGGCTTTGTTCGTGATCGCGGACACGCCGGTCGAGACGCAGCTCATCGTGCCGTTCTTCAAGACCGTGGCGATCGATCTGGGGCTGTTTTTCATTCCGCTGACCTATTGCGTGATCGTCGGCTCCAGCAATGCAGTCAACCTGACCGACGGCCTGGACGGGTTGGCGATCCTGCCGACGGTACTGGTGACCGGTGCGCTGGCCATCTTCGCCTACCTCTCGGGCAATGTGATCTTTGCCAACTATCTGCAGATTCCGTATGTCGCGGGGGTCGGCGAGGTCATCGTCTTCTGCGGCGCGCTGGTCGGCGCGGGCTTGGGCTTTCTCTGGTTCAACGCCTATCCCGCGCAAGTCTTCATGGGCGATGTGGGCGCGCTGGCCCTGGGGGCGGCCCTGGGCACGCTGGCGGTGCTGGTACGCCAGGAGCTCGTGTTGTTCATCATGGGCGGCGTCTTCGTCATGGAGACGGTGTCGGTCATCCTGCAGGTGGGTTCGTACAAGCTCACCGGGCGACGCATCTTCCGCATGGCGCCGCTGCATCATCATTTCGAACTGCAAGGTTGGCCCGAGCCGCGGGTCATCGTGCGTTTCTGGATCATCACCGTCATCCTGGTGCTGATCGGCCTTGCCACCTTGAAGATCCGGTGATGGCCATGGCGAACGCGATGCCCACGCCCCGACTCACGCTGCCCGGCACTACGGTGATCCTGGGGCTCGGGGTCAGCGGCTTGTCCCTGGTGCGCACGGCGCGGCACCTGGGCGCCGAGCACCTGGCGGTGATGGACTCGCGCGATCAGCCCCCGGGGCTCGCCACCTTGAAGGCCGAGTGGCCAGAGGTCGGGCTGCACCTTGGGCGGTTCGACGCCGACATCTTGCGCCGTGCCGACCGTGTCCTCATCAGCCCCGGGATTGCTCTGGACACACCTGAGGTGCGTGCTGCGCAAAACGCCGGCGTGCCGGTGTGGGGCGATATCGAGCTGTTCGCCCGTTTGACCGAGCGTCCGGTGATTGCCATCACCGGCACCAACGGCAAGAGCACGGTAACCACGCTGGTCGGCGAAATGGCCCGGGCCGCTGGCCGGCGGGTCGCCGTGGGCGGAAATCTCGGGCCCGCGGCGCTGGACTTGTGGCTGGCCGATGAGGCGCAAGGGCGCCTGCCCGATCTGTATGTGCTGGAGCTGTCGAGCTTCCAACTCGAGGCGCAGTCCAGTCTGGCGCCGGTCGCGGCCGTGGTCTTGAATCTCGAGGCCGATCACCTCGACCGCTACGCCGATCTTGCGGCCTATGCCGCCGCCAAGGCACGCATCTATCGCCGCGCCGGTATGGCGGTCATCAACGCAGACGACCCGCTGGCGCGCACCTTGGCTGAACGGGATCGTCCGATCGTCCGCTTTTCTCTGGAAACCCCGGCCTCCGCGGACGACTACGGCATCGTGGATGTCGGCGATGGCCCCTGGCTTGCCCGCGGGCACGACGGCCTCCTGGCCGCGGGCGATATGGCCATGGTCGGGCGGCACAACTGGGCCAATGCCCTGGCAGCGCTGGCCCTCGGCGCGGCCGTGGGTCTGCCTCTGGCCGACATGGTATCGGTGCTCAAGCGCTTCGAAGGGCTGGACCATCGCTGCCAGACTGTGCTCCGGCACCAGGGCGTGACCTGGGTCAACGACTCCAAAGGCACCAATGTCAGCGCCACCGTGGCGGCCGTGGAAGGCCTGGATGGCCCGCTGATCCTCATCGCCGGTGGCGACGGTAAGGGACAGGACTTCCAGCCGTTGGCGCAAGCCGTTACCGGCAAGGTACGGACGGTGGTGCTTCTGGGTCGCGATGCCCCACGCATCGCCAAGGCATTGGACGACCGCTTGCCCGTGCATTGGGCCGACTCCATCGAGCATGCCGTGGCCTTGGCCCGCGACCTGGCCAGGGCCGGTGACACGGTCTTGCTGTCTCCGGCATGCTCCAGCCTCGATATGTTCCGCAACTTCGAGGAGCGCGGTCAGCGCTTCGCACAGGCCGCTCGGGAGCTTGCATCATGATGCGGCCCCTGCAAGGCCGGCTGATGCCGCCGCTACCGGCTACGGCGGCCGTCGACCACCGGCTGTTGGTGGCCGTTGGTTTGATCATTGCCTTGGGGTTGGTGATGGTCGGCTCGGCGTCCATCCCCATCGCCGATCGTGACAGTGGCGAGCCGTTTTCCATCCTCATCCGCCAGGCCGCCCAGTTGGGTGTCGGCCTGCTGCTGGCGCTGGGCGCCGTGCAGGTGCCCCTGGCGGCGTGGTATCGCGCCAGTCCGTTCCTGTTGGCCGGGTCGGCCGCTCTGTTGATTGCTGTGCTCATCCCCGGCATCGGGCGCGAGGTCAACGGTTCCATGCGTTGGATCAACCTGGGTGTCGCCAACATCCAGGCCTCCGAGGTCGCGAAACTCGGTGTGCTGATTTACCTGGCAGGCTATCTGCAACGCCACGGCGCTGCGCTGCGAACCTCCATGATGGCGATGCTGCGGCCGTTGATGGTGCTCAGCGTGGTTGCCGTCCTGCTGCTGTTGGAGCCTGATTTCGGCGCCGCCGTAGTGGTGCTGGGCGTTGCCTTGGGCATGGTCTTTCTGGCCGGGGTGAACTTTGGGCGGTTTACCTTCCTTTTGGGTACGACGATGACGGCGATGGCCTTGGTGTTGTACGCCTCGCCTTACCGTCGCGCCCGTCTGGCGAGTTTCCTCGACCCCTGGGCAGACCCATACAACGCCGGGTTCCAGCTCACCCACTCGCTGATCGCCATCGGTCGCGGCGAGCTTTTCGGGGTCGGCTTGGGCGCCAGCGTGCAGAAACTGTTCTACCTGCCCGAGGCGCACACCGATTTCATCTTCGCTGTACTCGCCGAAGAGCTGGGCCTTATGGGCATTTGCCTGGTGATCGGCTTGTACGCCGTTGTGGTGTTGCGCGCATTCGCCATCGGTCGCCACGCCACGCGCCTGGACATGGGGTTTGGCGCGGCCATCGCCTACGGCGTGGGTTTATGGATTGCCTTCCAGGCGATGATCAGCATCGGCGTGAACATGGGGGTGTTGCCCACCAAGGGATTGACACTGCCGCTGATCAGCTACGGTGGCAGTAGCGCCGTCGTGATGTGCATTGCCGTGGCCTTGCTGTTGCGCGTGGACATGGAGGCCCGGGCCAATGATCCGGTGCTGCAACGTCATCGCGACGACGATTCCGACGAGGTGGCCGCATGAGCACCCCCACCGTCATGATCATGGCCGGCGGAACCGGTGGACACATCTTCCCAGGGCTGGCCGTTGCCGAGTCCTTGAAAACCCTGGGTGCCCACCCCGTCTGGCTGGGCAGCCGCGCCGGGCTGGAGGCCCGGCTGGTACCCGATCACGGGATGCCGGTGTACTGGATGAACATTCGCGGGGTTCGCGGCGGAACCTGGGTACGCCGTCTGCGGGCGCCGTTCATGCTGATCGTCGCGATGTTCCAAGCCTGGCGCGCCTTTCGTAGCGCCAAGCCCGATGTCGTGCTGTCCATGGGCGGCTTCGTTGCCGGGCCCGGCGGTCTGGTTGCGCGGCTCGTCGGCCTGCCGCTGGTCATTCATGAGCAGAATGCCCGCCCAGGGTACACGAACCGGGTACTGGCTCGTTTCGCACGTCAACGCCTGCAAGGCTTCGAGGGGAGCTTCCCGGCGCGCATGCAGGCCACTACGGTCGGCAATCCGGTGCGCGAGGTGATCAGCGCCTTGCCGTCGCCCGAGGACCGCTTCGCCCAGCGCAGCGGCGGTATCCGCCTGTTGGTTCTCGGTGGCAGCCAGGGTGCGCGGACGCTCAACCGCTTTGTCCCCGGTGCCTTGATGCGTTTGCCCCTGACCCAGCGGCCACAGGTCTGGCACCAGTGCGGGCGGGTCGGTGAGGAGGAAACCCGTACCGCTTATGTGGAAGCCGGGGTAGTCGGGCGGATTGAGCCGTTCATCGATGACATGGCCACGGCCTATGCCTGGGCCGATCTCGTCATCTGCCGTGCCGGCGCCCTCACGCTGGCCGAGCTCAGTGCCGCCGGGTTGGGAAGCGTGCTGATCCCGTACCCCCATGCGGTGGACGACCATCAGACCGCCAATGCGCAGGCGCTGGTCGATAACGGGGCGGCGCGCCTGATTCCAGAGTCGGAGCTCAGCCCAAAGATGCTCGCCGGTGTGATTCGTGATCTGTGTGCCGACCGTACCGGTCTGCTGGCTATGGCCGTCTCCGCCCGCCGGCTCGCCCGCCCCTCGGCGGCGGCCGATGTGGCGCGCGCCTGCCTTGCGCTCACCAACGCACCCGCGAAGGAGGCCGCATGAGCGCTGAACTGCAAACCAGCCGCGAGATGCGACGGATTCGCCGAATCCATTTCGTCGGTATCGGCGGTTCGGGGATGAGCGGCATCGCCGAGGTGCTGATCAATCTGGGCTACGCGGTCTCGGGGTCGGACTTGCAGCGCAACGCGGTGACCGATCGTCTGACCAGTCTCGGCGCGACAATCCACCAGGGCCACGATGCTGCCTGGGTGGCCGATGCCGATGTGGTCGTCGTCTCCAGTGCGGTCAACCGGGAGAACCCTGAGGTTGCCGCGGCATTGGCCGGCCGCGTACCGGTGGTGCCGCGTGCGGAGATGCTCGCCGAGCTCATGCGCTTTCGCCACGGCATCGCCGTGGCCGGTACCCACGGCAAGACGACCACCACCAGCCTGATCGCCAGCTTGCTGGCCGAGGGCGGGCTGGACCCGACGTTCGTGATCGGCGGGCGGCTCAACAGTGCCGGCGCCAACGCCCGCCTTGGGGCGGGGCGCTATCTCGTCGCCGAGGCGGACGAATCCGACGCATCGTTCCTGCATCTGAAACCGATGATCGCGGTCGTGACCAACATCGATGCCGATCACCTCTCGACCTATGCCGGAGACTTCAGCCGCCTGCGCGATACGTTCGTGGAGTTTCTGCATCACCTGCCATTCTATGGATTGGCGGTGCTGTGTGGCGACGATGCGCAAGTGCGCGGCATTCTGCCCAGGGTGGGGCGCCCGGTGATCACCTACGGCGAGGGCGCCGACTGCGACGTGCAGATATCGGACATCCGCCAGCACGGCATGCAGACCACGTTCAGCGTACGTTTTCCCGACGATGGCGAGGCTTGGCCCTTTGTGCTCAACCTGCCCGGCAGGCATTCGGTGCTGAATGCCGTGGCGGCCTTGACGATAGCGCGCGAACTGGGCGTGGAGCGCGATGCACTGGTGCGGGCACTGGCGGGCTTCCAGGGGATCGGCCGCCGCTTCCATCTGCATGGCGAACTGGCCTTGGACGGTGGCGGCTCAGCTTTGTTGATGGACGACTACGGTCATCATCCGCGCGAGCTCAAGGCGGTGATCGACGCGGTCCGCGGCGGTTGGCCGGATCGGCGGCTGGTACTGGCTTTCCAGCCGCACCGCTACAGCCGTACCCGCGATCTGTTCGACGACTTCACTCAGGTGTTGTCCGAGGTCGACGTGCTGGTTCTGGCGGATGTCTACGCTGCGGGCGAGGTGGCGATAGCCGGTGCCGACGGTCGCACGCTCAGCCGTGCGATCCGCATGCGTGGGCAGGTGGACCCGGTCTTCGTCAATGGGGCATCGGACATCCCCGAGGTGCTGCCCGCATTACTGGCCGATGGCGATCTGGTGCTGCTCATGGGCGCTGGAGACATCGGCGCGGTGGCCTCGCGACTGGGTCGCGACGGGCTGCCGGGACTCAAGGGAGTGCAAGGATGAGTGCCATGACGTTCCCGCAACGCCACATTATCGACGATGCGCGTGCCTTTGGGCGCGTGGCGGTGTTGCTGGGTGGCCGCTCGGCCGAGCGCGAGGTGTCCCTCAATAGTGGTGGCTTCATTCATGCCGCACTCAAACGCCAGGGCGTGGATGCACACGCGGTGGATGCGGCGGGCGATGTGATCGAGCTGCTGCGCAACGGCCGCTTCGATCGTGTGTTCATCGCCTTGCACGGCCGCTTCGGCGAGGACGGTGTCATTCAGGGCACTTTGGAGGCTATGGGGTTGCCGTACACCGGCAGCGGTGTACTGGGCAACGCTCTGGGCATGGACAAGCTGCGTACCAAACAGCTGTGGACGGCGCTGGGGTTGCCGACGCTGCCCTATATGGTGTTGCGCGAGCCGGCGGATCTGCAAGCGGCGGTGCACACGCTGGGGTTGCCGATGGCGGTGAAACCGGCAGAGGAAGGTTCCAGCATCGGGGTCTTTCGCGTTGACGACGCCGCGCAGTTGCAAACGGCCTGGCAGCAGGCGGCCGCCTTCGATTGCCCCGTGATGGCGGAAGCCTGGATGACTGGCGGCGAGTACACCGGGGCGGTGTTGCAAGGTGCCGCCCTGCCGTTGGTCCGCATGGAAGCCGCCGGCGCCTTCTACGACTACGAAGCCAAGTACCTGTCCGATGCGACGCGCTACTACTGCCCCTGCGGTCTGGCGGCCGAGCGCGAACGCGAGCTGGGTGCGCTGATGCTGCGCGCATTCGACGCCATCGGCGGCAGTGGCTGGGGACGGGTGGACTTCGTGCTCGATAACGAGGGTCAGCCGTGGCTGTTGGAAGCCAACACGGTACCGGGGATGACCGATCACAGCCTGGTGCCGATGGCGGCAAAGGCGATCGGGATGGATTACGACGCTTTGTGCTGGCGCATTCTGGAGACGAGTTTTGACTGAGCTCGCGTTGGATCTGGCCGAGGGTTTACCCGCACCGCGCCGCGCCCCGTGGCGCCGGCGGCGCCGTGGCGCCAGCCCCCGGCAAGGGGCGGCGCCGACGCGTGACGGGCGCTGGGTCAAGTGGCTGCGCGCGCTGGTGGCACTGGGCACTTTAGTGGCGCTAGGCCTCGGGACGGTCGAGGGCTGGCGCTGGATGCAGCGCCCCGGTGTGCTGCCGTTGAGCGCCGTGCACGTGCAGGGTAGCGCGACACACCTGAGTGAGTCGGACGTCGCCCGCTTGCTGCGGCCGTTCCTGGGTCAGAACTTCGTCACCCTCGACCTGCACGCCGTGCGCGGGGCCCTGGCGGCCAACCCGTGGGTGAAGCAGGTGTCCGTGCATCGGCGCTGGCCCAACACTTTGGTGGTGAACCTGACCGAGCGGGTGCCGTACGCCCGTTGGGGGGCGGAGGGAATGGTCGACATCAATGGCCAGACCTTCATTCCGCAATCAGTGCCCGAGGGTGACTGGCCACAGTTGGCCGGCCCGGCCGGGCAGGAGCGGCGGGTGATGGAGCAGTTCGCTCGGACCCACAAGCGCCTGGCGGCCGACGGCTTGTCCCTGGAGGGCCTCGAACTGGACGACCGTCGGGCTTGGCGGCTGCACCTGGCCAACGGGATCAGCGTGAACCTCGGCCGGGCGGACTACGACATGCGGGTGGCCCGTCTGCTGGATGTCTACCCGCGGGTGTTGGCGCCGCGGGCGCAGCAGGTGGCGGAGATCGACCTGCGCTACAGCAATGGATTCACGGTGCGTTGGCAGCCTGCCGAAGGCATGCCCTTGGACGCGCCCACGGAACGACTATCAGCGCGCGGCGGCAACACGCCGACGCCGGCGGGATAAGGACGACGATGTCACGACGCGACGAACGGACGATGCTGGTCGGGCTGGATATCGGCACCTCCAAGGTGGTGGTGCTGGTGGGTGAACGCCTGCCCGATGGGGGCATCGAGATTCTGGGTGTGGGCACCCATCCGGCCCGCGGCCTGAAGAAAGGCGTGGTGGTGAATATCGAATCCACCGTGCAGTCCATACAGCGCGCGGTCGAGGAGGCCGAGCGCCAGGCCGGTTGCCAGATCCACTCCATCTACACTGGCATCGCCGGCAGCCATATCCGCAGCCTCAACTCCCATGGCGTCACCGCCATCAAGGACAACGAGGTCAGTGCGGAGGATGTCGAGCGGGTCATCGAAGCGGCCAGGGCGGTCGCGATCCCGGCCGACCAGCGGATTCTCCATATCCTGCCGCAGGAATTCGTCATCGACGGGCAGGAAGGCATCAAGGAGCCGGTCGGCATGTCGGGCGTACGCCTCGAGGCACGGGTGCACATGGTGACCGGTGCGATGAGCGCGGCGCAGAACATCATCAAGTGCGTTCGCCGCTGCGGGTTGGAGGTCGATGACATCATCCTCCAGCAGTTGGCCTCCGCACGTGCCGTGCTGGCCGACGACGAGAAGGAACTGGGCGTGTGCCTGGTGGATATCGGCGGTGGAACCACCGATATCGCCGTGTTCACCGGAGGCGCCATCAGCCATACGGCGGTCATTCCGATTGCCGGCGACCAGGTGACCAACGACATCGCCGTAGCGCTGCGCACACCGACGCAGTACGCCGAGCGTATCAAGATCGATCACGCCTGCTGCCTGCGGCAACTGGCCAGTGCGGAGGACACCATCGAGGTCCCCGGTGTGGGCGAACGGGCCGCACGGCGGCTGTCGCGCCAGACTCTGGCCGAGGTGGTGGAGCCCCGTTACGAAGAGCTGTTCGGGCTGGTGCAGGCAGAGCTTGCGCGCAGCGGATTCGAGAATCTCATTGCCGCCGGCATTGTGCTTACCGGCGGCAGTTCACGCATGCAAGGGGCGGTGGAGTTGGCCGAAGAGGTCTTCCACATGCCCGTGCGACTGGGCTTTCCGCAGGCGGCCAGTGGTGCTGCGGCGGTGAGTGAAAACCCCATGTATGCCACGGCTGTGGGGTTGCTGATGTTCGGCTACGAGAACCGGGAGCTACGGCAGCGTCCACCGATGGCCCCGGGGCAGAAGAGCCTGTTGGCACGAATGAAGAGCTGGTTTCAGGGAAATTTTTAAAGCACCCCAGACACAACGCGGAATTAGTCGGAAGTAAGGCGAGAGGTGACAGACATGTTCGAACTGATGGATACGCACAACGAGAGTGCGGTGATCAAAGTCGTCGGTGTGGGTGGTGGAGGCAACAATGCCGTCCAGCACATGCTCGGCGCTAGCCTGGACGGTGTGGATTTCATCTGCGCCAACACCGATGCTCAGGCGCTGCGCAGCTGCCACGTCAAGACCACGCTGCAACTGGGCAGCACGATCACCAAGGGCTTGGGCGCCGGCGCCAATCCGGAAGTCGGTCGCCAGGCGGCGATGGAAGACCGTGAACGTATCCGCGAAACCCTCGAGGGCGCGGACATGGTGTTCATCACCGCCGGCATGGGTGGCGGGACCGGCACCGGCGGCGCACCCGTGGTGGCGGAAGTCGCCAAGGAGATGGGCATTCTGACGGTGGCCGTGGTCACCAAGCCCTTCCCCTTTGAGGGGCGCAAGCGGATGAACGTGGCCATGCAGGGCATGAAGGCATTGTCCCAGCATGTGGATTCGCTGATCACCATCCCCAACGAGAAGCTGCTGACCGTTCTGGGCAAGGGCGCGAGCCTGCTCGATGCCTTCAAGGCGGCGAACAACGTGCTGCTGGGTGCGGTGCAGGGGATTTCCGAGCTGATCACCCGTCCGGGCATGATCAACGTCGACTTCGCCGACGTCCGTACCGTCATGTCGGAGATGGGTCTGGCAATGATGGGTACCGGTCGGGCCACCGGTGAGAACCGTGCCCGCGAAGCGGCCGCCGAGGCGATCGCAAGCCCCCTGCTGGAGAACATCGACCTAGCCGGTGCCCGCGGCCTGTTGGTGAATATCACCGCCGGGATGGACCTGACCATCGGTGAGTTCGATGAGGTCGGCAACATCATCACCGAGCTGGCCTCCGACGATGCCACCGTGGTGGTGGGGACGGCCATCGACCCGGACATGGAGGGCGAACTGCGCGTCACCATCGTGGCCACGGGCATCGGGCCTGCCAAAGCGCAGCAGCCCGAGCAGCCGCAGACCACCGTCAAGCTGGTGCAACGCGCCGCGGCGGCCAGCGCGGCCGACGACGAACCCCGTCGCCGTTATGACCGCAACGCCACTCGCCGTACCGGCACCGACGACGGCTTCCTCAACCGTAGTGGAGATGCCGATATGGACTATCTGGATATTCCCGCTTTCCTGCGACGGCAGGCGGATTAACGGATAGTAATAGGGGTCGGTTGCGCGAATGCGCGGTGGAACCGCACAATAGCGAAATTTTTTTGAACGGCAAGGAACGGAAGATCCGGTATCGCAGGGGGCTGCGAAGCCGGCCCGTGCCGCCGCGCAACCGCAATCGTGGGTGGAGCGGATCTTGTCTGGGGTGAGTGAATGATAAGACAGCGAACGTTAAAGAACGTGATCCGCGCCACCGGCGTCGGTCTGCACACGGGTGAGAAAATCTACCTCACCCTGCGTCCGGCGGTTGCCGATACCGGCATCGTGTTCAGGCGGGTGGATCTGGACGAACCGGTGGAGATCAAGGCGCATCCGGCCAACGTGGGCGACACACAGTTGTCGACCACGCTGGTGTCAGGCAGCGTCCGTATCTCCACGGTGGAACACCTGCTATCGGCCTTTGCCGGCCTCGGTATCGATAATGCCTACGTGGACGTCAGCGCCGCGGAGGTCCCCATCATGGACGGCAGCGCCGGCCCGTTCGTGTTCCTCATCCAGTCCGCGGGAATCGAGGAACAGAACGCGGCCAAGCGCTTTATCCGAATCAAGCGTCCGGTGCAGGTCGAGGACGACGACAAATGGGCCCGCTTCGAACCCTTCGATGGGTTCAAAGTGGGCTTCACCATCGAGTTCGAACACCCGGTCTTCAAAAACCGGAACCAACATGCGGTGGTGGATTTCTCCACCACCAGCTTTGTCAAGGAAGTCAGCCGCGCGCGCACGTTCGGTTTCATGCGCGATATCGAGTACCTGCGCGAGCGGCGGCTCGCCCTGGGCGGCAGCCTGGACAATGCCGTCGTGGTCGACGATTACCGAATCCTCAACGAGGACGGGTTGCGTTACGAAGACGAGTTCGTGCGCCACAAGATCCTCGATGCCATCGGTGATTTGTACCTGCTCGGTCACAGCCTGATCGGCGCGTTCACCGGCTACAAGTCCGGTCACGCCCTGAACAATCAGTTGCTGCGCACCTTGCTGGCCGATGAAACCGCCTGGGAAGAGGTCACGTTCAGTGACGAGCGTGCCGCGCCTATTTCCTACCTCCAGCCCGCCCAGGTGGCCGGCTGATTCTCCTCCAAAGGACGCGCGGTCGTTTGCGACCGCGCTGCACCTGATGCGACGAGTGGAGTATCATCGCCGCCGTCCGTCAGCCGCGTCTTGCACAAGGTTCCCTTCGTAATGGTCTCTGGTGTCCTGAAGAAACTCTTCGGCAGCCGAAACGATCGGGTGCTTCGCCGTCTGCGTCGCAACGTTGCCGCCATCAATGCCCAGGAAGCCGAGCTGGAGAAGCTCGACGACGAGGCTCTGCGCGGTAAGACCGCTCAATTCAAGGAGCGGCTCGCCGCCGGCCAGACGCTGGACCAGATCCTGCCCGATGCGTTCGCCGTGGTGCGCGAGGCCGGCCGGCGGGTCATGGGCATGCGTCATTTCGACGTCCAGCTCATCGGTGGCATGGTCTTGCACGAAGGCAAGATTGCCGAAATGCGCACCGGCGAGGGCAAGACTCTCGTGGCCACCCTTGCGGTTTACTTGAACGCATTGGCGGGCAAGGGCGTTCATGTGGTGACCGTTAACGATTACCTCGCCCGTCGCGACGCTGAATGGATGGGCCGGTTGTACGGTGCGCTCGGTTTGACCACCGGCGTGATCGTCGGCGGCCTGAGCTCCGAGGAGCGTCGCGCAGCCTACGCGGCCGATATCACTTATGGCACGAACAATGAGTTCGGCTTCGATTACCTGCGCGACAACATGGCCTTCTCGCTGGAGCAAAAAGTCCAGCGCCCGCTGAATTTCGCGGTGGTCGACGAGGTCGACTCCATTCTCATCGACGAGGCGCGCACGCCGCTGATCATCTCGGGGCCGGCCGAAGAAAGCTCCGAGCTGTACAAGAAGATCAATGCCCTGGTGCCGCGACTGGTCCGTCAGGTGGACGAAGAGGCGGCCGGAGACTACACGGTCGACGAGAAGTCCAAGCAGGTGCACCTGTCCGAAGACGGGCATCAGAAGATCGAGGACATGCTCACCGAGGTGGGGCTGCTCGCCGAGGGCGAGAGTCTGTACGACGCCTCCAATCTGATCCTCTTCCACCACCTCAATGCCTGCCTGCGCGCCCACGTGCTGTACCAGAAGGACGTGGAGTACATCGTTCGCAATGGCCAGATCGTCATCGTCGATGAGTTCACCGGCCGCACCATGCCTGGCCGGCGCTGGTCCGATGGCCTGCATCAGGCCATCGAGGCAAAGGAAGGCGTGGATATCGCCGCCGAGAACCAGACGCTGGCATCGATCACATTCCAGAACTACTTCCGCCTCTATCAGAAACTGGCCGGTATGACCGGTACGGCGGATACGGAAGCGTTCGAGTTCCAGGAGATCTACGGCCTGGAGGTGGTGGTCATCCCCACCCATCGTCCGATGGTGCGCAAGGACATGGGCGATCTGGTTTTCCTGACCGCCGATGAGAAGTACGAGGCGGTGTTGGAGGACATCCGCGACTGCCACGGGCGCGGCCAGCCGGTACTGGTGGGTACGACATCCATCGAAATCTCCGAAAAACTCTCCACATTCCTGACCAAGTCCAAGGTGCCCCACGAGGTCCTCAACGCCAAGCAGCACGAGCGTGAGGCCGAGATCATCGCGCAGGCCGGACGGCCAGGGGCGGTGACCATCGCCACGAACATGGCCGGTCGCGGTACCGACATCGTGTTGGGCGGTAATCTTCAAGCCGAGTTGGACGGGTTGGGTGAAGATGCGGACGAGGCGACCCGCGAGGCGGTTCGTGCCGGCTGGGAAGCGCGTCACGCCAAGGTGATCGAGGCTGGCGGCCTGCACATCATCGGCACCGAGCGTCACGAGTCCCGACGCATCGACAACCAGTTGCGTGGCCGCTCGGGACGTCAGGGCGATCCTGGATCGACCCGTTTCTACCTGTCCCTGCAGGATTCGCTCATGAGGATCTTCGCCTCCGAGCGCGTCAGCGGTCTGATGCAGCGTCTGGGCATGGAGAAGGGCGAGGCCATCGAGCACCCTTGGGTGACGCGCGCCATCGAGAACGCGCAGCGCAAGGTTGAGGCGCACAACTTCGATATCCGCAAGAACCTGCTGCAATACGACGATGTCGCCAACGACCAGCGCAAAGTCGTCTACCAGCAGCGCGACGGTCTGCTGCACGCCACAGATATCGCCGAGACGGTCAAGGGTATGCGGGAGGAGGTGGTCAGTCGTCTGGTCCACCAGTACATGCCGCCGCAGAGCATGGAAGAACAATGGGATCTGGAGGGCCTCGAGGCCCAATTGACCAAGGATTTCGGCCTCGCGGTGCCGGTGCGCCAATGGGTCGAGGCGGACAAAAAGCTCAACGACGAAGGCGTCATCGACAAGGTCGTGGAGGCCTTGGAGGCCGAGACCGCTCGCAAGGAAGCCCAGGTCAGCCCGGAGTGGATGCGTCAGTTTGAGAAGTCCATCCTGCTGCAAGTCCTCGACGGCCAGTGGAAGGAGCACCTTGCGGCGATGGATTACCTGCGCCGCGGCATCCACTTGCGCGGGTTTGCGCAGAAGAAGCCGGAGCAGGAATTCAAGCGCGAAGCCTTCGAGATGTTCAGCGCGATGCTCGATCAGATCCAGCACGATACGGTCGGTGTGCTCGCCCGCGTGCAGTTCCAGCAGGAGCGGCCGCCGGAACCGCCGCCACCGCCAAAGGCGCAGGATGACAGCAAGCTGACCTTCCAGCACGAGGAAGTCTCAGCCCTGGAAGCAGAGGGGGACGACGGCGCGGAGACTGCCGAGGCCGAACATCCGTTTGTACGCGACCAACCGAAGGTCGGCCGGAACGACCCCTGTCCCTGCGGTTCGGGGAAGAAGTACAAGCATTGCCACGGCCGTTTGACCTGATCGACGAGGATGTAAGCATGGGTGACCTCCAGTCCAATTCGCCGGCTCCTGTGGCCGGTGTCCGGCTGGGCGTCGCCCGTGCCGGTATCAAATACCCCGATCGGCGGGATCTGGTCGTCATCGAACTGGCTGAGGGGAGCAGCGTTGCCGGCGTCTTTACCCGCAACGCCTTCTGCGCCGCGCCGGTACAACGGGCCAAGGCCCACCTCGCCGCCGTCTCCCCACGCTATTTTCTGATCAATACCGGAAACGCGAATGCCGGCACTGGCCCGCGCGGCCTGGCCGATGCCGACGCCTGCTGTGCGGCGCTGGCGCAGCAGGCCGGATGTGCCATCGAGGTCGTGTTGCCGTTTTCCACTGGTGTGATAGGCGAGCCGCTGCCGGTTGATCGCATCATTGCCGGGATTCCGGCAGCCTTGGCCGCGCTTGATGCCCAAGGTTGGACGGACGCCGCCCACGGCATCATGACCACCGACACACGGCCAAAGATCGCAAGCCGCCAGATCATGGTGGGGGCAAAAACGGTGGTGATTACCGGTATAGCCAAGGGAGCCGGCATGATCCGCCCCGACATGGCCACCATGCTGAGTTTTGTCGCGACCGATGCTGTGGTCGAGCCGGCCGCACTCCAGGCCGCACTGCGCAATGCCGCCGACAAGAGCTTCAACTGCATCACGATCGATGGCGATACCTCCACCAACGATGCCTTGATGCTGGCCGCGACCGGCGCCTCGGGTGTCGTCTTGTCGCAGGATGACGCCAATTGGCCGCTGTTCACCGCCGCCCTGGACGCCGTTTGCCTGGACTTGGCCCAGGCCGTAGTCAGGGATGGCGAGGGCGCGACCAAGTTCATCACGGTGCAAGTGGAGCAGGGGCGTGATGACGACGAGTGCCGGCGGGTTGCCGATGCCATTGCCCATTCCCCGTTGGTCAAGACGGCTTTTTTTGCCTCCGATCCCAACTGGGGCCGGATCCTCGCGGCCGTGGGTCGTGCGGGACTGAGCGATCTGGTCATCGATGCGGTCCAGGTGCACCTGGGCGATGTGCAGATCGTGCGCGATGGCTGGCGTGACCCGACCTACACCGAGGCCGCCGGCAAAGCAGTCATGAGCCGGTCGGACATCACCGTCCGTGTCGTGCTGGGACGCGGCGAGGCATCAACGACTGTCTGGACAACAGACTTCTCGTTCGACTACGTCAAGATTAATGCCGAGTACCGCACCTGAATCCAGCAATCGGTATGTCGGCAATAAAGCCCCTCCCCCCTCGCGGGGGAGGGGTTGGGGAGAGGGGGCAGTGAGCCGAGCCACATCTCTCATTAACCCCGTTCACGTCGCTGTCGGCGTCATCTTCGACCCCGTAGGCAACGTGCTCATCAGCCGCCGGCCCCTGGACAAGCACCAAGGCGGGCTCTGGGAGTTTCCCGGCGGGAAGGTGGACGCGGGCGAGCGGGTCGATGACGCGCTGCGGCGCGAGTTGTCAGAGGAACTGGGCATAGCCGTACTGGAAGCATCCGCGTGGCGGGTGTTCCCCTTCAACTATCCCGACAAATCCGTCCTTCTTGATGTCTGGTACGTGACCGCCATAGCCGGAGAACCTAGAGGGCTGGAAGGACAGCCCGTCCGGTGGGCGCCACTGGCGTCATTGGAATCGACGGACTTCCCGGCGGCCAATCGATTCATCCTCAATGCTTTGCGTCTGCCTGATCAATATTTGGTCACGCCATCGCCGAGTCAGGATCTCGATACTTGGTTGCACCACCTGGATGTCGCAATGGCTGCAGGGCTGCGGCTGATTCAGGTGCGTTCAGAGTCGCGACCCGACCCGGCAACGGCCCAGCGCCTGTTTCCCGCCGTCGCATCCCTAGCCGCGCGGCACGGTGCCACGGTATTGGCAAGCCACAGGCTTGCCGAGCGTACGCCGATGGGTTGGCATGGCATGCACTGGCCATCACGTCTCCTGGACAATTGCGTGGATCGGCCGGATGGGTTGCTTGCGGTGTCTTGCCACACCGAAAGCGATCTTGCGCGGGCGCAGGATATCGGGGCCGACTTCGCGGTTCTGGGCCCCGTCTGCAGAACGCTGAGCCACCCTGACAGCCGACCACTCGGATGGTCCGCATTTTCCGCAGCCGTGCGCGAGACTGCCCTGCCGGTTTATGCGATCGGCGGGCAAGGTGGACAGACCCAAGCCCAAGCCATCCAGGCGGGCGGACAAGGTATCGCGGCAATCCGGGGGCTATGGCCAGGCGCGGTTTGACTGCCATCCTGGCGATGGCGGTGGTCGCCGCGACAGGGGGAGGGATTTGGCTGGCCAGGTTCTTCCTCGGGCCGGATGCCAGCAAGACCATCGTTCAGCTGTCCTGCGATCCCGCTTCGCACCCGTGTAAGTTCGAGCTTGATGAGGGCACGCTGCGCGTTTGGACCGAGGGCGTCATCGAACCACTGAGGCCGTTCCGTCTGCTGATTGCCGGCGAGGCGGTGCCCGAGACATCTCAGGCCTGGGTTCGATTCGACATGAGCGGCATGGTCATGGGGTACAACCGCTATCCGCTGAACCCGATCGATGATGGCTTCGCCGGCAGCGTCGTCTTGCCCGTATGCACCGCCAGTCGCAACGACTGGACCCTGACGATCGAGCGCGAATCGGACGAGTTGGTGCTGCCGTTCACCGCGCCAGTCAGATGACGCAGCAGGTCATCAGAAACGGCACATCGTCCCGTACCTGCGCCGGCCGCTGATCCACATCGCGCAAGGCCAGAAAGCGGATGCTATAGCGGTGCCGCCCACCGCTGATCTCAGGAAACGTGCTCGCCGTATCCGGCACCTGAACCCTGACCATCTGACTCGGTGCCGAGCTGTCCAATGCCCGCTGGTAGAACCCCTGAATGGCGACCTCCTGCGTAGGCTCGGTACTGTGCCGGATCAGACGCAGAATGAGATCCACCCCATCGCACAGCGGCTGAAACGGTTGCAGCCATCTTTCCAAGTCATAGACACGCTGGTCGGATGGCAACTGCAACCAATAGTGCAGCGCGGGAAGGTCGAAGCGGCAGGTGCCACCGGGGATACTGCTTCGTTGCCGGATCGCGTTGAGAAACTCATTCTGACGCACTTCCTCGACTCGCGCGGTGTTCAGCCCGTGTACGGCACGGACCGTACGGCTGATCTCCTCCTGCACATCATCCAGCGTCGCATCGTCGACGCCGGGGTTTCGCCTGAGCCGCTGCAGCGCCACGCTATGCCGCTCCATCTCCTTGAGCAGTTCCGCCTTGAGCTCGTTCCGGCCGGTGAGGCTCAGCAGATCGAACAGCGTCTGCAACACGGCCCGGCTGTCCCACTGGGACTCGCCTTGCAAGGCATGGGCGGCATGATGAAACAGAAACTCCAGGCGAAGCAGTACCCGAACGCGTTCATTGAGCGGTTGCTCGTAGCATACGGTTCGTGTCACGACTCACCCTTGCGGCCAACGGCCGCGCTAGTTGAATGCCGACTTCGTCGGCGCAAGCCCAGGATTGTCGCGCAGGGTGACCGACGCGGCAACGTCAATTGCGGTTTGCACGGAACTGACGATCCAGCGCATCCACCTGCGCATACAACGCATCCAGCGAGCCGGTGTTGGTAATCACATGATCGGCGATGGCCAGCCGAGC
>CBFGWV010000006.1:0-59359 GCA_965652545.1 uncultured Candidatus Competibacteraceae bacterium | reverse complement strand
GCTTCGGCTTCGGCTTCGGCTTCGGCTTCGGCTTCGGCTTCGGCTTCGGCTTCGGGCTCGCGGGCCGTTGCCGGCTCCTCGATCACCGCCGATTCCACGGTGGCCTCGTGAGGCTCGTCGATATCGATCGATGGCGCCTCCCAGATCGCTTCGAGTTCCGCCTCGGCCCTCTCGTGGGCGGGGCCATCGCTCGCTGGCGTGTCGCTCCAGACGGTTTCGGCCACCGCCGGCGCGGCGGCCTCTGGCGCGTTGGTATCCTCGGCCGATTCTGGAACGCTGCCTTGTCCGTGCTCAAGCGTATCGGCCCAGGCCTGCAACGCTTCGATGCGGGGTCGAAGTCCGGCCAGTGAACCGTTGGCCGCTACGATCTCTTCGATCACGCCGACCGCACCCTCGGTCGCCTCGATGATGGTGTCGCTGGACGATAGGCTGCGTTCCAGCACCTTGTTCAGCAAGCGCTCGAAACGCCAAGCGAACTCGCCCAGCGTGGTCTGGCCGACCATCCGGCCGCTGCCCTTGAGGGTGTGGAAGGAGCGGCGGATCCCGGTGAGCGCATTACGGTCATCGGGATCGCGTCGCCAGGATTCCAGGCCGTCGCGGATATTCTCGACTTCGCCTTGCGCCTCCTCGAAGAAGATCTCGAGGAACTCCGGGTCTATGTCGGCTCCGGAGTCGTCCATGTCCTCGTCTGGTGCCGGTGCCAGGGCGCTGAGTGCATGGGACAGATCGGCTTCGTCCGCCACATCCGATGGAGTGCCGACATCAGGTGCCTGCTCTGGCGTCTGGGTGGTCTCCGTCCATTCGGGAAACTGATCCTGGAAGTCCGACGGATCGAGGAAGTCGACCGTCAGGCTCGCGCCCGCGCTCGATTCAAGCGGCGTCTCGTTCGTCGATTCGGCGGCGAGCAAGTCGACATATGGCGCATCGTCCGACTTGAGGTAGTCGTCTTCCGCTTCGGCGGTGTCCGAGCGCTGCGATTCGTCATCGAATGCGGTTTCGACTTCGGTGAAGTCGAAATCGAATAGGTCGGATTCCGGGTTGTCCATTGCCGCAGATGGCGATGCGGGGGCCTCTGCGATGCTGGTCGACGTGTCGTCCGTGCTTCCATCGTCGAGGTCGAACAGCTCCATCTCGGGGAGCGTGTCGTCGGTTGTTTCTACTTCCGCACTGCCCGTGACGTGTTCCACCTCGGGTGTGTCGAGCTCGGTTGCCGTGTCGGTGATCGGCTCGTCCGCGATTGCGATCTCGGCAAACGGCTCGGCGTCGGGTTCAGCAGCCGCAGGTTGCTCGTTGACCGGCTCGGCGACGGTGGGTGCGCGATCAGGACCGGGACCGGTGACGACGGGTGGTGCCGAAGTGACCTCCAGTACCGGCTCATTTGCGCTCTTCAACAATGCCGGCGTCAGCGGTGCGGCAACCGTGGCCAGTTCGAGCGCCGGCAATGGCGTCTCGAACAGGCTTTCTATGGACTGCATGCGGCTCACCGCGCCGGAGAGCAAGGCCGGGTCGGTAGGCTTGCCCTCGGCCATGCCGGCAAGCAGGTATTCCAGCGCGACGACAACCTCGGCCACGTGGGACAGCAGCTTGTCGGGGGCGGTCACCGCCTGCCCTGCGGCCAAGGCTTCGGTGGCCCGCACGAGACGCTGTATGAGATGAGTCGGAGCCGCTTGGCCAAGCAGGGCGAAAACGCCTTTGAGCAGGTAGAGGTCATGGCCGACCTCTTCCCAGGGCGGTGTCGCCCCTGCTTCGATCAAGGCTTCTCGAGCCCTGCCAAGGCCGATGACGCCCTCGTGGACGAGAATCCGTCGACTGCGGCGATGCTCGACCGACACCAGGAGGTCGGCGTGGATGTCGGGATCAGACACATCGGGGCCGATTTTGCTCAGAGCGAGCAGCAGATGACCGTCGCCGATGCTGTCGAGGCTGTTCTCGATCAGGATGAGATCGGCGGCGACGCGCAGCAGGTCGTGATCGGCGACCCGCTGCGACTGTGTCTGCCACGTCCTGAGCATTGACTCCACACGGTTGGCGAATTGCCGCGGCAGGCCCAGATTGAGCAGCTCCAGCACATTGCCGAGTATATGAATACGATCGGGATGACCTTCGATCACGCTGACATGGCGGTCGGGGTCGCGCGCCATGCGATCGACGGCGTCCTTGACCAGTGTGAGTGCCTCGCGAAGGTAACCGGCGATCTGCAGCAGGGTTTCCACATCCAGCAGTGCTGGCGGCTCCGCAGATTCTTCGCCGGCCCCCGGCAGGGCCTTGCCAACGGCCGCAAGATGCGTACGCCCCCCGTCGCAACGCTCGAGCACCTGTTCCATGCGCGTGACCAGACCGCCCAGGCGGTCCGGGGTCGCAGGTTCCGCGGCGACCATGCGTTTGAGTTCCTGGTCGAGATCGCGGAACAAACGGTGGATATCGAGCTCGAGGGGAAGATGACCGGCCCGGACTTCTCTGGCGATGACCACCGCGTCGGCCCATAGGCGTCGGCGCAGCATCTCGGGGCTGGATTCTGCAAGGCTCTGGAACAGGTGGGCCAAACGCTCGAGTACCGCGTTGACTGCCTGCTTGCGCAACAAGGCGAGGAGATGGCGTTGAAGCGCCGGCCGCGCCCGGACGGCCAGCGCCGACATATCGATGATGGCGCCTTCGGCAGTCATGCCGATAGGCGGCAGACCGCGCACATCGCGCACCCGGTCGATGAGAATGCGCAGGTCGAAGTCGGGCTTCTCACCCTCGCGCTGCATCCACTCCAGGAAGCGGGGCAACTGAAGGATACCGCGAAGCAGGACGTCGCGGGCCTGGTCGCGCTGGCTGATGCTGCCATCGTGCAGCCCACCCACCAGCGCGGTCAGCTCGTTGCACAACGCCGCTGCGGTGATCTCGTCAAGCATGAAGAATCCGCCCCGGATCTCGTTGATCCAGGTCTGGACGGCCGGCAATTGATCGCCGTCGTCCGGATCCTCCATGTAGGACTCCAGGGCATCCTGAATACGGCCGAGATTGGTTTCGATCTCGTCCTTCAGCAGTTTCAACGGATTATCGAAGGCGGGACTGCTCATAAATCGCTCCGGCCGTTACGACAGGGCGGCCGCAAGGGCCGCCCTGAAGTCTTTCCTCGCGTATGCGTAAACCACATGCAGGCCTTGATCCAGCAAGTCCTCAGGTGGCGGACTCCGCAGGCAGCCGGAAACCGGCCACCGATTGTTGTAATTCCTGGGCAAGCTGGTTGAGCTTGGCCACCGAGGCGGCCGTGGTCACCGAGCTTTCCGAGGTCTGGGCGGTAATCTCGTTAATCGAGGTCATGGCGTTGGCCACCCGCGAGGCCATTTCGGTCACCTGACCGGCGGACTTCGACACGTCGTTGATCAATTCGGCCAGACGCGCGGACACGGTTTCGATCTCATCCAGCGCTTCACCGGCTTTCTCGGCCAGGTCGGCACCGTTCACCACTTCCGTGGTGCTCTTCTCCATCGAAATGATGGCCTCGTTGGTGTCGGCCTGAATGGTCTTCACCAGGGCCTCGATCCGCTTCGTCGCGTTACCAGAGCGTTCGGCCAGTCGTTGCACTTCGTCGGCGACCACCGCAAAACCGCGACCGGCTTCACCGGCCGCCGAGGCCTGGATGGCGGCGTTCAGGGCCAGGATGTTGGTCTGGTCGGCGATATCGTTGATCAGCGCCACGATGTCGCCGATTTCCTGGGAGGATTCGCCCAGGCGCTTGATGCGCTTGGAGGTTTCCTGAATGTGCTCGCGAATGGCGTCCATACCCTGGATGGTGCGGCGCACACGCTCGCCACCCTCATGGGCGATACCCACGGATTTCTCGGCCACTTCGGCGGACGATGCCGTGCGCTCGGAGACCTCGTCCATGGCCTGGGCCATCTGCATCACCGTGCCGGACGCGGATTCGATCTGACGCGCCTGTACTTCCGACGCCCGGGCCAGGCGGTCTGCGACGCCACGGGTGTCCTGGGCGGCGGCAGCCATCTGTTCGGACGTGGTGTTGATGGTGGATACCAGATCGCGAAGCGCTTCGATGGCGTAGTTCACCGAGTCCGCGATAGCGCCGGTAATGTCCTCGGTCACACTGGCCTGCACCGTGAGGTCGCCTTCGGCCAGATCGCCCAGTTCATCCAGCAGGCGCAGAATGGCTTCCTGGTTACGGCTGTTCTGCTCTTCGGTTTCCTCCCGCTGACGCTGGGACTCTTCGAGACGCTCGCGAGCTTCTTTGTTCTGCAGGCGGGCCAGACCGATCAGCGCGACCAGTGCGACGATACCGCAAACATAGCCGAACACCGGGCTCAGGCGCAGGCCCAGAGGCAGGGAGAGTGCACCGATCTCAGCGCTCTGGTAGTAGCCTGCGAGGGCTTCGACCTTGGCGA
This sequence comes from uncultured Candidatus Competibacteraceae bacterium, assembly GCA_965652545.1. Taxonomy (GTDB): domain Bacteria; phylum Pseudomonadota; class Gammaproteobacteria; order Competibacterales; family Competibacteraceae; genus CBFGWV01. Next base: position 54,971 of record CBFGWV010000006.1, on the reverse strand, counting down.
GCAGCGGTCCTGCGCTATTGGACAGGTTCTGCGTTGCATTCTGCACCTGGAACAACTCGGGAGAATTCGACAGCACCCGGCCCGACTCCTGTTCGATATCGGAGAACAAGCGCTTCAGGTTGCTGATCTTCGCCGCCGTGGCAATGGTCGATACCGGCTGCACGCCCAGTGCGGCGTCGCCCTCCGCGAGCCCATCGAGCACTCGCCGGAACAAGGCCACGTCGCGTCCGAACCGGTCGGCCGCGGTGGCGGCCCCGGTGCCGCCACCCAGGATACGGCGCAGGTTCGATTCGATGCGCTGGCCGAGTAACAACTGCCGGGTGACCAGATACACCTGCTGGCTGTTGGCGCCGCTGGCGATGACCTCGCTGGCCACTTCGTCGGAGGCGGTGAGCAGTTCGGGGATGAGCTGTTCCAGCAGCGGCACGAATCGTGACACCGACAGCACCGCTTCGCGGCCCTCGAGAATCACATCGACGTTGCCGCGTGCATCCCGCCATTGATCCACCAGGTCCTGGATATAAGGCACCGTATTGGACGTGGCGGCGGGAATCTCGCCGTCATCCGAGCCGTTGGCCTCGATTTCCAGGATTTCCGTGAAGCGGTCGCGGGTCCCGCGCAGGCGCACGAAACCACCGTCGTCGCCTTGCGCCGCCTCGAACGCCTGGGTCACGAGACTCTGGCTGAGCAGGCGCTGCTCGGAGGTGAGCGCGGTGAGACTGCTGTTGACGGCTTTACCGCGCTCCACCACCACGAGGGTGATAGCCATCAGCGCGATGAAGAAGAAAATCATCGACAGCAGAATCACGTACTTGTGGGCGTTGTCGTCCTGCCGGCTTGACCGATCATCCCCTGCCTGACTCATGAACCCCTCTCCTCAAACATTCGGTATCCCCCCATCCTCATCCGGTCAGGCTTCCGCAGCCAGGAACCCCGGATTGCTGACGAGTTGCCGTGCATCGAACTGCAGCCACAAACGGTCATCGGCCTTGAAGGCCTTTGTCACCAGTGGAAGCAACGCATCTTCTATCTGGCCTTTGGGATCGACCGCCAGATCGTCACCGAAATGACGCATGCCGATCACCTCGTCCATGAGAATTCCGAATTCGTCCTCGCCCGATCTGAGAATCACAATACGGCTGTTCGCGTTGATCTTGGCCGGTCGCCCGGTCAGGAAGTGACGCAGATCCGCCACCGAAACCACCATGCCACGCAGGTTGGCAATACCCAGGAACCAGGGCTTGACTCCCGGTACGCGGGTCAGGCGTGGCAACGGCACCAGTTCGCCGATGTCGTCCATGGCGAACATCAGATACCAGTTGCCCAGTCTCAGCGCCACGCGGCCACCGCGCTCGGCAACCTGGGACATCTCGGCACTGCTCTGGTATCGACCGACCGAGCGCCGGTCGATGTCCAGCAGCTGATCGAACGGATGCTCGATCCGTCGCGGCGTGTCGGTTACGGGCGGCTGGGCGGACATGATGCTCGGACCCTGACCCGTCACGCGCCAAGCAGCGCGGCGATCTTGGCCAGAAGCTCTGCCTCCACCGGCGGCTTCACGACGTAATCGCGAGCGCCCTGGCGCAGGCCCCAGATCCGGTCCGTGTCCTGGTCCTTGGTTGTGACCATGATGACCGGGATGTCTGCCGTGTCGGGATCCTTGGACAGCTTGCGCGTGGCCTGAAAGCCGTTCATGCCAGGCATCACGACATCCATCAGGATGAGGTCGGGCTTCTCGCCCTTGGCCTGGGCAATCCCTTCCTCCGCATTGCTTGCGCTGATGGCCTCATGGCCGTTCTCCTCCAGCATGCGCGCCAGGGCGAACACCTCGGTGGGCGAGTCATCAACGATCAATATTCGAGCCATCGTCTCGGTTTCCCTGCACTGGGCCGAAGCCCTAACTTACCAGTGATACTCGGCGGATCGTGTCAGGGCGTACCCTTCACGTGCTCCTTGATAGCCTCGAGAAGGTCTTCTTTGGTGAACGGTTTGCTGACGAACTGCTCAGAACCGACCAGTTTCCCCCTCGCCTTATCGAATACTCCATCCTTACTGGAGAGCATCACGACCGGAGTTTCTTTGAACAATGCGTTGTTTTTGATGACCGCGCAGGTCTGGTACCCGTCCAGTCGCGGCATCATGATATCCAGGAATATGATGTGCGGCCGGTGGTCGACGATCTTCGACAAAGCCTCGAAGCCATCGTCGGCGGTAACGACCGCGTACCCTTCCCGTTTGAGCAAGGTTTCGGCTGTGCGGCGGATCGTGACGCTGTCGTCCACCACCATCACCTTGACCATGGCGTCGTTTTCATGATCTGGACTGGTTGCCAAGCGAGCCTCCTGAAGATCCCCTTAGGGGCGCTTATTCCCGCACCACGTATGGAATTATTTAACACAAGACCTCGCACTATTCTACGACGGTGGCGCCTTCGGGCCGCTATAAATCGCAAAGGATTGTGACGAGCCCTTAACGATGATTAACGACCACCGACCTTCTGTCGTTGCGAGAGCACTTTAACCATGAGCCTACGCATCGGTGTCGTGATGGACCCCATCGCGACCATAAAACCCTACAAGGACACCACCTTGGCCATGTTGCTTGCCGCCCAACGCCGCGGCTGGCAACTGACGTACTTCGAGATGGCCGACCTGTTTATCCGCGACGGCGTCGCCCATGGTACCGGGCGTGCGCTGATCGTGCGCGACAATCGCGAGGACTGGTTCGAATTGGCCGCACCCGAGGTCATACCAGTGCATGCGCTCGATGTCGTTCTAATGCGCAAGGACCCCCCTTTCGATCTCGAATACGTCTATGCCACCCAGTTGCTCGAGCTCGCCGAGCTTCGCGGTACCCTGGTGGTCAACCGCTGCCAGGCGCTGCGCGATGCCAACGAGAAGCTCTTCGCCCTGCGCTTTCCGCAGTGCTGCCCTCCGACCCTGGTGACCCGCAGGATCGATGGTATCCGGGATTTCCTCGCAGAGCACCAGGACATCGTAGTTAAGCCATTGGATGGTATGGGCGGCATGTCGGTGTTCCGGCTGCGCACGGACGACCCGAACATCGGCGCCATTCTCGAAACCGTGACTGAACTGGGCCATCGCCAGATCATGGCGCAGCGCTTCGTGCCGGAGATCCTCGAGGGCGACAAGCGGATACTCCTGGTAGACGGAGAGCCGGTGCCTTACGCGCTGGCGCGTATTCCGGCCAAGGGCGAGACGCGGGCCAATCTCGCGGTCGGCGGGCGCGGTGTCGGTGTACCGCTGAGCGAGCGTGACCGATGGATCTGCGCAGAGGTCGCACCCACGCTCAAGGCAATGGGGCTGTTGTTCGTGGGGCTGGATGTGATCGGCGACTATCTCACTGAGATCAACGTCACCAGCCCGACCTGTGCCCGTGAGCTCGATGCGCAGTACGGGTTGGACATCACCGACCGCCTGATGGCGCGCATCGCACAGTTGCGGGGCGTCGCCTAGCGCCTCGCCCCACCGGTATACTGCCGGGTCATGCGTTCATCGAGATATTCATGGCGATCGCCGAACGGGTAGGTGCCAGCCCCGGTAATGAACAGACGTTGGCCGTGGCTGTCGTGGTGGCCCTTGTCCTGCATGGCTTCCTGCTGGTGCTGATCGGGCTGGACCTGGCCTATTCGCCACCGCGTCCGGCCCCGGCGCTGCGGGTTGCGCTGACGCCACGGACGGCACCGGTGCCCGAGTCCTCTGTGGTGTCTCCGCCGTTGCCCGAACAGCCGGCGGCGCCAGCCGCCCAGGCGCCGGCGGAACCGCAGCCTGTTGAGGAATACGTCCCGGATCCGCCTGAGCCGAAGCCCGAGCCGGTTCAGACGCCGCAAGTGGTGGATACCCGCGCCGCGGCACCGGAGCAGACCGAGGCCGAGCCGCCTCCGCCGGCCCCCGCGCCGGTGCCGGCTCCCGCTCCCGCGCTAACCGGGTCTGAAATCCAGTCCATGGGTTTGGCGCTGGCCCGTGCCGGGCTGCCCGAACCGCCGTCCAATCCGCGCGAGAAGCGGCTGGATATGCGCGCGATGACGACGATGGAAGAGTTCTACATCCAGGCCTGGGTCGACAAGGTCCAGCGGGTGGGGGAGAACAACTTCCCGCCGGCGGCCATGGGCCGGGGGGAGGTGCATTGCCCTGTGCTGGATATCGTGCTGAAGGCCGACGGCAGCATCGATAAGCTCAAGGTGACCGAGTCGTGTGGCGATCCCGCTTTGGACAATGCGGCCCTGGATATCGTCCTCATGGCCGCCCCGTTCGCACCGTTTCCGGCCGAGTTGGAGCGCAATTACGATACGCTGCGCTTCTCCCGGCGCTGGATGTTCGACGACGGTCGGGTGCGCACCGGCGGGTAAACGATCCGCCGCGCGCCTTGTCAATGTCCAGACCGCTCCAGGATACTTGTCGCCATGAACACGAACCGGTTGCGGAGATGGACGCTGACCCGGCAATACCCGATCGAAGGGACGGGGGCGCTATGAACGGCTATACCACCACCTATCTGGCGAACCAGTTTCTGATCGCCATGCCCAGCCTGGCCGATCCCAATTTCGCCCGGACCGTTACGTACATCTGCGAACACGATGCCAACGGCGCATTGGGCATTGTCATCAACCGGCCGCTGGATCTGTCGCTGGGCCAGCTTCTCGATCACCTCGAGATCGACGGCCCGACCGAAGAGCGCGTGCGTAGCAGCGCAGTGTTCGCCGGTGGACCGGTGCAACCGGAGCAGGGGTTCGTCCTGCATACCGCGCCAAGCGCATGGGAGGCGACGCTGTCGATTACCGACACCTTGTCGTTGACCACATCCAGGGATGTCCTGGTCGCCATGGCAAACGCGCGTGGGCCGGGGCGCTGGCTGGTCGCTCTGGGGTACGCGGGGTGGGGACCGGGGCAGTTGGAGCAGGAAATGGCCGAGAACGCTTGGCTGTCAGGGCCTGCCGACGCTGACGTGCTGTTCGATCTGCCGGTCGAGCGGCGCTGGCAGGCGGCGGCGGGCTTGCTGGGTGTCGATATGCGCCTGCTCTCGGGCGATGCCGGTCATGCCTGAGGCCGCTCCGTGACCGTCGTCGGCTTCGATCTGGGTACGCGGCGCATCGGTATCGCAGTCATGGAGACCCTCACCGGCGTCGCCAGCCCGCTGGAGACCGTCGAGGCCGGTGCCGGCCAATGGCTGCGGATCGACAAGATCCTCGCCGACTGGCGACCGCAACGTCTGGTGGTGGGGCAACCCTGGCAGGCCGATGGTGGGCCGAACGCCATGACCGCCACATGTGCCCGCTTTGCCGCCGAACTCACCATGCGTACCGGTTTGCCGGCCGACTTGGTGGATGAGCGTCTGTCCTCTCACCTCGCAGCGCAACGGCTGGATGCACAAGGTAAAGGCCGTAAGCGGCGCAGTGACCCGGGTCTGATCGACAGGGTCGCAGCGGCCTGCATCCTCGAATCCTGGGCCGGCAGCGGAGCATCCACGACATGATCGAACTCAATGATGTACTGGATGCGCTGGCCGATGACATTCGCCAGGTGTTGCGCCGTCACGGGAGGGACAACCCGGCGCTGGTGGGCATCCACACCGGGGGCGTCTGGGTGGCCGAGGCGCTTGCCGGCCGCCTGGGTCTGGACGGGCCCATGGGCACCCTGGACATTGCGTTTTACCGCGACGACTTCAGCCGCATCGGCATGCATCCGCGGGTCAAGCCCAGCGACTTGCCGTTCGATGTGGACGATCGCCACCTGATCCTGGTCGACGATGTGCTTTATACCGGCCGCACCATCCGCGCAGCGCTCAACAGCCTGTTCGACTTCGGTCGGCCCGCCTCGGTGACCCTGGCCGTACTGGTCGATCGCGGGCAGCGCGAACTGCCGATCGCGCCGGATGCCACCGGAATGACGCTGGACCTGTCGGCCTCGGATCGCGTCAAATTACGCGGCCCCGATCCGCTGGCCCTGGATATCGTTTACGCACCATGACTGCCGCCGCCATCCAACTGGACGCCTCCGGCCGCTTGCGCCACTTCCTGACCACCGAGGGGCTCGGCCGCGAGCAGCTCACCGAGATCCTCGATACTGCCGAAACCCTCTCGGCGGTGGCCGAGCGCCGGGTCAAGAAGCTCCCGACGCTGCACGGCAAGACGATCGTCAACCTGTTCTTCGAGAATTCCACCCGTACCCGCACCACGTTCGAGTTGGCCGCCAAACGGCTCTCGGCGGATGTACTCAACCTCAACATCAATACATCGAGTACGGCCAAAGGCGAGAGCCTGCTGGACACCATCCGCAACATCGAAGCGATGCAATGCGACATGTTCGTGGTCCGCCACGCCGCCAGCGGTGCGGCCGAGTTCATCGCCCGCCACGCCCCCGCTCATATCGGCGTGCTCAATGCCGGCGACGGACGTCATGCCCATCCGACCCAGGGTATGCTCGATGTAATGACCATTCGTCGCCACAAGCCCGATTTCGGTGCGCTCACGGTGGCGATCGTGGGCGATATCCTGCACTCGCGCGTGGCCCGCTCCGGCATGCACGCGCTCAACGGCTTGGGTGTCGGCGAGTTGCGGGTCATCGCGCCGCGCACGTTGCTGCCGGCGGACATGGACGCCTTTGGCGCACGGGTTTTCCATCGCATGGACGCCGGATTGGACGATGTGGACGTGGTGATGATGCTGCGTCTGCAACGTGAGCGGATGCAGGGGGCGCTTTTGCCCAGCGAGTCGGAGTACTTCCGTCACTATGGCTTGACGACCGAGCGCCTGCGGCTGGCCAAACCCGATGCCATCGTTCTGCACCCCGGCCCGATCAACCGCGGTGTCGAGATCGCCTCCGATGTGGTCGACGGGCCGCAGTCGGTCATCCTCGAGCAGGTGACCAACGGCATCGCAGTGCGCATGGCGGTCATGTCCATCGTCCTGGGCAATATCGCCCAGGCACATGCGGAGGGGTTGTAAACGATGGATGTGCTGATTCGTGGCGGCCGCCTGCTCGATCCTGCCAATGACCGCGATGGACATCACGACCTGTATCTTCATGATGGCAGGATCGCCGCGCTGGATCGGCCGCCGGCGGGCTTTCGCGCCGACCAGGTCATCGACGCCGCCGGCTGCTTGGTCATACCCGGCCTGGTCGATTTGAGCGCACGCTTGCGTGAGCCCGGTCATGAGCACAAGGCGACCCTGGCCAGTGAAACCCATGCCGCCGCCGCCGGTGGCGTCACGACGCTGATCTGCCCGCCGGATACCCGGCCGGTGGTCGATGACACGCCCATCGCGCGGCAGATCCGGCGCCGTGCCGATGCCGCCGGCTTTGCCCGCGTCCTGCCGCTGGGGGCGCTTACCAAGGGACTTGCCGGCGAGCATCTGGCGGAGCTTGCGGCCTTGCATGAGGCCGGCTGCGTTGCGTTCAGCAATGGGATGCACGCGATCGCCAACACCCAGGTGCTGCGGCGGGCGCTGGAGTACGCGGCGAGCTTCAATCTTACGGTCATGCTCAGCCCGCTTGATCCGTGGTTGTCGCTCGGTCTTGCACATGATGGCTCCACGGCCGCACGGCTGGGACTTGCCGGGATACCGGTGGCGGCCGAGGTGGCGCAACTGGCCCGTGATCTGGCGCTGGTCGAGGACGTCGGTGTACGCGTCCATTTCGGGCGCTTGTCGTCGGCGCGCTCGGTGGCGATGATCGCCGAGGCCAAGGCACGCGGGTTGCCGGTGACGGCCGATACGGCCATCCATTACCTGCATTTGACCGACGAGGCCCTGAGCCGCTTCGACAGTCACGCGTATGTCCAGCCCCCATTGCGCAGCGCCGCCGACCGTGACGCCCTGCGGAGGGCGGTGGCCGACGGGACATTGGATGCGATCTGCTCGGATCATCAACCGCACGATCTGGATGCGAAGCTCGGCCCGATCGGGGAGACAGAACCGGGGGTGTCGGGCCTCGATACGCTGTTGGCGTTGGGTCTCGATCTGGTCGAGCAGGATGTGTTGAGTCTGTCCACCCTGGTGAGACGGCTCAGTGCCGCCCCTGCCGCTGCGCTGAATCTGCCTTATGGGCACTTGGCCGTCGGCGCGGTGGCTGATGTCACGGTGGTGGCCCCGCAGCGCACGTGGGTGGCCGACGCGGGCACCTTGCAGAGCCGGGGGCGGAACTCCCCATTCGTCGGGCGCACGTTCCGGGGTCGGGTGACACACACGCTGCTATCGGGTCGTCTGGTGTATGCCTTGGATGCCGAACGCCATGACTGATTCGTCCCGCAGCGGCCGTGTTTTGGGCTCCGCCGCCTACCCCGGTGGCTTCAATTGGCTACGGGTGCAGGTCGACGCTGATTTGGCGCGTGCCGGTGCCGGGCAGTGGCTGTCCATCGATGGCGCCCGCTGGCCTATCCTGCGTACGGATGTCGATCAACGGCGTGTGGATTGCCTGGCGCGCCAAGCCCCGCCGGCCACGGACAGGGTGTCTGTCGAAGGCTTGGGTGGTGAACCGTTCGATCTGTCGATCGTGTCCCCGCGTGCGTTGCTGATTGGCGATCTGGATGGGCTGGCGGCATTGCTCTGCCTGGCCGGGCAGTTGCGGACCGGTCGCGAGCGGGTAAAGGCGCTGCTGTTGCTGGAGGCGGAGGCACCGCTGCCGTTTCCGCCGCAACCCTCGCGCATCATCGTGCCCGATTTGCCGTCGTGGGTCATCGCGGCGTTGCCGTTGGCCGAGGACTGGGGGCTGGCGAGCCGTCTCGCCTGTCCGGGGGCCGATGAGGCAGGGTGTTTCGATGGCTCGGTGCGCGAGTTGGCGCAGATTTGGCTCGGCACCTTGCAAGGGGCGGCGGATGTGCAGATCTTCGCCTGCGGTCGGCACGGTTTGGCTGAGCCGCTGGCGGATCTGGCTCGCGCTCACGGTCTGGCGTTTCAGTGGCGCGGGGTGGGTTAGGCGCCGGCCAGCCAACGCGCGAGCCCAAACTCCGCACTGAGAGTCCGGCGGGTTATGGGCAGACTCGCTGTGAACACATCCGTGTGCGCTCGACGGCCGCATCCCTGCGGCCGACGGTCTGCCCATAACCCGCCGGACTCTCAGTGCTGCCTCAGCGGCCGTTCGCCATGGTTCGACGGTGCTGAGGCGGCGCCTCAAGACGGGCCAGGGTGCCCGCGAGGCCCCCTTGGCCTACTTCTGAATGAAGTCCTGCTTGTTCTTGGCCTTGGACGCCGCATCCTCGCGACTGATCACGCCCTGTTTGAACAGCGTCATCAGATGCTGATCCAGCGTCTGCATCCCGTAGGCGCCGCCGGTCTGGATGGATGAATACATCTGCGCGACTTTGTCTTCGCGGATGAGGTTACGGATGGCCGAAGTGCCGATCATGATCTCCCAGGCCGCCACGCGTCCGCCGCCGCGCTTTTTCAGCAGGGTCTGCGAGACCACCGCCTGGAGCGATTCGGACAGCATGGAGCGGACGAGGGATTTTTCGCCGGCCGGGAAGACGTCGATCACCCGGTCGATGGTCTTGGGCGCAGAGGTGGTGTGCAAGGTGCCGAACACCAAGTGTCCGGTCTCGGCGGCGGTCAAGGCCAGGCGGATGGTTTCCAGGTCGCGCATCTCGCCGACCAGGATGATGTCGGGGTCTTCGCGAAGTGCCGAGCGCAAGGCTTCGGAGAAGCCGAGCGTGTCGCGGTGCACTTCGCGTTGGTTGACCAGGCATTTTTGGGCGGTGTGCACGAACTCGATCGGGTCTTCGATGGTGAGGATGTGCCCGAAGTGGTTCTTGTTGAGGTAGTCCACCATGGCCGCCAAGGTGGTGGATTTTCCCGAGCCGGTCGGGCCGGTGACCAGGATCAGGCCGCGTGGGACTTCGACCATGTCTTTGAAGGACTTGGGCATGCCCAGGTCTTCCATCGATAGGATTTTGGTCGGGATGGTCCGGAATACCGCACCCGCGCCGCGGTTCTGGTTGAAGGCGTTGACCCGGAAGCGGGCCAGGTTGGGGACCTCGAACGAGAAGTCGCATTCAAGGAACTCATCGTAGTCCTTGCGCTGCTTGTCGTTCATGATGTCGTACACCAATTGGTGCACCTGTTTGTGATCCATCGGCGGCAGGTTGACGCGACGAACGTCGCCGTCTACCCGGATCATCGGCGGAAGGCCCGCCGACAGATGCAGGTCCGAAGCGTTATGCTTGACCGAAAACTGGAGCAGGTCGTCGAGGTTCATGCAGAAGAGTCCCTTGTTGTGTGACGCGAGGCTCGGCGAGGCGGACGTTATTTCCACAAACTATATACACCCAAGCGATGACTGCGCACGCCGATGACGAATTGATCGATCGCTGGCAGGGTGTCATGGCGCGCATCCGGGCTGCGGAACGGGCGGCGGCCCGGCCCCCCGGCTCGACCGGACTCCTGGCGGTGAGCAAGACCCAGCCGGCCTGGGCTATCCGCGCGCTTGCGCGATCGGGCCAGCACCGGTTCGGCGAGAACTACCTGCAAGAGGCTGTGGGAAAGCTGGATGCACTTGCGGATCTGGATCTGGAGTGGCATTTCATCGGTCCGCTGCAATCCAACAAGACGCGCCCCGTCGCCGAGCGCTTCGCCTGGGTGCATACGGTCGACCGGATCAAGATCGCCAAGCGCCTGTCCGAGCAGCGTCCCGCCGACTTGCCGCCGTTGAATGTCTGCCTGCAGGTCAATATCAGCGCCGAGGCCAGCAAGAGCGGGCTGGCGGTGGATGAGGTGGCCGCGGTTGCCGTTGTAGTGCGTGATCTGCCCCGTCTGCGCTTGCGCGGTCTGATGGCGATCCCGGCCCCCGCGGCAACGGTGGCTGAACAGCGCCGGCCCCTGGCGGCGTTGCGGCAACTACTGGAGTCGCTCAATGCCGATGGTCACGACATGGATACCTTGTCGATGGGTATGTCCGACGATCTGGAAGCCGCGGTCATGGAAGGGGCGACCCTCGTACGTGTCGGCACGGCGGTGTTTGGTCCTCGCGGCGGCTCCTGGGGTACATCGCCGGTTGCTTAGGCTTGCACCGATCAAGTAGGTTTAACGGCGCACGTCGCCAAAACAGGCATTCTCCACAGCACATGCGTAATGCGGCTGCTTCGATCATGACCGTCATGGCGGTGTTGCTGACCGTGATGGCGGACGCGCAGACCCTGGATGAAGAGCTGGCCAGGATCGGCGTGGAGGTCCGTGGCCGGGCATTGCAGCCGCAGGCGGTGGCCGCTCCGGCACCGGTACCCGCGGCACCGGCTGCAACCGCACCGCCGCCGGTACCGACGACAGCGTTTACGCCGCCGCCGATCGGCGGCGGAAACGAGCGCTTGCCCGAGGGCCTCGATCAGAACGGCTTCGAGGCGGCGCTGGCGCGCGATTTCGCCGGTACGTTCAATTTTTACAATCAGTTGCGTCCGGCAGACAAAGCGGCGGTTTTCGACGTGTATCGCCAGGATGGGCGTGTCGACCCGCTGCGGCGTGAAACGCTGCGCCTGTTGACGCAACCTTAAAGTGTGTCTACCCCAAGGAGCGACCATGAAACAGGCGACCATTGCGTTCATCGGCGGCGGCAATATGGCCCGCTCGTTGATCGGTGGTCTTATCAGCGATGGCTGCCAGCCGGCGAATATCCGCGTCTCCGATCCCAATCGGGCAGGGCTTGCGGATCTGGCCGGCCGTTTCCAGGTAGTCACCACCGGCGACAACGCCGAGGCCGCCTCCGGGGCGGATGTGGTGGTACTCGCGGTCAAGCCCCAGGTCATGGCGCAGGTCGCGCGCAGTCTCGGGCCGGCCTTGGGCGACGATACGGTCGTGGTGTCCATTGCCGCTGGCGTGCGCGCCGGCGATATCGATCGCTGGCTCGGTGGCGGCCGGGCCCTGGTTCGGGCCATGCCCAATACACCCTCGCTGGTGCGCAGCGGCGCGGCGGGGCTGTTTGCCAACGACCGGGTGAGCCCGTCCCAGCGCGATCTTGCCGAAGCCATCCTCAGGGCCGGTGGGCTGGTGGTGTGGGTGGACGATGAAGCGGCGCTGGATGCGGTAACCGCCGTATCCGGCAGCGGTCCGGCCTATTTCTTCGCCATGATGGAGGCCATGGAAGCGGCCGCGACCGACCTCGGTCTGCCACCGCAGACCGCTCGCCTGTTGGTGCTGCAAACCGCATTCGGCGCGGCCAAGATGGCACTGGAGTCAGACGAGGGGCCGGCCGAACTGCGACGGCGGGTGACCTCGCCCGGCGGGACCACCGAACGGGCTTTGCAGGTCATGGCAGATGCCGGGCTGGGTGCTATCCTTCAGCGCGCCCTGGCCGCCGCGGCCGAGCGGGCGGCCGAGTTGGGCGACCAACTCGCCGGCCAGGACTAAGACCCATGCCCTACGTTCAGAACGCCGGCGCCTTTCTCATCCAGACCCTCTTCGGCTTCTTTGCCCTGGTGGTGATGCTGCGGTTCCTGCTCCAGTGGGTACGGGCCGATTTCTACAACCCCCTGGTGCAGTTCGTCGTCAAGCTCAGCAACCCGGCCCTGGTGCCGCTGCGTCGGGTCATTCCCGGCCTCATGGGCGTGGATATGGCCGCCCTGGTCCTGGTGCTGGCGATCGAATGCGTGAAGATCATTTGTCTGGTGCTGCTGGAGAGCGGCCGACCGAGCGTTGCCGGCGTGTTGGTGGTGGCGCTGGCCGACACCATTGCCCTGCTCATCACCGTGTATTTCTGGGGGATCATCATCCAGGCGCTGATGAGCTGGCTGAACCAGGACATGCGCCATCCCCTGCGCGTGCTGCTGTGGCAGCTCACCGCGCCGGTGTTGCGGCCTGCGCAGACCGTCCTGCCGCCGATGGGCGGCATCGACCTCTCGCCCATTCTCGTGCTGATCGTTTTACAGCTGTTCAACTTTCTCCTGGTGGCGCCGCTATACGATCTGGGACGAAGCCTTATGTGAGCACAGCGGGCGTTCTGGCGATGGGCGCATATACTCTTGCCAATCAGGCGGGCGTGTCGGGCGGTCGCCGCCAGAGGGCTTCGGCTTAACGGACGGAAACGATGGGCACATTCCAGCTGACCCTGCGACTGCTGCTGGGCGTGGTGCTGATTCTGGCGCTGGCCTTCGCCGTGGTGCTTTGGAACGGGGCCCATCGCCAGCGGCTGGCCCTGGATGAGGCCACCGAGCAGCACATCACCGCGCTGACCGATCTGGCCGCGGGCGGCGTGGCCAAGGCTGCCGCCCAGGGCGATCGACACCAGCTTTTCGCCGTCCTGGACGGCCTGAAGAACTACCGCAGCCTTCGCTTTGCCGCCGTGTTCAACGACTCCCGCGAGCGCATGGTGGCCCTCGGGGAGCCGCCGGACCTGCGTCAATCGGTCGCCCTGCCTGCCGCTGCCCTGCGCGAGGTCGACGACGGCATCCTACTGATCGAACAACCGCTGCGCTTCGACGGTCGCAGCGTCGGCATTTTGCAACTGGGGTTCGAGGTCAGCAGCACGGCGATGATCGTCAACCGCACCCTGATGACCAGTACGATCCTGGCGGTGATCGCCACTGTGCTGGGGACCGTGTTGGTGGTTCTGGTCGCCCGTCCGTCGGTGCGCGCCGTCTCCCGTCTGATGCGCGAGCTCGAGCCTCTGGTCAAGGGGGAGTGGGATACCCGCCTGTCACAGCACAACGACATGGCCGACCCGGTCGCGGGGCAGATCAATCAGGTGCTGGACCAGCTCCAGGGCAGCCGCAATGAATTGCGCCAGCAGCACGAACACGCCCTTCAGGAGTCGCGTCGGCTCAACGGCTTGCTCTCGGGTATCAACGCGATCGTGTGGGAGGTGGATCCCGCCAGCGGCCGCTTTACTTATGTCAGCGACGAAGCCGAGGCCCTCAGCGGTCACCCGCCCTCGCGCTGGTTGGAGCAAGGGTTCACCGAGCAGTACGTCCACCCGTCCGATCGTGACTGGCTGGTGGGCTTTCTCACCCACTTGGGCAATGCGGCGCACACCTTCAATCTGGATTTCCGCCTCTTCGGCCAGAACGGCGATACCATCTGGCTGCGGATGATCTCCACTCTGGAGATGCGCGACCTCGGTCCGGTACTCACCGGTTTGTTGCTCGACATCACTGAGGAGAAGCGCAGCGAACAGCGCATTGCCTACTTGGCCGATCACGACCCGTTGACCGGGCTGATCAACCGCCGCCGCTTCCAGGAGAAGCTGGAGGAGCAGATCGGCTACAACCGCCGCTATCAGGCCACGGGCGCACTGTTGTTCATGGATTTGGACCAGTTCAAGTACATCAACGACACCTATGGTCACCAGACCGGCGACGAGTACCTGCGTCAGGTCGCCCATCACCTGCGCAGCGCACTGCGCAAGACCGATACGATCGGGCGGCTGGGCGGGGATGAATTCGGAGTACTGCTGCCGCGGGTGGATGCGCGTCAGACCGCCCGCGTTTGCGAGGGGCTGCTCAAGTACCTCAATGGCCGTGAGTTCATCTACGAGGGGCGGCGCACACCGTTCACCGCCAGCATCGGCGTCGCCATGTTCCCCGAGCATAGCGACAAGGCCAGTGATTTGCTGGCCCGTGCCGATTCGGCCATGTACAACGCCAAGGAACAAGGCCGCAATACCTTCAGGATCTACGAGGAGAACATCGACTCGGCGCGCATGCGCGAGAAGGTGCACTGGGAGGCACGGATACGCCAAGCCCTGGCCGAAGACGGCTTTCTGCTGTACTTCCAGCCCATCGTCGATCTATCCAGTGGCCGTATCAGCCACTATGAGAGCTTGCTGCGCATGAAGGGCGACAATGGCGAGATCATCCCGCCAGGGGCGTTCATCGGTGTGGCCGAGCGTTTCGGGCTGATCCGCGAGATTGACCACTGGGTGGTGGCCAACGCCATGCGCGCCCAGGGCAAGAGCGAGGTCTTCGGCCGTCCGGTGAGCCTCACCATCAACTTGTCCGGGCGGCACTTCGGGGGGCAGGACATCATCGATGTGATTACCCAGAACACCGAGCGTTACAAGGCCAACCCGGCCAACGTGGTTTTCGAGGTCACAGAGACGGCGGCGGTGGAGAATTTCACCGACGCCTGCGATCTGATCCAAGTGCTGCGGGAGAAGGGCTATCGTTTCGCCTTGGACGACTTCGGCGCCGGCTTCTCGTCATTCGACTATCTCAAGCACATGCCGGTGGACTACGTCAAAATCGACGGCAGCTTCGTCCGCAACCTCGCCAAGGACAAGGTCGACCGCATTTTTGTAAATGCAATCAATGAGATGGCTAGAGGCCTCAATGTGCAGACGATTGCCGAGTTCGTCGAGGACCAAGCCACGGTCGACGTCTTGCGCGAGTTGAACGTGCCGCTCGGCCAGGGGTATTTTTTCGCTCGCCCCAGCCCACGCTTCCACGAGCACAACCGGATCGTTCTCGAATCGCTTGCCCAGGCTTCGGGGGGATGATGGAGTTAGTTTTAAGTTTTAAGTTTTAAGTTTTAAGTATTAAGTCAAATGAGCCTCGGCCATCAGCCCTATGTGGTTCCCGAGCACTTAAAACTTAAAACGTAAAACTTAAAACTCAAAACGTTAAACCCAAAACCGCCCCTCCGATCTGCCAGAGTCCAAACCCCGCCACCAGCGCCCCGCTGACCCGCCGCGCCGCCGGGGCTTGCAGGTAGCGGGTCAACGATGCGGCCGTCGCACCCAGCACCAGCAGCGTGGGCAGGGTGCCCACACCGAAGGCCAGCATGAGTGCGGCGCCCTGGACGACGCCGCCGGCGGCCAGGGCCCAGACCAGCACGCTGTACACCAGCCCGCAGGGCAGCCAGCCCCATACCGCGCCAGCCAGCAGTGCCCGCGGCAGGCTGCGTATGGGCAGCAGCTTGCCTGCCAGAGGCTGGAGGCGGCGCCACAGCCCGGCGCCTCCTTGTTCAAGCCGCCTGACCGGCGTTACCCACACGCCGGCGAGGTAGGCGCCCAGCAGCAGCATGAACAGCCCGGCCAGGCATTGCAGCACCAACTGTCCGCGGCGGACATCCGCCAGCGCCGCCGCATAGCCGCCCAACCCGCCGGCCAAGGCGCCGGCAGCGGTATAGCTGGCGATCCGCCCGAGGTTATAAGCCAGCAGGAACGGCCAGCGGCGCCCGCCCGGTGGCAGGCCCAGCGCCAGAGCACCCACCAGCCCGCCGCACATGCCGATACAGTGGACACCGCCGGCCAGCGCCACCAGCGCAGCTGCGATGAGGTTCTGCTCCATCATGCGAATCCGCGCTTCTGGGCCAGGGTGTCCTCGATCAGTGACCGGTGCCGGGTCACGCAGGCGCGCCCGGCCGCGACGGCGGCCTTGACCCGCTGAAAGTCCAGCAAGGCCAGATGGCCGACCCGGGGTGAGAGCACCAGGTCGGGTGGATCGCCGGCAAGGCGGCTGCGCGCCAGGCGGTCCTGGAGAATGTGCAATGACCCGGCCATCAGATCGAACAGATTGGGCGGGCCGGGCAGGGACGGCGCTTCGGGCGTGGGGGCCTGGGCTTCGGGGGGCTCCTCGTTGTTGCCGAGGATCTGCGTGAGACGCTGACCGATGCCCTCTAGCAGATCGCCTGCCCAGGGCCGGCGGGCGGCGTGACTGGGCGGCGAGTCCTGCATCAACAAGCCGTTGAGGCTGACGGCGATGACCCTGTCCGCTCCAAGGGCGCGGCACAGACTGACCGGCACCGGGTCCACCAGGCCGCCGTCGACCAGCCAGCGGCCATCATGCGCCACCGGGCGAAGCAATCCGGGCAGGGCGATCGACGCCCGCACCGCATCGCGCAGGGACCCGCGCGTGAACCACACCTCGCGGCCGTTGTGGATATCGGTGGCGACGCAACCGAAAGGGTGCGGCAGCGCCTCGATCAATTGTTCGGGGACATGCTGGCAGAACGCGTCCATCAGGCTGCTGCCGGTCAGGCCACTGTTGCCCCATTCCATCAGGCGTATCACATCCCAACGGGTAATGGACTCCAGCCAGGTCTCAAGCGCATCCAACCGATTGCTGGCGTACGCGGCAGCGACGATGGCGCCGGCGGAGGTGCCGCAGACGATGTCCGGGTGGATATCCAGCTCGGCCAGGCCGCGCAGGACACCGATGTGGGCCCACCCTCGCGCCGCACCGCTACCCAGGGCAATGCCCAGCCGCTGCGGACTGGCTGTGCTCATGCTCAGCGTTCCAACAAGCGGGGCAGGAGTTCAACCAGGTTGCAGGGGCGGTGACGGTAGTCCAGTTGCTCCTGGATGATGCGGTCCCAGGCCAGGCGACAGGCACCGGAGGAGCCCGGCAGCACGAACAGGTAGGTGCCGTTGGCGACACCGGCCAAGGCCCGCGACTGGACGGTCGAGGTGCGGATATCCTCGTAGGACAGCCAACGGAACAGTTCTCCGAAGCCCTCGATGGTCTTATCCAGCAGCACGCTCACCGCCTCGGGTGTGCCATCCCGGCCGGTCACGCCGGTGCCGCCGGTGGTGATGATCGCCTGCACATCCGGGTCGGCGATCCAGGCCGATACCAACGCACGGATGCGGTACATATCGTCGCGGCAGACGGCCTTGTCCGCCAAGTGATGGCCGGCACCGGTCAGCCGCTCAGCCAGCAGCTTGCCGGAGACATCCTCCGCCTCGCTGCGTGTATCGGACACCGTGAGCACGGCGATATTCAAGGGGACGAATTCCCGGGGCGTTGGCATGGGTGGTCTCCACCGTTGGCGCACCGCCGATCATACGTCGCCGGTGGGGGGACTTGAAAACGGTACTGCCATACCTACATCCGGCTCATAGATCAGCAGTCCCGCGCTCGAGCGGACCCATGCCGCGCAAGATCAGCGTGGAGGTGTAAGCTTCGCCGCGGGGCGAATGCGCAATCGACAACAAAGCTGCAGATGGACTTCAAGGACTACTACAAAGTACTCGGCGTCAGCCGTGATGCGGGTATCGACGACATCAAGAAGGCGTACCGGCGCCTGGCGCGCAAGTATCACCCGGATGTCAGCAAGGAGCAGGATGCCGAGGAGCGGTTCAAGACCATCAGCGAAGCCTATGAGGTCTTGCACGACCCGAAGAAGCGCCAGGCCTACGACTCGCTGGGCAGCGGCTGGCATGCCGGCCAGGATTTCCGTCCGCCGCCGGGGTGGAATCCCAACGCGTTTCGGGATTTCGAGAACATGGGCGGCACTGGAGCCGGTAGTGGTTTTCGCTTCGCCGGTGGCGATTTCAGCGACTTCTTCGAGTCGTTGTTCGGTGCGGCGCGCAGCGGCGGCCCGCGCCGTCCGCGCTCACGTGCCGCACCGACGACGGCCGCTGCGGAGGTCACCGTATCGCTGGAGGAGGCCTATGCCGGCACTCGCCGTACCATGCAGCTCTCCGGCGCCGGCGGTGAACGCACCTTGAATGTGAAAATCCCTGCCGGTACCGTGGATGGGCAGAAGCTGCGTCTTCCCGGGGCCGGGCCCAATGGCCAGGGGCAGTCCCTGCTGACGGTGCGCATCGCGCCCCACGAGCGGTTTCGGCTCGAAGGACGCGATGTCTCGGTCGATCTGCCGCTGACCCCTTGGGAGGCGGCTTTGGGTGCCAAGGTGCCGGTGCCGACACTGGCGGGCACGGTAACCGTGTCCGTCCCCGCGGGCGCTCAGGGTGGCAGCAGGTTGCGCCTGCGTGGGCGCGGCCTGCCCGGCGCACCCCCGGGCGATCAGTTTGCCGTGCTGCAAATCGTCAATCCGCCAGTCGTGTCGACACGACTGCGCGAGTTGTATCTGGCCATGGCCGATGAGGCGGGATTCGACCCGCGGGCCGGGCGTTGAGCCGTTGCGCGAGGGACCCATGAGCCGACGTTTGCTTGCGATCCTGTTACTGACCCTTGGCATATGGCAGGCTCCGGTGTTTGCCGCGTTGCCGCCGGCAGTCGATGGCGAGCCCTTGCCGACCCTGGCACCGATGCTGGAGGAGGCCACACCGGCAGTCGTGAACATCGCCACGGTTACGCGGGTTGCGGCCCGTCGCAATCCCTTGCTGGACGACCCGTTCTTTCGCCGCTTCTTCGATGTGCCTGCACAACCGCGAGAGCGCCAGGTGCAGAGCCAGGGCTCGGGTGTGGTCGTGGACGCGGCACGCGGGCTCATCGTCACCAACAATCATGTGATCGAACATGCCGACCGTATCCAGGTAACCCTCAACGATGGGCGTCAACTCGAGGCCGAGGTGGTCGGAACGGATGGCGAGACGGACGTGGCCGTCATCCGGGTACCCGCCGAACAGCTCATCGCCCTGCCGTTTGCCGACTCTGACAGTGTCCGGGTGGGCGATTTCGTGGTCGCGATCGGCAACCCCTTCGGACTTGGCCAGACGGTCACCTCGGGCATCGTCAGCGCGCTGGGGCGCACGGGCCTGGGCATCCAGGGCTATGAAGATTTCATCCAGACGGACGCGTCGATCAACCCCGGTAATTCCGGGGGCGCTCTGGTCAACCTGCGCGGGGAGCTGGTTGGCATCAACACCGCCATCATTGCCCCTGGTGGCGGCAATGTCGGGATAGGCTTTGCGGTGCCGGCCAACATGGTGCGGGCGCTGGTCGAGCAACTGGTGACCTATGGCGAGATCGATCGCGGGCAACTGGGTGTCACCACGCAGGATCTCACTGCCGAGTTGGCCGCGGCCTTCGGCCTCACCCCGCACACCGGAGCCGTGGTCACTCAGGTAGTGGGCGGGTCGGCGGCCGATCGTGCCGGCCTGCAGCCGGGCGATGTGGTCACTGCGATCAACGGTCGCGCCGTGACCAGCTCCGGCCAACTGCGCAACGCCATTGGCCTGCTGCGTGTCGGAACCTCGGTGGAGTTGGACATCCTGCGCGATGGCCGGGCCCTGCGCATCAGCGCCAGCATCAGCGAGGCCGCGGTGCATGCCCTGGCCGGCGAAGCCGTGCACCGGCGCCTGAGCGGCGCACGCTTGCAGGAGTTGGCTGCGGGCGACCCGCTCTACGGCCGCGTAGCCGGGGTCCTGGTGGCCGATGTCGAGCCCACCAGCCCGGCGGCCCGAAGTGGGTTACGGGCCGGTGATGTGATTACGGCGATCAATCGCCAGCCGGTCAGCTCCATCGCTGATCTGTCGACTCTAGAGCTCGCTACGGACCAGGTATTGTTGAATCTCATCCGCGGTCGCGGTTCGTTGTTGCTACTGCTGCGATGAGCCCCCTATGGCGGCGATAGGCGCTCACGGCGTCCGGCCGCAGACCGGGCTGGCTCGTTCCCGCCACCGCTGGCGCGTGGTGGCCCCTGCGCTGGCTGTGTTGATGGCTGTTGCGACCGCGATGGCCTGGCAGGTGTCGCAGCGCTGGGGGTTGGGGGAGCTCGCGGGCAATGGCGAGCAGAGGCTGTCCCTTTATGCCAGCAGCCTTCGCGGCGCCTTGGCGCAGTACGACTATCTGCCGTTCGTCGTCGCCGGCAATCACGACATCCTGCGTTTGTTCGAGCCTGCCGGCGACGACGCCGTGGATACGGCCAACCGGGTTCTGGAGGCGCTCAACGAGGCTGCCGGGTCCGCCGCCGTGTTCGTGATGAATCGCCAGGGCCTGACGCTGGCGGCCAGCAACTGGCGGTTCCCGGATTCCTTCGTCGATCAGAACTACGCTTTCCGGCCGTACTTTCAGGATGCGCTCGCCGAGCGCCCGGGCCAGTACTTCGCCATCGGTGTGACCACCGGCCGGCCCGGGTTCTTCATGTCGCACCCCATCCGCCGCGGCGGCGATGTGGTTGGCGTGGTGGCGGTCAAGGTGGACCTCGAGCCCTTGCAGGAGGATTGGGCCGACGCCGGCGAGCAGGTGCTGGTGAGCGACCGCAATGGCATCGTATTCCTCGCCAGCACCCCCGGGTGGCGTTACCGCAGCTTGAACCCGCTGGCCGACGTCGTGCGTATGGAGTTGGCGGCGACACGTCAGTACCGGGAGTTGAGTCTTCAGCCCCTGGCTGTGGGGCAGCCGCGCCCGTTGGCCGGCGGTGGTGAGCGGATCATCATCGAGGATGTGGAATACCTGCGTCAGGCCCAGCCCCTGGAGGATCTGGGCTGGACCGTGCACTTTCTCAGCCGCGTCGAGCCAGTCAACCGGCAAAGCGCGCAAGTGGCTTTCGCCGCGGCCGCCGCGATGCTGGCCTTGATCACGCTGGGTCTCTACCTTCGTTTGCGTCAGCAACACCTGCGCGCCCGCCTGCGCGCCCAGGATGAGCTGGAGGCGCAGGTCGCCCAGCGAACCGCCCAGTTGCAGTTGGCCAACCAACACCTTCTGCGGGAGATCGGCGACCGCCAGCGCGCCGAGCAGGAGCTGCGCGACACCCAGGCCGAGCTGGTTCAGGCGGGGAAACTGGCCGCGCTGGGGCAGATGTCCGCCGGTATCGCCCATGAGATCAACCAGCCGCTTGCAGCCATCCAGACCTTCCTCGCCAGTTCGCGGCTGCTGCTGCGCAAAGGGCGCATAGACACGGTGGAGGAAAACCTGGAAGCGATTCGCGGCATGGCCGATCGCATGGCGGCGATCACCGGCCAGCTAAAGACCTTCGCCCACAAGACACCGGGCCGGTTGGAGCCTATCGGGCTTGCCGCCGTGGTGGTCGCCACTTTGCGCATGCTGGCCAACCGCATCGATGGCGAATCGGTGACAGTCCACTGGCGTGAGCCGGAACAACCTCTGGCGGTGATGGCCGATCAAGTTCGCCTCGAGCAGGTGCTGGGCAATCTCGTGCGCAATGCACTCGATGCGGTGGAAGGCGTACCCTCGCCGACAGTCTGGATAGATGCGCAGCAGCGGGATGATCGCATCGTCCTGCGCGTGCGTGACAATGGTGCGGGCCTCGAGGCGGACAGCCTCGATAAACTCTTCGACCCGTTCTTCACCACCAAGCCGGTGGGACGGGGGCTCGGGCTCGGCTTGTCCCTGTCTTACGGTATCGTCCGCGATTTCGGCGGGTATCTGAAAGCCGACAACCACGACGGGGGTGGAGCGGTGTTCGAGATGGGGCTGCCGGCGGCATGAGCATTCTGCTGGTCGACGACGATGCGGTGGTGCGCAAGGCCACTGCGCAATGGCTGGAGCTGGCCGGCCTGAGCGTACACGGCTGCGCCGATGCCGAGTCGGCCCTGACCTGGCTGGCGCAGGATGATCCCGATGTCATCGTCAGTGACGTCAAGATGCCGGGCATGGATGGCTTGGCGCTGACCCGAACCATCGTCGGCCGCGATCCCGACCTACCGGTGGTGCTCATCACCGGCCACGGCGATGTGGCCATGGCGGTGCAGGCCATGCGCGATGGGGCCTATGACTTCATCGAGAAGCCGTTCTCCCCCGAACGGCTGTTGGAGACGATCCACCGCGCCAGCGAGAAGCGACGCCTGGTGGTGGAGAACCGTCAGCTGCGGCGGCAGCTCTCCGGCCGTCAGGACGATCCCTTTGCGGCGCTGGTCGGCAACGCGCCGGCCATGTTGTCGCTGCGTCGGCAACTGGCCACGTTGGCTGGGCTGCATGCCGACGTCCTCCTGCTCGGCGAGACCGGCACCGGCAAGGATCGTGTGGCGCGATGCCTCCACGCGGCCAGCCCCCGGGCCGGCAAGCCCTTCGTGGCGGTGAACTGTGCCGCCATCCCCGAGAGCATCGCCGAGAGCGAGTTGTTCGGCCACGAGGCGGGGAGCTTCACCGGTGCCCGCCAGCGCCGAGTGGGAAAGTTCGAGCACGCCCAAGGCGGCACGCTGTTCCTGGATGAGATCGAAAGCATGCCCCTGGCATTGCAAGCCAAAGTGTTGCGCGCGTTGCAGGAACGCGAGATCGAGCGGCTGGGCTCCAACCAGCCGGTGCGGCTGGATATCCGCGTGCTCGCCGCCACCAAGGTGGATCTCGCCGAGGCCAGTCGTGCCGGCGCCTTCAGAGCCGATCTCTACTACCGCATCAACATGGTGGAGCTGAGTTTGCCGCCGCTGCGCGAGCGCCGCGAAGACATCCCGCTACTGTTCCAGCACCTGGTCAGCCTGGTGGCCGGCGAGCGCGAACCGCCGGTCCTCGATCCCGTCGCCATGGACCGGCTGCTGGCGCACGACTGGCCGGGCAACGTACGCGAGTTGCGCAACGTGGCCGAACGCTACGCCATGGGCCTGGGGCTGCACATTCCGGGCTCCGCGGCCCTGCCCGCGGCCATCGAGGCGGACGATGGCAGTTTTGCGCGACGGGTACACGCCTTCGAGCGTCAGCTCATCGAGGATGCCTTGCGCCGCCATCACGGTGAGGTCCGCGCCGTCCTGGACGAACTCGGCCTGCCGCGGCGAACCCTCAACGACAAGATGAACCGCCTGGGGATCGATCGACGGCGGGTTGTGGACGATCGGCAGGAATCTGCCGATTGAGTGAGATGGCATCGGCAGCTTCTCGCTCACCGTGTACTCATGCACCACAACGGCATTAGGCAACTTGTTGTTGTTATTGAATTTATTAATTATGGCGCGGCGCATGCATTAGGTTGGGGCGACGTCCGGGATTCGGGCGCACAACAACAAACCTGATTGGAGGAAGCAGCATGCGTCATTCGCGTTTCACGCGACGGCTTGCCGTCGCCCTGTCGACTGCGGCGCTGACCGCAGGCCTGACTTTGAACACCGCTTCGGCCGAGCAATTCATCAACGTCCTCACCGGCGGCACCAGCGGGGTCTATTATCCCCTGGGCGTGTCCCTGTCCAAGATCTACGAATCGGCCGTTACCGATGCGCGTCCGGCGGTGCAGTCCACTAAGGCGTCGGTAGAGAACCTCAACCTGCTGCAAGCCGGTCGTGGCGAGGCCGCGCTGGCCCTGGGCGACTCGGTGAGCGCTGCCTGGCGTGGCGATACCGAGCAGGGGTTCAAGGCGCCGCTGGACAAGCTGCGCGGCATCAGCGGCATGTATTCCAATTACATCCAGATCGTGGCCAGCAAGGACTCGGGCATCACCACGCTCGCCGACCTCAAAGGCAAGCGGGTTTCCGTGGGCGCGCCCAAATCAGGTACCGAGCTCAATGCCCGTGCGGTATTCGGCGCCGCCGGTATCACCTATGACGATCTGGGCAAGGTCGAGTACCTGCCCTTCGGTGAATCTGTCGAGTTGATCAAGAACCGCCAGTTGGACGCCACCTTGCAGTCCGCCGGTCTGGGTGTCGCTTCGATCCGCGACCTGGCCAGCTCCGTGGCGATCACCGTGGTCGAGGTGCCTGCCGATGTCGTTGGCGCCATCGACGATGCCGCCTACCAGGCCTCGGTCATTCCCGCCGGCACCTATGAAGGTCAGGATGCCGACGTGGCCACCGTGGCAATCAAGAACTTCCTGGTCACCCATTCGGATGTGCCCGAAGAGGTGGTCTACCAGATGACCAAGGGCATGTTCGAGAACCTTGATCAGATGGTCGCCGCCCATGCCGCCGCCAAGGGCATCAGCCTGGAGGCCGCGACGGTCGGCATGCCGATCCCTCTGCATCCGGGTGCCGAGAAGTACTATCGTGAAGTGGGTGCGCTGAAGTAGCGGCACTGTAACGAAGAAGCGGCCGCAGCCTGCGCGGCCGACCGCCCCCCGGACACATCCCGGGGGCGGTTTCCATAACGATCACAACGGGCAACCACCATGGATACCACGGCCGAAACGCCGGCGCTGTCAGCGTCAGGCGGCTATGCGGCGCGGCTGATTTTCGCCATTGCCGTCACGTTTTCCGTCTTTCAAGTCTGGATGGCGGCGTTCAGCCCGTTGTCCAGTCTCGTCGTTCGCTCGCTGCATGTGGGCTTTTTGCTGCTGCTGATCTTCGCGCTGGCGGCCGCGGGCAGCCGTGGCGTCCTGCCGCGCACGTTGTTTTGGGTTCTGGGTATCGGCGGTTTCATCCTGGGTCTCTACCAATGGGTCTTTGAGGCCGATCTGGTGTGGCGCGCAGGGGACCCCAGCACTGCGGACCTGGTGGTGGGTTCACTGGTCTTGATCCTGGTGTTCGAAGCGGCTCGCCGCGTCATGGGTGTTGCGCTGCCGATCATCTGCGGACTGTTCCTGGCCTATGCGTTCCTTGGCCAATACCTGCCCGCCCCGCTGAACCATCGTGGCTACGCGCCCGAGCAGGTTATCGAGCAGATCACCCTGGGTACCGAAGGTATCTACGGCATTCCGACTTATGTGTCCTCGACATACATCTTTCTTTTCATCCTCTTCGGCACCTTTCTTGAACAAGCGGGCATGGTGAAGCTGTTCACCGATTTCGCCATGGGGACGGTGGGTCACAAGCAAGGCGGTCCGGCCAAGGTCTCGGTGGTGTCTTCGGGCCTGATGGGGACGATCAACGGTTCGGGTGTCGCCAACGTGGTGACGACCGGGCAGTTCACGATCCCGCTGATGAAGCGCTTCGGCTATCGCCCCGCCTTCGCCGGCGCGGTCGAAGCCACCGCCAGCATGGGCGGGCAGATCATGCCGCCGGTCATGGGCGCGGTGGCCTTCATCATGGCTGAGACCCTGGGCATCGCTTACGTGGAAGTGGTCAAGGCAGCCATCATTCCGGCGATTCTGTACTTCGTCACGGTGTTCTGGATGGTGCACCTGGAGGCTGGCCGGTTGGGTCTCAAAGGGTTGACCAAGGCCGAATGCCCCAACCCCTGGACGGCGCTCAAGGCGCGCTGGTACCTGATCCTGCCGCTGGCGGTGTTGGTCTATTTGCTGTTCACCGGGTACACGCCGTTGTTCTCGGGCACCGTGGGTTTGTTCCTCACTGTCGTACTCATTCTCGGCGCCAGCCTGGCCCTGAAGCTCCAGGGGCTGGCGCTACGCATTGCACTGTGGGTGGCGCTCGGGCTGGCATGCAGCCTGTTCTTCCGCTTTGGAATCGGCGTGGTCATGCTCCTGGTGGCCGTCCTGGCGGCGATCAACCTGTGGCACAAAGGCGGGCGGGCGACCCTGTGGCTGTCGGTCAACGCGTTGGCCGAGGGTGCACGCCATGCGCTGGGGGTCGGTGTGGCCTGTGCCATCGTGGGCGTCATCATCGGGGTATCGACCCTCACTGGTGTGGCCACGCAGTTCGCCAGCGTGATCATCAGCCTGGGCGAGCATAGTTTGTTCCTGAGCCTGTTCCTCACGATGATCACCTGCCTGATTCTCGGTATGGGGATCCCGACCATACCCAACTACATCATTACCAGTTCGCTGGCGGCGCCGGCGCTGCTGGAGCTGGGCGTGCCGCTGCTGGTTTCGCACATGTTCGTGTTCTATTTCGGCATCATGGCCGACCTCACGCCCCCGGTGGCGCTGGCGGCGTTCGCGGCCTCGCCCATCGCCCGGGTTCCGGGGCTGCAGATCGGCCTCCAGTGTATGCGGGTGGCCATCGCGGGTTTCGTAGTCCCGTACATGGCCGTGTATGCACCGGCATTGATGATGCAGGAGGGCACGCTGGTGGCCACCGCCTACGTGGTGTTCAAAGCCTTGGTGTCGATCGGCCTGTGGGGAGCGGCATCCATCGGCTACCTGCGTCATCGGCTGACCTGGCCTGAGCGGGTGCTGGCGATGGTCGCCGCATTCACGCTCATCGTGGCGCTTCCGATCACCGATGAAATCGGCTTTGCACTGGCGGCAGCGGTTCTTGGCTGGCACTGGTGGCGCAACCGCCTGAAACCGGTCACGGCATGAGCGGCTTGTGCCTGGCTTTGGGGCTGACCGTGGTGGCATTGGATGCCAGCGCGGTCAGCGTTCAGTGGACGCATTCGGTGGAACGTACCGGGTGGGCGGAGACCTATCGGCTGGTGGGGGACACTGTGGTGCTGGAGACTGCCAGGATCCAAGGCTCCGGGGCGGGCATGGACCCGCCCCCCGGTGCGGTGTTGATGGACGGGTGGTGGCATTACCGTCCAGCCTTGCCGCCACAGCGGGAGATCCGGCTGACGTGGTCGCCATTTACCGAGGACTATACGATCTGCGCAGGCCCGGACCGCTGTGACAGGCTGGCGGCCTGGCTGGGCGCCGAGCCCGACTCGCCGACGGTGGTTCGTCTAGGAGCCTGTCGGACTTGAGCGTCCCAAAGGTAATTTCGCAGGGGCGAACGGTGTGTTGTAAAGGCTTGATTCCTACAGGCAATGTGGCACTATTCGCCACCAATTGTGTCTTGCGTGTAACAATTCGCACCACAGCGCAGGCAAGTCTCAGGGATCAAGGATATGGAAAGCCGAAAGTACCTTGTCGCTTACAGTGAGCCCAGTCGCGACCGACAATGGGTGGGCTATGTCTACGCCGAGAATGCACAGGCCGCATGGACCGAAGCCCGCCGGCGAGGTTTCCCCCGGTCGGTCATCGAGGTTCCCAGCAGCGACCCCTCTTCGTCCCGTGGCGCTCCGGCTCGGCTCGCCGTGTCGTACTGATTCCTCTCCCGATTCACTCCTGGTTGTACCCTTTACGAATGCCGCCTCCTGGCGGTGTTCGTTTTTTTATCGGCTGCACCCATGACGCGCCGCATCGTCGTATTGGGCACCGTGCTGCTGGCCGGCATCGCCGTGTGGGTGCTCTGGCGATGGACGCACGCGTTGCCGGCCGATGTTGTTTTGCGCGGGCCGACCATGGGTACCCGCTATGCCATCGTCGTGCCGGGGGAGTTGGCGGCGACCCAGCGGGATAGCCTTCAAGCTGCGGTGGACCAGGAGTTGGCGTCTGTGGTGGCGGCCCTGTCCACCTACGCGCCGGCGTCGGAGATATCCCGCTTCAATCGTCAATCCGGCAGCGAATGGGTTCCATCGAGCCCGATGCTGGTGGAGGTGCTGGCGCGGGCCGACGAGGTGCATCGGGCAAGCGCGGGGGCCTTCGATATCAGCGTCGCGCCGCTGGTGGCCTTGTGGGGCTTCAGCCCGGATGAGGCGCCTGTGGACATTCCCGATACCTCTGCCCTGGCCGCGGCCCGCAAACGGGTCGACCAGCGCTGTCTGGCCTACCGGCGCCAGCCGCCCGCGGTGCGCAAGTGCCGCCCTGACCTGATGCTCGATGTCTCGGCCATCGGAAAGGGGTATGCAGTCGATCGCCTCATCGCTGTGCTGCGCCGATTCGGGCAGACCCGCGGCCTGGTCGAGATCGGCGGCGAAGTCCGTACGTTGGGGTACAATCGCCGCCACGAGCCGTGGCGTATCGCTGTAGAGCGGCCGGATGGCGGCGTGCAGGAACCGTTCATACGGCTTGATCTGGCCGACGTGGCCGTGGCGACATCGGGTGACTACCGCAATCGCGTGGCGCTGGGCGGCCGCGAATTCGGCCACATCATCGACCCGCGAAGCGGCTGGCCCGTGGCGCATCGGTTGGCCTCGGTGTCGGTGGTCGCCGATAGCGCCACGCTTGCCGACGCCTGGGCCACGGCGCTGTTCGTGCTCGGGCCGGAGCACGGCTACGAGACGGCCCGCCGGGAAGGGCTGGCGGCCTATTTCATCACGCGTTCCGAAGCGGGTTTCGACACCCGGGCCACACCGGCGATGGCCCGCTGGCTGTCGCCCGGGACGGACGCCAGCGACGATTGAAGGTCCATGACCATCGCACTCGAGATCACCGATTTACGAAAAACCTACCGCAACGGCTTCGAAGCATTGAAGGGCATCGATCTGAAAGTAGAGGAGGGCGACTTCTTTGCCCTGCTCGGCCCCAACGGGGCGGGCAAGTCCACAACCATCGGCATCGTCAGCTCGTTGGTCAAGAAGACCGCAGGGCGGGTGCAGGTGTTCGGTGCCGACCTGGATACACAACTGGCGCAGGCCAAGACGTTCATCGGCCTGGTTCCCCAGGAGTTCAACTTCAACCAGTTCGAGCCGGTGGGCGAGATCGTGGTCAACCAGGCCGGCTATTACGGTATCCCGCGCAAACGGGCTTGGGGGCGGGCGGAAGTCGTACTCGATCAGTTGGGCCTGTGGGAGCGGCGAAAAGATCAGGCGCGGGAGCTCTCCGGCGGCATGAAGCGGCGGTTGATGATCGCCCGCGCACTGGTCCACGAACCGCGATTGCTGATTCTGGATGAGCCGACCGCCGGTGTGGATATCGAGATCCGGCGCTCGATGTGGGAGTTCCTGCGCACCATCAACGCCCGGGGCACGACCATCATCCTGACCACGCACTACCTGGAGGAAGCCGAAAGCCTGTGCCGCAATATCGCGATCATCGATCACGGCCGGCTGGTCGAGAACACCCGCATGAAGAACCTGTTGTCACAGCTGCATAGCGAAACCTTCGTGCTCAACCTGAGCGCGCCGGTCAGTGCATTGCCGTTGGTGGAGGGGTATGTGCTGGCGCAGGTCGATGACACCACACTGGAGGTGCAGGTGACCCGGGAGCAGGGTATCAATGCCTTGTTTGCCGCCCTAAGCGCCCGCGGCATCGAGGTCATGAGCCTGCGCAACAAAACCAACCGTCTGGAGGAGTTATTCATGCGATTGGTCGGGCGCCAGGCCGGAACGGAGGGCGCGGTATGAGCCTCAATGCCAATGCCATCGCGTTCAAAACCATCGTCATCAAAGAGTTTCTGCGCTTCATCCGCATCTGGGTGCAGACCATTCTGCCGCCGGCCATCACAATGACCTTGTACTTCGTCATCTTCGGGCGCCTGATCGGCTCGCAAATCGGGGATATGGGCGGTTACAACTACATGCAATACATCGCCCCGGGGCTGATCATGATGGCGGTGATCACCAACAGTTACTCGAATGTGGTGTCGTCGTTCTTCAGTGCCAAGTTCCAACGTCATGTGGAGGAGCTGATCGTCTCGCCGATTCCCGATTGGCTGATCCTCACCGGGTTCGTGGCCGGGGGCGTGGCCCGAGGTTTGATGGTCGGTCTGGTGGTGACGCTGGTGGCGCTGTTCTTTACCGAGTTATCGGTGAACAACCTGCCGATCACGATTCTCGTGGTGATTCTGACCTCGATACTGTTTTCGCTGGGTGGCTTTCTCAACGCCATTTTCGGCAAGACGTTCGACGATATCAGCATCGTGCCGACGTTCGTGCTGACACCGCTGACCTATCTGGGCGGGGTGTTCTACTCCATCGACCTGCTGGGTTCGTTCTGGCAAACGCTGTCACTGCTCAACCCGATCCTCTACATGGTCAATGCGTTTCGCTACGGCATTCTGGGTGTGTCGGACATTCCGGTGGTATGGGCGTTTGTGATCATCCTGGGGTTCATCGCCGGCTTGTCGTGGCTGTGTCTGAACCTGATGCACCGAGGGGTGGGTATTCGGGCGTGAATTGGCCATTGCAGTGAGCCCTCTGGATCGGGTGGGTCATGATCAGACCGTCGGCAGCATGGATGCTGCCGTCGAGCGCACACGGATGTGTTCACAGCGAGTCTGATCATGACCCACCCGATCCAGAGGGCGGGGGTCGGCACCACCTGCCGGACCGTCGCCCGAGGACGTCAATCAGAGCGTCCCTAGAGACTGCCAAGCATCTGCCGGCGCTCGCGCTCCTCCTGGGCGTCAACCGACAAGGTCGCGACCGGCCGGGCTTTCAACCGCTCCACTCCGATGGGCTCACCGGTGTCCTCGCACCAGCCGTAGCTGCCATCGGCAATCCGTGCGAGGGCTTCGTCGATCTTGCGCAGCAGTTTGCGTTCGCGGTCCTGCGTACGCAGCTCCAGTGCCTGAAGGGCCTCCTGTTCGGCACGGTCGGCGTCGTCGCCGACATCGCGATCGCCGCCTTCACGCAGATCGTCCAAGGTGTTGCGTATGTCTTCATGAATCGAGTCACGCCATTCTTCCAGACGTGCCTTGAACCAGGCCAGCTGGTTCGGGTTCATGTAGGGCTCGTCCTGGTGGGGTTCGTAGGCATCCACGCCGTGTTCCGCCTTCATTGGACTATGCACTCCTTCTGGGTATGTGGTGCACCGTGTTCAGGCACAGCGGACCGCCGACAGTTCCGACAAAGGCATCCGGCCTCGTTCATGACGAGTGTCGCCGCCAAGTCGGGTTCGTCCATGCTGTGCTCGATGAAGACTAGCACTTGGTGCAGGTCGTGGATTGCGCCGCTCAGGATGGATGTGTGCCGGCCCGCACCCGGGACGCCCAGACGGTCCCGGCAAGAATCAACAACCCGCCGGCCAGGGTTCTCGTGTCCGGTACTTCGGCCAGCAGCAGCCAGGCGAAGGCGATACCGTACACCGGCTCCAGCGCAGCGCTGAGACTGGCCAGTTGGGCACGCAGTTGGTGCAGGCTGGCGATGAACAAGGCATGCGCGAGTGCGGTGCAGGCCAGGCCGAGGATGAGGAGCAGGCCGATATCGCGTGCATCGAGTGCCGGCCAATCGCCAAGGACGAAAGGCAGCAAAACCAGCGCCGCGACGGCATTCTGGTAAAACGCCAGGTTCATCGGCGCCAGCACACGGACCCGGGCGCGATTGAGCAGCGCCAGGATGGCAAAGCTGAAACCCGAGACCACCCCCCAGAGCACGCCCCGGGTGCCGCCGGCTGCCAGATCGAACTCGGGCACCACCAGGACGAGCCCCGCGCAGACGATGCCCGCGGTGACCCCGTCGATGGGGCGGAAGCGCTCACGGAATACCAGGGGCTCGAGCACCGTCACGAACACCGGGAAACTGGCGAAGCCCAGCAGGCCGAGCGCCACGGTGGAGACCTGTATCGCGTGAAAGAAGCTGGCCCAGTGCACGGCCAGCAAAATGCCGCTGATCACCAGCCAGCCCGCTTGGCCACACGGGCTTTGTAGACGGCCGCGTCCGCCCTGCCAGGCGAGCAAGGCGGCGGCGGCCACGCTGGTGCGGCCGAAGACGATGAACAAGGGGCCAAGCAGCAGCCATTTGCCGAACAGTCCGGCAATGCCGAACAACAGCACGGCGAGGTGCAAGGGAATGAGTCCGGTGTGCGGGCGCATCGAGTGTCCGGTCGGTCAGGTGTGGCTGTGGTTTGCCTCAGACAGTAAACCGGACGAGATAGAAAACCGCCATGCCCGCGATAATCGGGCTGAGCAGATCGCGCCGCCAAAGCCCTGCGGCCAGCGCTGCGGCCGCGCCCCAAAGCCGCGGGTTGGCTGGTGAAAGGTCCATTGCGCCATCGGCGTCGAACACCACGGCCGGAACGATGATCGCCGAGAGCACCGCAGGCGGGACAAAGCGCAAGATATCCACCACCAGGGGTGAGAGTCGCAGCTTGCCGCTGACACCCAGCAAGGGATAGCGGATCAGGAACGTCACCGCAGCCATTCCCAGGACGATCCACAGAGCGCTCATCGGCGTCGACCCCGGCCGTGGTGCATGACGATGCCGGCACCGACGCCGATCAAGGCGCCGACCATGAGACCGGCCTGGTGGGGCAGATCGTGGGCGATGACGGATGCGATGCCAGCGCTCACGGCGGCGACCAACATGGGGCGCTCCCGGGTGTAGGCGACGATCATGCCGATAAAGGTTGCCACCATGGCGAAGTCCAAGCCCCAACTCGCGGCATCCGGAATGGCCCGGCCCAGCGCCAGACCCGCCCAGGTGCACAACTGCCAATTGACGTACATCGTCAGCGCCGCCCCGGCATGAAACCACGGGTTCATGCGATCGCCTGCCCGCCGCTGGTAGCGGGCAATGACCACGGCGAACACCTCATCCACCAGTGTGAAGCCCAGGGTCAGTTTCCAGCGCTGCGACAGCGACCGCACATGCGGCAGAAGCGCGGCGGCGTAGAGCAGGTGGCGCAGGTTGACCACCAGTGTCGTCAGCACGATCAGGCCGACGCCGACATGGGCCGCGATGAGCCCCAGCGCGATGAATTGGGCGGAGCCGGCGAACACCAGGGCGGACATCATGGCGCCACCGGCGACACCCAGCGGACCGGTAGCGGCGAGGGCGCCGAAGATCAGGCCGAACGGGATAGCGCCGAGCACCAGCGGCGCAATGGCTTGTGCGCCTTCGATCATGGCCCGTCGACGGGCCGGCCAGGGGGTTTCCATCACACAGTGACTGCTCACGTCCAACCTCGCTGACAGGTATGGGCCGTGACTGTAGAGCGCCTACTGATGCTCTGGATTGTACGTTCTTGACCGCATGCCGGCGTAGACCGCGGGGGTGAGGCCCATCCAGCGTTTGAAATGCCGCGTCAGGTGGCTCTGGTCGACAAAGCCTGCCGCGAGCGCGGCCTCCGCCACGGGAATCCCATCGCGCAGGAGACCGGCTGCATACCGCAGGCGCAGCTGCAGGTGGTAGGCATGTGGCGGCAGGCCGATCTCGCGGGTGAACGCGCGGACCAACGGGGCGGCAGCCATGCCCGCATGGCGCGACAGCGTCTCCAGCGGCAGGCTGGCATCCAGGGAGCCGTGAAGCAGCTCGCGTGCCCGCGTCACGGCGCGGGTACCTTGGCGCACATCCGGCCGTGCCGTGCGTACTTGGGCGTGTCGGCGCACCAGGGCATCGATGAACATCAGCCAGCCGGACTCGCCCGCCAGGCGGTCCACGCCTTGCTCCAGCGCCCGGTGCAACGATGCCAGCGACGCGGCCAGATCGGGATCGCGTATGACCGGGTCGGGAAAGAACGGCAGCGGCGCGCGCCAGCCACAGGCCTCGCGGGCCAGCGCTTGTACCCTGTGCGCATCAGGGTAGACCATGCGGTACGCCCAACCCCCGTCGTGGCCTGCGGAGCCGGTGTGCACCTCGTCCGGTGCGACCGCGACGATATCGCCGGCGCAGGCGTAATGACGTGTACCACGGTAGTCGAAGGCCTCCACCCCGGCCGTGATGACACCGAGGGCATAGCCGTCGTGCACATGGCGGGCAAAGCGGTGGGTAAGATAACGCGCGTGCAACAGCGGCGCGCCGTCCAGTGCCGGGTCGCGCCAGAAGTTCACGTGTTCGTGGGCGGTATTTCCGCGCTCGCTCGTGGCCATGCGGCGAGTATGGTCCATACTGTGCCGTTTGAGCAGTTCAGTTTGGTGCTCGGGGCACGTAGAATCGGGTTTCAATTGTTTCGGAAAGCCCCGAAACCCCATACCCATCATAACCAGCCCTGTTGCCGCCACCGGTCAAACCCATGGATCAGTCGTTCCGTTGTATTGCCGTTGCCGGTCTGATGTTCATCCTTGCCACCGGTTGCGCAACGGCACCGGGCGACGATGGCAATGCGGACCCTCTGGAGCCGGTCAACCGTGCCGTCTACCAGTTCAACGATACCGTCGACAAAGCCGTGCTCAAGCCCACCGCCCAAGCCTACAAGGCCGTGACGCCGCAGATCATCGACAACGGCATCACCAATGTCTTCGGCAACCTGCGCGATGTGGTGAGCCTTGCCAATAACATTCTGCAACTGAAGGCCGAGGCCAGCGCCATCGATGCCAGCCGTGTGGTCTACAACACCACGTTTGGTTTGTTGGGCTTTTTCGATGTGGCCAGCTATATGGACTTGCCCAAACAGGGCGAGGATTTCGGTCAGACATTGGGTTATTGGGGCGTCGGCGAAGGCGCATACGTGGTGTTGCCGCTGCTGGGTCCGTCCACGGTCCGCGATACCGTCGGCATCGTCGCCGATGCGCAGATCGACCCGCTCAACCAGCTCAACCCCGAATCGCATCGCTACGCTGCCCGCGCCGTGGACATCGTCGATATCCGTGCCGACCTGCTGCGCGCTGAGCGGGCCTTCGGTGGTGCTGCGCTGGACCCTTACGTGTTCCAGCGCGACGCCTACCTGCAACGCCGGCGCAGCAAAGTGGCCGACGGTGACGGTGGCGACAACGGCCCGGATCTGGATGCCTTGTTCGACGAAGACGACAACCCCCAGTGATGGATGATCCAGTCGTCGTCGCCACGTACGATTTCGTGACCGATGCGCATATCGCCTGCGGCAAGCTTGCCGCCGATGGCATCGACGCCTGGCTGCGCGATGAACATATCGGCCAGACCGATTGGCCGCACGGTCTGGCCATCGGCGGAATCAAGCTCCAGGTCGCGGCCGGTGACGCCGCGCGCGCGCTGGCCGTCCTGGCGCGGGACGATTCCCACCTGCTGGATTGAGCGCCATGGATCGGGGAGTCGTGCTCGCCGCGCTGTTGCGCTGGTGTGCCCGCCGCGATCTGCCCCTGCTGTGCCGGCTCGGGCGCGCCGTGGGTGCGGTGGTCGCCATCCTGCCCTCGCGGCTCAGGCACGTTACCGCCCGCAACCTTGAGCTCGCGTTTCCTGATATGTCCCCTGCCTCGCGTCGCCGGCTGGCACGCGAGAGCCTCAAACAGACCGCCTGCGCTGTGCTGGAGCTCGGTCCGCTGTGGCTGTGGCCGTCCGAACGGGTGCTGGCGCGGGTCACCACCGTGGACGGCGAGGGCGAATGGCTGGCGGCACTGGCCGAGGGCCGTGGGGCGATCGCCATGACACCGCATCTGGGCGCCTGGGAGGTCGCCGGCTTGTACTTGTCGGCACGGCATGCGATGACGACCTTGTACCGCCCCTCGCGTCTGGGGCTGGACGCCATCACCCGCCACGGGCGGCAGCGCTCGGGAGCGAAGGCGGTGCCGACGGATCGCAGCGGTGTCCGCGCGCTGATGGGCGCCCTGAAAGCCGGTGAGGTGGTCGGTATCCTGCCCGATCAAGACCCAGGCCCCGAAGGTGGAGTGTTCGCACCGTTCTTCGGCGTCCCGGTGGCCACCATCACCCTGGTCAGCCGGCTGGCGGCCAGGCACGGCAGCCCGGTGTTCATGCTGGTCGCCTTGCGCGAGCCTGCCGGCCAGGGTTATCGACTGGCGTATCGTCGCGTCGCGGACAGCGTAGCCGACCCGGACCCGGTCCGTTCGGCGACGGTGCTGAACGCCGCGGTCGAGGCGGCCGTCCGTGACTGCCCCGAGCAATACCTGTGGAGCTACAAGCGCTTCAAGAGTCGTCCCCCTGGGGAGCCTCGCCGGTACTCCTGAGACACTGCGCATTTGGCTGCATTTTTATGTTCTGTTTACGAAATGGGCCAGTGGGGCTTACGATCATGGTGTCGCTCCTAATGGATTCGGTGCACCGTGGATATTCGACAGTTGCAGTATTTGGTGGCCCTCGCACGGGAGAAGCATTTCACCCGCGCCGCGGATCGTTGCAATGTCACCCAGCCCACGTTGTCCGGACGAATTCGCCAACTGGAGCAGGAGCTGGGTCTGCCGGTGGTGGAGCGCGGTCACCGTTATCAGCGGCTGACGCCGGAGGGCGAGCGCATCCTGCACTGGGCGCACCGGATCCTGGATGATTTCTCCTCTATGGAGCAGGAGCTCAACCAGCTCAAGGGACGGCTCAATGGCCGCCTGGTTCTTGGGGTGATTCCCTCTGCCCTGCCCATGGCCGCCGTATTTACCGATGCGGTGCGGCGGGATTTTCCCGAGGTACGGTTGAGTGTGCTGTCGCGCACGTCGGTGGAGATTCAGCAGGCGCTGGTGGAGCATGCCATCGATGCCGGGCTCACCTACCTGGACAATGAGCCGCTGGAGCGGGTCAGTCGCACCAGTCTGTACACCGAACGCTACAGTTTGTTCGTCGGCAGTGAGCACCCGCTGGCAGGGCGGCGCCAGATCACTTGGACGTTGGCTGCCGCCGAGCCGCTGGTGCTGCTGACGCCGGATATGCAGAACCGCCGGATCATCGACGCGGTGTTTCGTGACCTTGGCGAGAAGGTGGTTCCGGCCATTGAAACCAACTCGGTCATCAATGCGTTCTCGCAGATTCGGGTTTCCCGCATGGCGGCCATTCTTCCGGAGTATTTCGTCAATATCCTCGGCCGGGTGCAGGGGGTGCGTGCGATCGCGTTGGTGGCGCCGCAGGTCGATCATGACGTGGGTCTGGTGATTCTGGATCGCGACCAGCAACCGCCGCTGCTCCAGGCACTGGTTGCCACGGCGCAGCGGTTCGCGGCCGATGCGAACGGTTTGCTGCGGGCCGCGGGTTAGGGCAGCTTGGCCTCCAGGCGGGCATCGGCATGGTGGCGCCTGCTCCCGCGGGTGCCCGTCCCCCGCCGTTTGGATCGGGCAGGTCATGTTCAGACGCGCTGTGAATACATCCATGTACGCTCGACGGCCGCATCCATGCGGCCGACGGTCTGCACATGACCTGCCCGATCCAAACGGCTCACTGCGGTGGGTGGTTCAGGTGGAGTGTTATGTGCCGGTCGAGCGATATGCAGGATGGGTCGAGCGCTAGCGATACCCATCGGGCGCCGCTCGTCGAAGCCACCCCCGCCTCAGGTCTTGCGATCTCGTCGACGAACGCGGCATTCATCGACCGCGCCTCTGCATCCATCGACACAAGCGATTTCCACTGCGCTCTGGACTGTTTCTAGACTGCGCTCCATTGCAGTCGGGGTACCCCGGGTGGTACCCGCCATCGCTTTGGAGAGTCAAATGGAATTCCCGCTTGTGGAGATCCGCGCTATCTGTCGTCGCCATGACGACGCGGCACATGCGTTGATCGAGATACTCCACGCCATCCAGCACCGCTTTGGCCATGTGCCTGCCGGTGCTGTCCCGGTGCTGGCCGAGGCGCTGAACCTCTCGCGCGCCGACGTGCATGGCGTGCTGAGTTTCTATCACGACTTTCGCGACCAGCCGGCCGGTGAGCGGACCTTGCAGGTGTGCCGGGCGGAGGCCTGCCAGGCTATGAATGGCGAGCTCACCTGGGCGCATCTGTGCCGGCGTCTGGCGCTGGAGGGCGAGGGCACGACACGCGATGGCCGCGTGACGCTGCAATCGGTGTATTGCCTGGGCAACTGCGCCTTGTCGCCCGCCATCATGCTGGATGGCGAGCTGCATGGGCGTGTCGATGCCCGCCGTGCCGACGCTTTGCTCGGGGAGATGGGGCATGACTGAGCCGGCCGCGAGAGTGTATTTGCCGCGCGATGCCGCCGCGCTTTCGGTCGGGGCGGACCGTGTGGGTGCGGCACTGCGCGCCGAGGTCGAACGGCGCGGAATCGCCGTCGATCTGCGACGGACCGGCAGTTACGGTCTGTTCTGGCTGGAGCCGTTGCTCGAGGTGGTTACCGAGGCCGGGCGGATCGCCTATGGCCCGGTGGCACCCGGCGATGTCGCCGGCCTGATCGATGCCGGTGCGCTCGATGGCGCGGACCATCCGCTGCGCATCGGGCCGATTGCCGACCACCCGTATCTGGTCAAGCAGGAACGGCTGACGTTCGCCCGCTGTGGGGTGATCGAACCGGCGTCGGTGGACGATTACCTGGCCAGCGGCGGCTTTGCCGGTCTGACCCGGGCGCTGGAGATGGCGCCCGAGGCCATCGTTGCCGAGGTGACCGCCTCGGGCCTGCGCGGTCGCGGGGGGGCGGGGTTTCCGACCGGCGTCAAATGGAAAACCGTCGCTGAGGCGACGGCGGCGCAGAAGTACATCTGCTGCAACGCCGACGAGGGCGATAGCGGGACCTTCGCCGATCGCATGCTCATGGAGGGCGACCCGCTCACCCTCATCGAGGGCATGACCATCGCCGGGCTTGCGGTCGGTGCGACCCAGGGGCTGGTCTACGTCCGTTCCGAATACCCGCACGCCATCGCCAGCCTGCGCGAGGCCATTGCTGCGGCCGCCGCCGCCGGCTGGCTGGGGGACGATATCCGCGGTAGCGGCCGCGCATTTCAGCTGTCGATCCGCACCGGTGCGGGCGCCTACATCTGCGGTGAGGAGACCGCAATGCTGGAGAGCCTGGAAGGCCGCCGCGGGATGGTCCGCGCCAAACCGCCGCTGCCGGCCTTGCAAGGCCTTTTCGGTCAGCCCACGGTGGTCAACAACGTTCTGAGCCTGGCGGCGGTGCCGTTGATTCTCGCCCGTGGCGCCGCCTTCTATCACGATTACGGTCAGGGCCGTTCACGGGGCACGCAACCCTTCCAGCTTGCGGGCAATATCCGCTGCGGCGGGCTGGTCGAGAAGGCCTTCGGCGTCACCCTCGACGAACTGGTCAACGGCTTCGGCGGCGGCACGGCCAGCGGCCGACCGGTGCGCGCCGTCCAACTCGGCGGCCCTCTGGGCGCCTACCTGCCGACGACCGCCCTCGATGTGGCCATGGATTACGAGTCGCTGGCCGAACGTGGCGCCATGCTCGGTCATGGCGGCGTGGTGGTGTTCGACGACACGGTGGACATGGCGGCCATGGCGCGGTTCGCCATGGCCTTCTGCGCGAAGGAGTCCTGCGGTAAGTGCACGCCCTGCCGCATCGGCGCCACACGCGGTGTCGAGGTGCTCGACCGGATCATCGCAGGCGATCGGGTGGGCTTTCATCTGAACCTGCTCGATGAGCTGTGCGAGACGATGACCGACGGGTCGCTCTGCGCCATGGGCGGATTGACCCCGATGCCGGTGCAGAGCGCCGTGGCCCACTTCCCCGAAGATTTCGACCGCCCGGCGCCCGCGCTGGCGGCCAACGCGTAAGGCGCAGGAGCGTTTCGATGTCATTGATCAAGGAAACGGACTACGGCACGCCGGCGGTCG
Source organism: uncultured Candidatus Competibacteraceae bacterium (assembly GCA_965652545.1). Classification (GTDB taxonomy): domain Bacteria; phylum Pseudomonadota; class Gammaproteobacteria; order Competibacterales; family Competibacteraceae; genus CBFGWV01. The sequence goes on along the minus strand of CBFGWV010000006.1, from coordinate 15,566 downwards.
ACGATGGCGCGCCGGTGACATTGCATGTGGACGGGCGCGCGGTGACCGTGGCCGCCGGCACCTCGGTGATGCGTGCGGCGGTGGAGGCCGGTGTCGCCATCCCCAAGCTGTGTGCCACCGACAGTCTCAAGGCTTTCGGCTCCTGCCGGCTGTGCGTGGTGGAGATCGACGGTCGCCGCGGTACCCCCGCCAGTTGCACGACACCGGTGGCCGACGGCATGGTCGTGCGTACCCAGTCGGACAAGCTGGCCCGGCTGCGACGCAACACAATGGAACTGTACATCTCCGACCATCCACTGGACTGCCTCACCTGTTCGGCCAACGGCGATTGCGAGTTGCAGGACATGGCCGGGCAAGTCGGTTTGCGCCAGGTTCGGTATGGTTTCGATGGCGCCAATCATCTGAGTGCCCCGGTCGACACCTCCAACCCGTACTTCAGCTTCGATGCGTCCAAGTGCATCGTCTGCTCACGCTGCGTGCGCGCCTGCGAAGAGGTCCAAGGCACCTTTGCGCTCACCATCGAGGGCCGCGGGTTCGACTCTAAGGTGTCCGCGGGGGCGGGCGAGTCGTTCATGGACTCCGAATGCGTCTCCTGCGGTGCCTGTGTCCAGGCCTGCCCGACCGCAACACTGATGGAAACCTCTGTCATCCAATGGGGCCAGCCCGAACACAGCGTGCTCACGACCTGCGCCTATTGCGGTGTCGGCTGCTCGTTCAAGGCCCAGATGCAAGGCGAGCGGGTCGTGCGCATGGTGCCGTACAAAGATGGCGGCGCCAACGAGGGCCACTCGTGCGTAAAGGGGCGTTTTGCCTGGGGTTATGCGACCCACAAGGACCGCATCACCAGCCCCATGGTGCGCGAATCCACCCGCGAGCCTTGGCGCAAGGTGAGCTGGGACGAGGCGATCGCCTTCGCCGCTGAACGCTTTGCATCCATCCAGGCCCGCTATGGCCGCACGTCCATCGGCGGCATCACCTCCTCGCGCTGCACCAACGAGGAGGTCTACGTGGTGCAGAAGATGGTGCGTACGGCGTTCGCCAACAACAACGTCGACACCTGCGCCCGTGTCTGCCATTCGCCGACCGGCTATGGCTTGAAGACGGCGTTCGGCACCTCGGCGGGCACCCAGGACTTCCGCTCCGTGGCCAAGGCCGACGTCATTCTGGTGATCGGCGCCAACCCCACCGACGGGCATCCGGTCTTCGCCTCGCGGATGAAGCGGCGCTTGCGCGAGGGCGCGCGATTGATCGTCATCGATCCGCGGCGCATCGATCTGGTGAAGTCGCCGCACATTCGCGCCGATCATCATCTGGTCCTGCGCCCGGGGACCAACGTCGCCGTGGTCAACGCCATCGCCCACGTCATCGTCAGCGAAGGGCTGTGGGACGACGCTTTCGTCACGGCGCGCTGCGATATGACGGCGTTCCGGCGCTGGCGCGACTTCATCCTCGATCCGGCCAATTCGCCGGAGGCGTTGGAGGCGGTCACCGGGGTACCGCCCACCGATCTGCGTGCCGCCGCACGCCTTTACGCGGGTGCGGACAATGGCGCCATCTATTACGGTCTGGGTGTGACCGAGCACGCCCAGGGCTCGACCATGGTCATGGGTATGGCCAATCTGGCCATGCTCACCGGCAACATCGGTCGCGAAGGCGTCGGTGTGAACCCGCTGCGTGGGCAGAACAACGTCCAGGGTTCCTGCGACATGGGCTCCTTCCCCCATGAACTGCCCGGCTACCGTCATGTCGGCGACGCAGCGGTGCGTGAGGTCTTCGAGTCGGTGTGGGGTCGGGTGCTGGACGACGAGCCCGGGCTGCGTATTCCCAACATGTTCACCGCCGCAATCGAGGGCAGCTTCAAGGGGATGTTCGTGCAGGGCGAGGACATCGCCCAGTCGGATCCCAACACCCAGCATGTCACCGATGCCTTGCAGTCACTCGAATGCCTGGTCGTGCAGGACTTGTTCCTCAATGAAACCGCGGCCTTCGCCCACGTGTTCCTGCCCGGTACGTCGTTCCTCGAGAAGGATGGGACGTTCACCAATGCGGAGCGCCGTATCAACCGCGTCCGGCCGGCCATGCGTCCACGCAGCGGTTTGTCCGAGTGGGAAGCCGTCTGCCGCCTGGCGGCGGCCATGGGGTATCCCATGCATTACGACAGCGCGGCCGCCATCATGGATGAGATTGCTCGCGTGACCCCGACGTTCAAGGGTGTGAGCTTTGCGCGCCTCGATGCCGCGGGCAGCCTGCAATGGCCGTGCAACGACGCCGCCCCCGATGGGACGCCGATCATGCACAAGGACCGTTTCGTGCGCGGCGAGGGCTACTTCGCCATTACCGCCTTCGTCCCCTCGGATGAGCGGACCTCCGGCCGTTTCCCGCTGGTGCTCACCACGGGGCGCATCCTGTCGCAGTACAACGTCGGCGCCCAGACCCGGCGCACGCCCAACAGTGCCTGGCATGCGGAGGATGTGCTGGAGATTCACCCCCATGATGCCGAGGAGCGCGGCATCCGCGACGGCGAGCGTGTGCAGCTTGCCAGCCGGGTCGGGGTGACCACGCTCAGGGCGACAGTGTCCGATCGCATGCCGCAGGGGGTGGTGTACACGACCTTTCACCACCCGGCCACCGGTGCCAACGTCATAACAACCGAGTACTCCGACTGGGCGACCAATTGCCCGGAATACAAGGTCACGGCAGTGCAGGTGGTTCGTGCCACCCAGCCGGCCGAGTGGCAGGAGGAGTACCGGCGTTTGCGCGAGATCCAGGTGCGGGTCGAGGGCTAAGGCGATGAACGCCGTGGCAGCGGACCTCGGCGCCGGAGACGATCTTCCGGCCGCCGCCAGCGCCGTACGGACCGACCGGGGCGGCGATGCGAGCTGGTGGCTGGCGGACGAGGTGCCTGTGGCGCTGGCGTTCAACGGTCGCTCGCGGGCGGTCATGCTGGCGACACCACGCGACCTGGAGGATTTCGCCCTGGGGTTCGCCCTTACCGAACAGATCATCCCCTCGCCGAACGCGGTCCGGGCGATCCATGTGGTGGCCGTGGAAGAAGGCATCTGGGTCGATATGACCGTGCCCCGCTCGCTGCTGGCCAGCGAGCGGCTGCGCCGTCGTCGGATCGCCGGGCGCTCCGGCTGCGGCCTGTGCGGTATCGAAACCCTCGAAGCCGCCGTGCGTATGCCCGATACCGTTCCGGTTCGGCGCCATCCACCCAACAGCGCGGCGATCCGCCGCGGGTTCGCCGCGCTCGGCGATCACCAACCGCTCAATCGCCTGACCCGCTCGGTGCATGCCGCCGTGTGGTGCGACAGCCAAGGCGACATCCGCTCGGTTCGCGAGGATGTCGGCCGGCACAATGCGCTGGACAAGTTGATCGGCGCCGCCAGTGGGCGTCTGGATGCGCCGGGCTTCGTACTCATGTCCAGCCGATTGAGCATCGAACTGGTGCAGAAGTCCGCCTGGGCCGGTGTAACCGACCTGGCGGCGGTTTCCGCGCCAACCGCCCTGGCCTTGCGAATGGCTCGTAGAGCGGGCATCCGCCTCTATGCCCTGGGCGACGATGGCGACGTACTGACCTTTCCCGAGTGACTTATCCATGTCCCAAGCCGACCTGTGCCGTATGGCCAACCAGATTGCCGCCTATTTTGCGCCGTATGGCGAGGTGGAGGCGGTCAGCGGTATCGCCGACCATATCAACCAGTTCTGGGAGCCACGCATGCGGGCCCAACTCTTGGCGATGATCGATACCGGGCTGCCGGGGCTGGATGGCCGTGTGGCCGCCGCCGCAACGGCGATCCGCCGCCCCCGGTAGGGCTTATCCCAGCCGCTTGAGGAACACGCGCATCATCTTGGCCGCCTGTACGTCGCCGTGCGCCTCGGCTGCGGCGATACCTGCCTCGTAGGCGTTGCGCGCACCGTCGCGGTCACCCAGGAGCGTGCGCGCCTTGCCCAGCAGGTTCCAGGCGGCCGAGTAGGCTGCATCGTGACCGACGGCGGCGGCCAGGTGGGGCTCCGCTGAGGCGGGGTCGTCCTCGGCCAAGTACGTGGAGCCCAGGCCGAAGCGCAGCAGCTTGTCATCGCGACCCTCGGCCAGGAGTGCCTCCAAGGCGGCTGTACGCGAGCTCATCTATACGCCTCCCGTCGGTTTTTGTGCCACCAGCAAGGCCATGCCGGCGAGGGGGTCGTTCGCCGGCGCATGCCCGCCGTCCTCACGATACGCCCGTAACTGGAGCGGTGCACACAGCTTCAGCAACTCGCCGCCTGCAAGACGGAAGGCGGGGTTCCCCGGGCCACGAACGGCTGCGGTGGTGAAGGTCTGGTACAACAGCCAGCCGCCGGGCGTCAGCGCGGACATGATATGGGGGAACAGCGACCGCTCCAGAAAATGAGCGACGACGATGACATCGAACGTGGCGGTTGCCGGTGGTTCGGCAACGACGTCGCGGCACACGGCCTTCACCGGCAGTTGACGCCGGCGGGCGGTTTCGTCCAGGCGGGCTATGGCCACCGGCGAGTAGTCCCAAGCCTCTACCGCCAGGCCGTGGGCGGCCAGCGCCAGGGCGTTCGCACCGAGGCCGCAGGCCAGATCCAGGGCTGTCCCTCGCGGTGGCAGCCAGTCCAGATGGGCGGTCAAAACGGCACTGGGCAGCGCCGCGCTCTCGCTGCCGCGGTAGCGGCGGTCCCAGCGCGCGGCACCGCTTTCGAGAATTTCTTCATCCTGCATCTGCAATTCCCCCGCTGACGTCGCCGGTTGCGCGGTTATACTTTCACCCATGTCCGGGTCGCATCGACCGTCCAGCCACAGCCCGGCATTATGTGAGTCCATGTCCGACAGTCCCTCGATACAGGCCCGGTTGGAGCGATTGCGCGATGCCTATCGCGCGACACTGCCGGAACGCGCCCAGCGGGTGCAAGAACTCAAGCAGGCCCTGGCCAAGGGTTGGGGTGACGGCAATGCCGCCGACCTGCGTGTGCTTGCCCATCAACTGGCCGGCTCCGGAGGTGCCTACGGGTTCCCCGACATCACCGCCACGGCGCGGGTGCTCGAGATACGGCTGGCCACACTCATGGAGGTTGACGGACAGGGCTTCGATGAACAATCGGCCGCCTTCGTCCAGGAGTCCGATGCGTTGATCGGCACCTTAAGCGAGGCGGCCACGGACGGTGGCGGCACTACACCGGAAGACTCACCGTAAACGTCGCGCCCTCGTCCGGGCGCGAGCGCACACTGATGACCCCGCTGTGTTGTTGGACGATCTCCTTGCAGATCGCCAGCCCCAGGCCCGCCCCGCCGCCACCGCCGCCGATCTGAACGAACGGCTGGAATACGCGCGACTGCTGCGCGGGGTCGATGCCGGCACCGGTATCGCTCACCGCAAGGACCACCCGCGGTCCGCGCCGCCAGGCCGCGAGGCTGACCCGCCCTCCGTTGGGGGTGTGGCGCAAGGCGTTGGCCACCAGGTTGTCCAGCACTCGCCCCATCTGCTGGCTGTCCACCATGATTTCCGGAAGATCGGGCGCGCAATCCATCCGCAATGCGATCTCACGCTCCTGTGCCGACAGCGCGAAACGGCTGCGGGTGCGTTCGAGCAAATGCTCCGGTGCTTCCGACTGGCGATTTGGCCGTTGCCGGCCCGCGTGCAGGCGGGAGAGATCGAACAAGTCGTTCACCAGGCCCTGAATGCGCTGGAGTTCTTCCTGCACCGTTTCCATCAGTTCCCGCTCGCGCGATTCGGGGGCGGCGTTCTGGCGCTCGGCAAGCATGCCGACCGCCATGGCGAGCCCCGTCAACGGCGTGCGCAGCTCATGGGAGGCACGTAGGACGAATTCGGTGCGCAGTTGCTCGAAGGCTTTTTGATTGGTGATGTCGCGAACCACGACCAGCGCACCCTGGCGCCGTGCGGCCGAGCCGGCGATGGGCATTGCCGAGGCAGACAGGACACGCCGAGCGTCGCCCTCGCCGACGACGATCTCCACCGGCTCGAGATCCTCGCCCGGCGTGCTGTGGGCACGCAGCGACGCCTCAACGGCTTCGTCCAGCTTCGGTTGGTCGAGTACGGCGCCCAGACGGCTGCCGGCGACGTCCACCTCCGACAACCCGAGTTGGCGCCGGGCCACCGGGTTGACCCGTTCGATGGTGCCGTCGTGACGCAGGATGATCAGGCCGTCGTCGATGCTGCCGAGCACCGCCTCGCTCTGACGTTGTTCGCGCAAGACCCGCTCCAGGTCCATGTTGCGGAACCGATGAAGCGCTTTGGCCATGCGGTTGAACTGCTGGCCGAGCACTTTGACTTCGCGCACACCGCCGGGTGAAACCTTGGCGGTGTAGTCGCCTTCGGCGATCCGCCCGGCCGCCGAGACGATGTGCTCGAGGGGTTCGGACAACCGCCGTGCCAGGCTGACGGATACCCAGATGCCGATCATCACCGTGGCAAGCCCCACCCCACCCAGGCCCCACAACGTGGCTTCGGCCTCCTGGCGGGACAACTGGCTGGCCTCCAGCATGGCGTCGAAATTCAGCGTCCGCAGCGCTTCGCAGGCTTGCAGTACCGCCTGGAATGCCGCCGGCACGCCTTCTTCCCAGGGAAAATCGCTGGCCCAGCGCGAGCGATCCTCGATGACATCGCGCAAGGCTTCGTAGCGCCGCTCGATGGAGTCGATCTGCGCGGCCTCTCCGGGCAGGTCAGCCGTGTTGCGGGCCCGCGCCAGCCAGGCGAGGAACAATTGATGGCTGCGCTCGAGTTCGGCGTCGGCATCGGCACTGTCCCCCAGCAGGACCTGGACGATGGCCAACTGCTGCCGCTGCAGCGCCTGCACCATGCGTTCGGCTGCCAGCACCGAGGGGTAGTTGTCTTCGACGATGTCGCGGGTGACACCGACCAACGAGCTGACGCCGACGAAGGTGATGAAGAACCCGCCGAAGACGATGACCAGTACGGCGGCATAGCCCATGAGCAAGCGGATGCGAAGGTTCATGGGCCGGCACCGATACGATCTAAATGCCGTACTGCTTGCGTTTTCGCCATAAGGTGGATGGGTCGATGTCCAGTTGCCGGGCCGCTTGTTCCAGGGTGTCGGTCGTGGCTACGGTGGCGGCGATATGGGCGCGTTCCAGCGCCTCTAGCGATACCGCATCGCCCGCGCGCAACCGCGAGGGCCGTGTCATCTCCGGCTGCGACAGGCGCCCGACAGCGAGTGCCTGGGCGTCGATGGTTTCGTGCGATGACAGGATGACGGCCCGCTCCACCACGTTTTGTAGTTCCCGGACATTGCCCGGCCACTGGTAATCGCGCAAGCGTTCCTGTGCCGCATCGCTGAAATGCCTTGCCGGACGACGGTAGCTTTGCGCATAGCGTGTGAGGAATTGATTGGCCAATTCGGCGATATCCTCGGGACGCTCGCGCAACGGCGGTATGTCCAATGTGATCACGTTCAGCCGATAGAGCAGGTCTTCGCGAAACCGGCCATCGCTTACCATGGCCTCGAGATCGCGGTTGGTGGCTGCGATGAAACGCAGGTCCGCCTGGCGGGTCGTTGCATCGCCCACCCGCTCGTACTCCTTGTCCTGCACGAAGCGCAGCAGCTTGGGTTGCAAGGTGACGGGGAAGTCCCCGATTTCGTCGAAGAACAAGGTACCGCCATCGCCCTGGCTGACCCGGCCGAGGGTGTTCTCGACCGCGCCGGTAAATGCGCCCTTGCGATGCCCGAACAGTTCGCTCTCCACCAATTCGGGCGACAGCGATGGACAGTTGACGGTGACGAAGGCCTGTTCGGCGCGTTCGCTCCAACGGTGTATCGCCTTGGCCAGCACGCCTTTGCCGGTGCCGCTTTCGCCGCGGATCAGCACCGTTGCATCGGTGTTGGCAACCTGTTGCGCGGTTTCCAGCACGCTCATCATCAGCGGGCTTCCGCTTTCCAGCTCGCCGGCCGGTGCGCGGTCACCGAGTTCGTCCTCCAGCCGTTGCAGGCGCTGCGTCAGCCGCTGAGCTTCCATATGGCGCGCGGCTGTCAGGCGCAGTTGCTCTGGCGCGCAGGGTTTGGGCAGGTAGTCTGCCGCACCCTGCTGCATGGCCTCGACCGCATTCTCGATCGACGAGTAGGCGGTTACGACGATCACCCGCATCCAAGGGGCGGTGCTGCGCAGCTTCGGCAGCAGGCGCATGCCCGAGTCCTCGCCCAGACGCAGGTCGAGAAAACACAGATCGAATACCTGCATTTGCAGCCGCGTTTCCGCCTCGGCGGCGTTCTGTGCGGTGGCGACGTTGTAGCCGGCATCTTCCAGGCAATAACGGAAGGTACGCAGGATATTCCGTTCATCATCCACCAGCAGGACACGACCCTGGGAACGCTTAGGCCCATCGATAGTCACCGTGGTCCCTCCTTAAGGAAACATCGCTGGCCATTGTAGGCTGCAATGCCGAGTGCGCGCCCCGGGTCGGGAAGTCTGCATGAGCCGGCCTGGGTGGCGATTGCATTGTGCACGAATTCGTGTCCAAGAGCCTATCCATCAAGTATTTGTTTTAAAACATAAAAACACATAAAAACAAGTTGGCACGGGACTTGATACATCCAGGGAGAGCCGGCATCAGGATGTCAGCCGGGGAAGAGGAGGCACCCAAAATGCGAAAGAGCTGCCTGATAACCGCCAGTGTGCTGGCGGCAGCCATGTGGGGAACTACCGCCGTCGCCGTGGGTCAGTCGACCAAGCCCGCGTTCGTACCGGGTGGCGGTGCCGATCCGTTGCAAAGTGTGGTCGATGAACATTTGAAAGTGTATCGCTCGTTGACGGGCCAGACCCGTTTGGCAGAGGCAACCTCCGACGCTCGAGTCGTGACGGATGCCGGACGCCAGAGTTTGATACGCGAGGACGATGATCGTTCGATAGCGACCTTGGTCGAAGACGCTGCGATTACCGCGGCCATCAAGACCCGGTTGGTTTGGGACGATCCTGAGCAAGCCTTCGATGTGGCCGTGATCACACGCCGCGGCGTGGTGACCCTCTCCGGCGAAACGGAGTCGATTCATGCCCGCGTCATGGCCGAGGACATCGCCGCCCGCACCGATGGGGTGCTGCAGGTGATCAACGAAATCGAGATTAGTGAGGTGGCCGCGTTCGGCAACCCCGGCTTCACCGATGTTTCGAATACCCCGGCCGATGCGGCAGGGGGTATCATCAAGACCGGTGCCGAGTATGTGAACGAACAGACGGCGAACGTAGACGGTGTCATCGACGATGCGTGGATTACCGCGCAGGTGAAGGCGGAACTTGTTGCCAGTGACACGGTCGACGGAATGGCGATTTCTGTGGATACCCGAGGCGGCATGGTGTCGCTGCACGGTGAGGTCCCGGATGTAGAGACAAAAGCCCTGGCGGTACGTGCCGCCAACGGTGTGGAAGGCGTCATCGGAGTGGACGCCGTCGGTTTGAAGGTGCGGACGAGTACCGCATCCACCAGTTGATCGACCCTAGCGGTACCGAGCCCCCCGAGGTACCGCACCCTCCCCCCCCTCGACGGGGTCGGTCATCCGCGCCAAGGATTGGCGCGGTTTTTTTTTGTCCGGCGTTTATTCGTTTCCAGTCACGCCCAAGAGGCTCTTAGTCCTCATAGAACGCGTGGATCGCATCGGTCATCGCAACGGTTATGCCCTCGTAGGCGTCGGCGAACCCGTCGCGCACTTGATCCCAGCTTTTCTCGCTGCCGTTCTCGAGATCCTGGTACCAATGATCCAGATCGTCGCGGCGTGCCTGGAGCATCTTGAGAATGTCCGTGCGCTTATTGCGCGACTCGTCGGACAAACCGTCCCATTCCCGTTGCGTGCGCGCCTTGAGCGTATCCAGGGCCTCGTCAGCCGCTGCCAAGGCCGAGCGGGCATGGATAAGCGCCTGGTGACGGTGATCGATGCTGTATTGCTTCAGTTCGAGAGTCGTTTCGGACCATTTCTGCATCAGTGTGGAGAGCGCAGGATCCACTGGCTCCTGGGCATGGAGGGGTGAGGCCGCCAGGGCTGCGAGCAGCATCGAAGAACAAATCAGACCCCTTCCGGCTGAGCGCTTGGCCGGCCGGCAAATCCGTGGATCCGGTGGGAAACCATGATTGCAAACCATGAAGACCTCCTTGTTGTGCTGGTATGAGCCCAGTCATAGTCCATGGCCCGCCCATGACGTGCCATATCATTTGATAGCACTACACATTCCGGGTCGAAATCAGTTTTTCAAGGCGCTCTTGGTCGGGCTCGGGAGTGTGACATCCTCCACATAACTGGCATTGAAACCGGCGACCTGGGCCAATCCGCCGATATCGCGCATGACCACATGATGGTTCAGTCGTTGCACGAGTCCTTGCTGTTCCAGCCAGCGGAAGCTGCGGTGGGCGTGAATGGGGCTCATGCCCAGCGCGTCGGCGAGTACCGGAAGGGTCAAAGGAAAATGAAGCGCCGCATCGCCATCCATGCCGGCACGCAAGAGACGGCGATGCAGCTCCATGAACAGATGTGCCATGCGCTCGCTCGCGCGTCGCCGGCCGACACGCACGATCTGTTCTTCAAGCAGCCGTTCGTCCTGCCCGACCATCCAGCACAGGCTTACCCCCAGGCGAGGCGATTGACGGAAGGCCTCCACCAGGCTGGTTGCCGGCATTTCAACCAGGCGAAGCGGAGTGAGCGCCTCGACCCCATACTCCATGGTTTCGAACAGCACCGTATACACGCCGAAAATGTCGCCGGGGACGACAAAGCTGAGAATCTGGCGCCGGCCATCCGCCAATGTCTTAATCCGGATGGCCCAGCCATCCTCGACCACTCTGGCTGTGTTTTGTTGGGCGCATTCGGAGAAAACCACGCCACCGGACGCCCATGTCCGCTCTTTGACGGTCATGCCTTCCAATACGGCCAAGTCCTCGGGTCGGATGAGCTCCAGGGCGTTCAGACGGTGGGTGAATGCCGCTGGTAGCATTTGGAAGACCTCCTCTCCACAGTCTTTTGCGGGTGCGGTGATCGAAGCGCAGGCCGGCTACACTGTTAGCGTCTCGATTCCCTTCACTGCTGACCTACGACCAATCCAATGAGCATCGTCAATGAGTTACAGGCCGCCGATTGGGTGGCGCTGGTCTGGTTCGTCGCGTGTTGGCTACTTTACGCTTGGTTGGCGGACAACACACGGCTGCATCGGCACAGTGTCAGCGCGGCCATGGCCGAAAACCGCAAGCGCTGGATGCGCACCTTGCTCACGCGCGAAATGCGTATGGTCGACACCACCATCCAGGGCAATCTCATTCAGGGCGTGGCGTTCTTCGCCTCCACGACCATCCTCATCGTCGCCGGTGTATTCGCCTTACTGGGGGCGACCGACACGGCGGTGGGCATACTGGCCGACCTGCCCTGGGCAGCCGCCGTCAGCACGGCCCTGTGGGAGGTCAAAGTCCTGCTGCTGTTGGTGATATTTATCTACGCGTTCTTCAAGTTTGCCTGGGCGCTGCGACTGTTCAACTACTGCTCGATCATGATCGGCGGTGCCCCCGAATGCCAGGGGCCGCCCGATGCGCGTGCTCTGGCCTACGCCGATCGCATGGCCGTGCTCAACGGCCGCGCCGCCCACCATTTCAACCGCGGCGTGCGCGCGTACTTCTTTGCTCTGGCCGCGACATCGTGGTTTCTCCACCCGTATGTCTTTCTGCTCGTGACCACCTGGGTGACGCTGGTGCTGCAGCGGCGCGAATTTCACTCCATCGCGCGTCTGGTCATGCTCGATGCCGCCGACGACGCTACGGATTCGCCGGCGTCGACACCTCGCCCACGTTGACGATCTTGATCGAGTTGGTGCCCCCGGGTATGCCGTTGAAATCGCCCTTGGTAACGATCACCCGGTCTCCGTCTTTTACGGCCTCCAGGCGCTTGAGCTCCTCGAGGCAATGTTCGACGACCTCGTTGGGATGGTCATGGACCACGTCGTAGTCCACCGGATATACCCCCCGATACATGGTGACCCGGCGACGCGTGGCCTCGTGCCGGGTGAGGGCGAATATCGGAATGCCCGAGCTGATGCGCGACATCCACAATGTGGTGGAGCCTGACTCCGTCAGACACACGATGGCCCGTACCGGCAGATGGTTGGCCATATACATCGAGGCCATGGCGATCGCCTCGTCCACACGCTCGAAGCGCCAATCCAGGCGATGGCTGGAGCGCTGGATCTCGCGCTGGCTCTCGGCCCCGATGCAGATGCGCGCCATGGCCGCGACGGCCTCGGCGGGGTACTTGCCCGCGGCGGTCTCGGCCGACAGCATGACGGCATCGGTGCCATCGAGCACCGCATTGGCCACGTCCATCACTTCCGCCCGCGTGGGGGTGCGGCTGGTGATCATGGACTCCATCATCTGGGTGGCGGTGATGGCGACCCGGTTGAGCTCGCGCGAGCGCAGGATCAGACGCTTCTGCACACCGACCAGTTCGGCGTCGCCGATCTCCACCGCAAGGTCGCCGCGGGCGATCATCACCACGTCGGAGGCCAGGATGATGCTGTCGATGTCGTCCAGCGCCTCGGCCCGTTCGATCTTGGCCACGATGCCGGCATCGCCGCCGGCGGCCTGCATCAAACGCCGGGCCTCGTGAATGTCCTCGGCCGTGCGTGGAAACGACACCGCCAGGTAGTCCGCGTGTAGCTCGGCCGCCGTCAGGATGTCCTTCTTGTCCTTGTCGGTCAGTGCCGGCGCAGACAGGCCGCCGCCCTGGAGGTTTATCCCCTTGTTGTTGGACAGCACACCGCCGCCGCGCACCCGGGTCACGATGCGCCGGCCTTCGACGGCTTCCACGTCAAGCACGATCCGGCCGTCGTCCAGCAACAGCGTCTGGCCCGGGCTGACATCCTCGGGCAGGCTCTTGTAGGTGATGCCGACCGAGGTGACATCGCCGGCATCGGTGGCGAGGTCGGCATCGAGGACGAAGATCTCGCCGTCGATCAGCTCCACCGCACCCTCACGAAAGCGCTCGGTGCGGATCTTCGGCCCTTGCAGGTCCACCAGCACACCGACGTCCCGACCGGCCAGCCGCGCACGTTCGCGGACCATCGCCGCCCGGCCGATGTGATCCTCCGCCTTACCGTGCGAGAAGTTCAGCCGGACCACATCGACACCCGCGGCGATCAGTTTGTCGATGACCGCTACCGACTCGGTGGCCGGGCCCAGAGTGGCGACGATTTTCGTGCGGCGTAGCATGGGCATGGTGCCTCTGTCTGTTGACGTCCAATCCTGCGAGCAGGGTAGAACGAGTCGGACTACGAGGCCACTACACGACGCGGTGGCTTACGACGCTTACCTGCCGCCGGGCGACAGCGACCGGCCCCGCACTACCACGGACGCTCCACGCTGACAGTGGTTCCGTTGTCCAGGCCATTGATCTGCTCGGCGAACGAGGCCAGCCATTGCAGCCGTTCCAGTGCCGGAACGGCGCGATACTCGACCTCGTCGGCACTGAGCACGAACGGTGGATAAACCGCCAGCAGTTCGCCCGGTGCCAACTCGCCACCGTCCTCGCGGTACTCGATCAGCGGCTCCAGGCTGAGGAAGACGACCGGGTCTTCGCGCGCGGCGTGGTCGAAGTCCAGCAGCGTCATCTCCATGTCTTCCAGCTCGCCGGTTTCCGCGAACAGCTTGTGAACCCCGCCGTCGCGAAGCAGGAACTGATCGCCCATCGCGTCCTGACCGAACGGGATGTCGCTCTCCAGCACCGCCGGATACAGGCGGTGCAGCGCGTCGGGGCCGTGCCAGGCGGCACGCAGCGAGTGCCAGGCCGGTTCGAGACAGGCGCCGCGGATGTGCAGGCCGCCATTGAAGGCCACATAGCCGTTGCAGCGCCTCAGGAACGCCTGCAGCTCGGGCGGCAGAGCGGCCAGCAACTCTGCATCATCGATATCAGGGCCTTGATACATTGTTTGTCTTCTTCGCAAGGGCCGCGGAGCGGTTCAGGCCGCGGCGCGGGCTTCCAGCGTGGCCACCGCCGGCAGGGTCTTGCCTTCGAGGAACTCCAGGAACGCACCCCCGCCGGTTGAAATATAGCCGACCTTGTCGGCGATACCGTATTTGCCGATGGCCGCCAGCGTGTCGCCCCCGCCGGCGATCGAGAAGGCGCTGGAATCTGCGATGGCACGGGCCAGGGTCTCGGTGCCCTTGCCGAAGGCATCGAACTCGAACACACCCACCGGGCCGTTCCACACGATGGTGCCGGCACGGGTCAGTTGGGCGGCCAGCGTAGCCGCAGTCTTGGGGCCGATATCGAGGATGAGATCGTCGTCGGCGACTTCATCCACCGGCTTGATCGTGGCCTCGGCATCGGCGGCAAACGCCTTGGCGCAGACCACGTCTTCGGGAATGGGAACCGCCGCCCCGCGGGCGGCCATGGTGTGGATCAGCGCCCGTGCCTGGTCGACCAGGTCCGGTTCGGCCAGCGACCTGCCAATGGGGTGGCCGGCGGCCAGCAGAAACGTGTTGGCGATACCGCCGCCGACGATGAGGTTGTCCACCTTGCCGGCCAAGGCCTCAAGGATGGTCAGCTTGGTCGACACCTTCGAGCCGGCGACGATGGCGACCATCGGCCGTGCCGGGTCTTTCAGTGCCTTGCCCAGGGCGTCCAGCTCAGCGGCCAGCAGGGGGCCGGCCACGGCCACCGGCGCGAAGCGGGCGATCCCCTCGGTGGTGGCTTCGGCACGGTGCGCCGTGCCAAAGGCATCGTTGACGTAGACATCGCACAGCGCGGCCATTTTGCGTGCGAGAACCTCGTCGTTCTTCTTCTCGCCGACGTTGCCGCGGCAGTTCTCCAACAGCACCACCTGGCCGGGCAGCACGGTCACGCCGTCCACCCAGTCGGTGAGCAGCGGTACTTCGCGGCCGAGCAGCTCGCTCATGCGTCGGGCGACCGGTTCCAGCGAGTCCTTGGCCTCCAGCGCCCCCTCGGTCGGTCGCCCCAGATGTGAGGTGACCATCACCGCCGCACCGGCGGCCAGCGCCTGCTCCACCGCGGGCATGGAGGCGCGGATACGGGTGTCTTCGGTGATCCGTCCGTCCTTCAACGGTACGTTGAGATCGGAGCGGATGAACACGCGCTTACCGGAGAGATCGACATCGTTGAGCGTCAGGACGGGCATGGCAGGGACCGCGCAGCGTTGGAGAAATGCGACGGGACGCGGCGCACCGCGTCCCGTTTCGGGCGACTCAGGCGTTCATCAACGCCAAGGTGGTGTCCAACATGCGATTGGAGAAACCCCACTCGTTGTCGTACCAGGAGATCACCTTCACCAGATTGCCCGAGACCTTGGTCTGTGTGGCATCGAACACACTGGAGCGGGGGTCGTGATTGAAGTCCGACGACACCAGCGGCAAGGTGTTGTAGCCCAGGATGCCGGCCAGATCGCCTTCGGAGGCCGCCTTGGCGATGGCGTTCACCTCATCCACGGTGGTTTCGCGGCTGGCGATGAAGGTCAGATCGACCGCCGACACGTTGATGGTCGGCACGCGCATGGAGAAGCCGTCGAGCTTGCCATTGAGCTCGGGCAGCACCAGGCCGACCGCGGCGGC
>CBFGWV010000005.1:0-60628 GCA_965652545.1 uncultured Candidatus Competibacteraceae bacterium | reverse complement strand
GAGTCTGCCGATGGCTTTTTAAATCAGAAAGATGGGGTTGGTGGACCGTTTACCATCAGCAAACCGGCCATCAGTTGAGTCGGCAGCGCCGGTCGGCCCCGATCGGACGGGAAGAGCTTTGCCACCTCATCACTGATCTTCTCCCAAGGGATCACCGCCGCGGCCCGTACCAGCGGGTGATTCAGGTCGATCTGCTGATCCAGGCGGCTACGGAAGAGGTCGTGTTGGTTATCCGTGCGATCCTTCGGCTTCATACCCAGCGCCCACTATTTGCAAGAAACCTGCGCCATGGTAGCGGAAACATTGTCGTTTCGGCACCCGGAACAATGCTCAACTCGCTGATTAAATGGATCTTTCTAATAAATCAGGGCCGATTAGCTGGCAAAATCCAATCTGCCCTAACGTGCCGAAGGCAAGGAAAAACGCGGTGAGGCGGGTGCTGATGGCATGAGGCAGGGAGTTCCGTCCAAGCGGGGGCGAGGCCGTTAAAATCGGTGGAGGAATAGCGAATTGAACGATTTTCCTTCCATATGGTGAAATCCTACCTTGCTCGGACCGGCCAGTGGGTCACAGCATCTCATTCAGAGCCTCCTTAGCGAACTCGGTTTCACCGTTCCTGAAAGGCGGTAAGTCAAAGGGTTTTGTTGTCGACCTTTTCCTCGTCCAGTTCGCCGTCTGGAATATTGTCGACTGAGCCTGTTGGCAAACCCTCGTAGTTGAGAAACGAACACGCCATTTCGAATGTGCACGTCTCCCGCGACGCATCTGCAGCTCTGAACCTCGCTTGCCCACCGTATCTTCCAGTTCCCATGACCCGACACAGCAATTTCTGGGCGATGTCTAGATGTTTTGGTAACGTAGAAATGAAGCCGATCGGCATCCATAGGCCCGTTGTGCTGGGCAAAGAGGAGTGGAATAGAACGGCGACGAAGGCGGTGGGGTAAAGCATCAATTCCAATCGCCCGTTCATCGTTAAATTGTCGCCTGACCGTGAACGAAGAAAATGAAGCTCTCTTAATCCATTTACCCGAAAGCGGTTGGTAACCAGCACTTCCGCTCCGTGTTCGGCTGGCGAGAATACGTAGAGCTCATCCGCTGAGCCTTTTCCCTTCAATGCCTCGGTAACTTCTGAAATTGTCGAAGCGAAGAAATCACCACGCCCCCAGAGGTCGTAGTCTGGAACAAGCCAAGCGAGAGACGTAAGCAATTTACCGTGACGGCGCCGTCCCTTCCTGCGATCATTTAAAAGCGTCACAATTCGTTCGCGATTCTCCGGGAGATACAGATTGCCCATTATGGGTGTCGTTCCTCTTGGGTATTTCGCTGATTTTTGAAAATGAACATCGTTAATGTATCCATTTAGATCGAACTTCCTTCCAACAAGATAGCGGCGCATAACTTGGGCGTTGAACGTGTCAATAAATTCTTCGAGCCCAATGTTCTTGAGCGAAATCGTCCGGGGTATTGATCCGGTAATCTGCTCATTCATGAAATGAACCAAATCTTGGGGTGCAAGAAGCTCAAACGCTTCATCAATACTTCTGACTACCTGGCCGTCCGCATCTAGCGAGAACGTGACTGGGACTGGAACGTAACTGCGTTTTTTGCTTTCTATGTCTTCTATCGCGTAAACACCGTAAGACTGCTCGCGCAAGTCATCTCGCCTAGTAGCGATTTCAGGGTATCGCTGCCTATATGCATTTTTTGCCCGCTCCAGACTGCTCCCGAGAACCTCTTCATCCACATCTAGCTTGATTATGTTGTCTGTGGGCAACGACCCAGGGCCAGATCGAAGAGGTGTAAACGAATGTAGGTCAAAGGTGACTGTATCTTGCTTCAGTTCGACCTTGCTGAACCTTGGGTGATCTCCACCCGCCTCGTCAAATCGCTCATTTGCGAAAGGCGTTAGTCGAGCCTCTTCGTCTTCGAGTGTAATTAATCCTTGGCGTGAGAGGAATTCGATCAGCGAAAGCGCTTCGCTATCCGTGAAGCCGAAATAGTCTCTGAGATCCGCTAAGGAAGTATGCCCACATATGCGAAGCAGCCGAAGTACGAATTCGGTAACTATGGGAAGCCGCTCTTCTAAGGCAATGTGTGCGGTGATTCGAAAGGTTTCAACGGGCAGACCAAAGGTTACTCGGTTGAACTCAGTGAGCTTGTTCATCTAGGTCACCAGAAAAGGAGTGGGTTCAAATACCACGGCTCGTCCCTGGGACGCCATCTCGGAAATACGCTTATTAACCTGTCCAAGTGGCAAATCCGCGTTCCGACCCTCCCACATACGTCGTGCACCTACTATGTACAGGCGCTCCATCGCTCGAGACATTGCAACATTGATGCGATTGGGACTCCTCAGAAATCCGGGCTTCAGCGAAGTGCTGTTCCGTACAATAGACAAAATCACAATGCGATTCTCCTTGCCCTGGTAGCTGTCGACCGTATCAACCTTGAGCAATCTTCTGCGATTCTCCAACCAGACCGCCTCGGAGATCATTTTATCGATAATCTCGCGTTGTTTGCTGTACATACAGATCACTCCTATCGCCGGCTCGTTCGGCTGAAGGTCGTCCTCCAAAGAGGCGATGAAGTCTTCAGCTTCGATTAACTGCTGGAGAAGGCCCATGATGATTCTCGCCTCAACCACATTCCAGCGATCGACATTGTCGTCTGATGTCTGCTCCAGTGCTTTTGATCCCAATGCGGTTGTATCGATCCAGCCGATCTTTGTATGCAGATGCTCAGGGAGAAGGTCGTAGTACTTGGGTGGCTCTCCTCTCCCTGTCTTGAGGTGACCGGAGTAAAAACAGTCGGAGACCAACTCCCCGATGTCTGGTGCCATTCGATATTGAGTCAACAATGTCGCGCCGACTTGGCTCCCGTACTCGGAATTGAACATCCTAGCGAAATCGCTGCCAAACAAGGGTGAATCATCTGGGGCGTTGTACCGTCGGCGCATTTCATCTCGCACTCCTTCCGAGAACGTCGGGGGCAACTGCAGATGGTCTCCTACAAGCAAGATACGGTGGCCGGCCTGCATTGCCACAGCGAGCTCACTGGGTGCGGCGCGACCAGCTTCGTCGATGATTACCCAGTCGAAAACATTCTGCACGACTCCGGACGCACGATAGCCAATACCTACCAAGGTTCCAGACACAATCGTCCGCGTCTTTGCTAGAAATTCTGAGAAGTTGGCGTCGGGGGACCCAAGGGAGTTAACCCATTCATCGGATAGACCCAGTAAGCCTCGGAGTCGGGCGACTGCGTCTTTCGATCTGACTTCGTGCGCATCTACTAGTGACTGCTCGATGGCGGATAAAGTCGCCTGCATGGAATCGCATGGGCTAACGTTGTAAACGTCCTTCGCAACATCCCAGAATGTCTCACTTAATGCTCGTGCGCGCGCGTTATAAGACGCCTTTTCTTCGTCTGACGCATGCTCTGCTCGCAGATTCAGTTTGTCCGCCGCGTGCGCTAAGCTTGCTAAGCGGAAATGCAGTTGTACGTATTCTTCAGCGAAATCCCTTGGAAGTCCGATGGCGGTGGCAAGTCGCACCACGCGCCCTTTACGTTCGGCCTTAAATCTCTCGCGGTATGCTTGCTCTATCGCATTGCTATGAAAGTGCTTTATGCCTTCGGATGTGGCCGTTTCACTTCCTAGCCGGACCGCGTGGAATGTCGTACCCTTCTCTGTGCTGATCTCAAGCGATTTTTCCAGAGCATTGTTTACGGCCTCGTGCGATTGGCTAACTAGTAGGATTCGACGGACTCCTTCCTTCGTGATCAGGTGATGAAGGAGGCAAGCAATGAACCACGTTTTTCCGGTGCCAGGCGGGCCCTGCAAGAGGCTGACGGGACCGTGTCCAAGAATTTTTCGAAACGCACTCTTCTGACTATCGTTAAGTGTCCGCCCTTCGCCGGAGTAGGTTGCTAGATCTTCGTCCGTGGGCGTAGAGTATGA
This sequence comes from uncultured Candidatus Competibacteraceae bacterium, assembly GCA_965652545.1. Classification (GTDB taxonomy): domain Bacteria; phylum Pseudomonadota; class Gammaproteobacteria; order Competibacterales; family Competibacteraceae; genus CBFGWV01. Next base: position 56,670 of record CBFGWV010000005.1, on the reverse strand, counting down.
GGCCGGAGAAAGATTCTTGTTTATGGCTGGATCAAAATAGTCGATTAAACACGGAACAACTGCCTTGTCTTCAAGGATACGCTGGACAGCGAATCGTCTCCGGGACAGTGAGCCCTTCTCAAGTACGCTCATCAACCGAAGGGGGGCGCCTATCTTCAAATTTGCGCGTGGATGTAGGTGTTCAATGGCAAGTTCTGCGAGCTGCCCGAAAGTGGTGTCGCGAAGGTTCAGCTGACCACAACGCAGCCAAACTCCATCGGGAGCCTGGCTTTCCACGATTACGGTGTCGGTGAGATCGTAGTCTATTACCCGGCCGTCGGTGTGATATGGAACTAACGTTTGACCAACGCGGTAAGGGCTTTTTCGCGAATCTCCAGCCACAACGATTGTGGGGAAAGATTCTTCCTCGGCCTGCAGTAGAGCCGACCACAACTCCCGCGACCTAATCTTGGCGGGAGCCTGCGGAAGATCGGTATAGATATCCGTTTCATCCGCATGCGACTCTGCCTCTGTTTGAGTTCCAGTGATTTCAGTAACTTTCCTTCTAATTCCCTCGATATCCAAAATGTGTCGAACAAGGTGCTCTGCGTCAGCCACAGGGCCATCGGTGACCTCGATCTGGAAACGGCCTGTGACGTCTCGCATTGTTTGTGATCTAAGCAACTGGCTTTGAGAGATTGACTGCAAACGCGCGGACTCCAAACGCTCATCGGATAGGTTCCAGACGACCGTCAGCTGCCGGCCGATGCCAGTTATCCAAATGCGCAAGGAGTTTGGAGACCTTCGATCTCTCTTGGCAGATACGTGGAATTCGCCGTTGTCACTTCGAAGTGCTCCTCGCGACACATCTTCTGGATGTAGGTGTGTGAGCGTTACAGTGAATACGGGAATCTCAGCCTGCTCGGGTCTACTTGCTTTTTCGAGAACGTCAATCAGCGGCTCGAGTGTCGACAGAGTTTCGGCTGAGAGAAGGTTTGCCAATTCATCGTAGATATCGGGGATCGGGAAAGTTCCAGTTGTGGGTTTTTCGCGCGAAGACCCGAACAGCTCAACAAGCGTTGCAGCGAGGCCGAATCGGTCGCGCTCGAAAGGCGACAACGTCTTGTAGTTGTCGGGAAGGTAGGCTGTCGTGTATGCATCATCGCTTGATATCCTCAGGTCAGCGACATCAATGATTACAGGTGAGCCGTCATTGGCTATGACGATGTTCCCCGGATGAATGTCTCCATGTACGAGCTCAAGGTCGTGTAGTCGAGTAATTGTCGTTATCAGTGCACGAGCGATCGTCAACCGTACTTCAAGCGATGGGTTACCGCAAAGCCAATCGGAAAACGATTTTCCTTCAGTCCAATCCAGGACCAAGAGTACACTTCCACGGCTTAGCCCAAAGTCAACGACCGACTGTAAGTGGGGCATATTAAGGTTTTGCAGAACGCGGCAACGCTCGAGAAAAGATAAAAGGCGTAGCGCTCTGTCTTGTTGCTTTTTATCTGGAGAGATGCCGTACCAGATTTTTACCAGGAAGGATTTTTCGGCAGAGTCTGACTTAAAGCAAAGAAATGAATCGCTCTCATGAAGTACGTGAGTTTCGTCGTAGTCGCGCTCTTTCGTGGCGGGTTTGAATGCTTCGAACGTCGAGATGTCAATAATCGCTTCATGGGCATCAGCTGTGGCGGCATTTATCGCCTCAAGCATCTGTCGCGCATCAGCAAAGCGAGTGTCCGGGTTCGGTTGAAGCGCACGTCGAATAGGATCGTCCAGAAGCCCTTTGGAAAGGTCATTGGCGCGTGGGGACCAGCTGTAAATATCTGCTACGCGCGGCGGCTTTTCTCCGTGAAGCAGCAGATAAGTAAGTACCCCGAGCATGAACACATCGCGGCTATATGGTGTAGATACTCTTTCCTTGTTGCTATCCTCTGGAAGGATGGCTTGTTCGACCTTGACTTTCTCTCGAAAGGTTCCAACAGTGCGCATCTCCGGAAAGTAAGCGGCAGGAAAGCCCGAAATCATCACCTTTGCGGATCGATCGAGCCAGACGCTGTGGTCGCCTATGTCGCGATGCGCAACCCGGAGATCGTGCAGTTCAGCGAATCGATTCAAGAGTGCTTTGACGAGCAACAGGCGTTCTTCGGGGCGAAGTTTAGGTAAGATGTTGTGAGTAAACTCAGTGAGACGTGTTACCGTGTTCGGCAGCGCGAATAATTCGGCAAAGTCCAGTGTCACATCGTTAGGGGTTTTTCGCGAAAGGGGGCGGAGCAACCCTAGCGAGAGCTCTTCATTGCGGTCTGCTACGTACTGATATACTCGCTGTTCACGCAACGCTACTGCTGCGCGATCGCTCTCGGCCAACAAATCGAGACTCAGTGCGCTGAAGTTCCATTCGCGGAGGAGCGCATGTGCGTTTGGGTCGTCTTTGGCAACCGCTCTGAATTCTCGGTAGAGCTCCCGAGGATGTTCAAAAATTGGCTCGGGATCGGCACGGAATCCATCGACATAGTAAACCTTGGGCTTGAAACTGGGTCCTTCGAAGAAGTTGTCGTAAGTCTTCAGATGCGTGATAGGGTCAAACCGAGCTTTACCCCAGAGGTAGTTTTTGTAACAGTCGGCATATTTGAAACTGAGCAGATCTGCCATGTTGAGTACTGATCGCTCTTCGGCGTCGGTGAGTCGCATCTCTTTAATTTTTCCGTGAAGAACGACGTACGAGCTCACGAAAGGTGTTCGCTCCGGACCGAGCTTCTGCTTCATGGTGCTGGCGAGCTTCTTAGCCTTTAGTGCGGCGACGTCGACGGGCGAGCTACCGCGATCTTCGCCATCTAAAAACCACTTGTTTCCGTTCGACTCGAGGAGCTTTCCATGCCAGTTCTTGAGTTCAATGACAACGATGTTTGTATGGGTGATGAGGACTAGATCGAAGTCATCGTCACCGGCGCCTCGACCTTTGCGCGCGAGGGAGAAAGCGGCGTAGCCTCGCCACTCCTTGCTAAATGGAGTCGAGTCAAACTCTTCCTGGATTTTCTTGTGGGCTTCAATCTCGGCATGAGGCACGCCCGATTTCTTGAGAATTCGAATCTCCATGAGCTCGTGGATCCTAGCTGTGAGGTTATGCTAGCGGTGGCGTTGGAATCACGTCGAGGCCACCGTTGACTTCTTTAGGGAACTCTGCCCAGCTCTCCAGGGGACCGGGATGTTCGGTAGCATACCAGCGGAGCTGGAAATACGGAGCTCAAGGCATGAAGCAAACCTCGTTCGCGATGTTGGCTGAGCCGGGCAAGAAGCCGCATAGCCGCCGGGAACAGTTCCTGGCCGATCCCGGCTCCGAGGACGCGCTTTTGCTACGTGCCGTGCATGCGCGTCTTTGTGCGGCCGGATCCGTTCGATGAGTCGATGCCCGACGAGAGCGCGATCCTACCATCTGGAGTACCGTGGATTGTTGCTCAAGAGTGGCATGATGGCGGATGCCACCCTCATTGATCAGCCCCTCGACAAAGACCAAGGACAGGGTGCGTGATCTGGACATGCAGCAGGCGCGCACGGATACCCATGGGTATTTCGGAATGACGATCCACATGGGAGCGGACGTGAACAACGCCATGGTGCACACCGTCTCTGTGACGACGGCCAAAGCTGCTGCGCGAGGATGGCTGTACGGTGTTTGGCGATGCCGCCTACGTGAACAACGGCTTTGCACCTGCCGTGCGCTGCGCCCCGAAAAGGGGCCGCAGGGACCCAACGGGGCGGGTAATACTGGATTGACACGACTACCCGTCCGGACGGTGAAAAATCCGACTTGGGTCGGCCCCGTGCGGGTGATTGCAGCGTTCTATCCAGAGCTTGCCGAATGCTAGTCCGAGCAGAGGTCGAGGTGGCCTACTGCCCGTCCCCCGCCTTCTTCTCCCACGTATCCCGCAGCCCGACCGTCAGGTTGAACACCAGGTCCTCGCTTTTGGCGTCGCGGCAGAAATACCCCTCGCGCTCGAACTGGAAGCGTTCGCCCGGCTCGGCCTTGGCCAGTGCCGGTTCGACGATGGCATCGAGCACGGTGAGGGACTCGGGGTTCAAGTGGGCGCGGAAGTCGTCGCCCTCGCGGTCCGGTTGCGGGTGGGCGAACAGGCGGTCGTACTTGCGCACTTCGGCGGCTACGCCGTGGCGGGCGGACACCCAATGGATGACGCCGCGCGCTTTGACGCCCTCGGGGGTGGTGCCCAGGGAGTCGTCGTAGCGGCTGCAACGCAGTTCGGTGATGCTGCCGGCATCGTCTTTGATCACCTCGTCGCAGCGGATGATGTAGGCGTTGCGTAGGCGCACGCACTGGCCGCTGACCAGGCGTTTGTACTGTTTGTTGGCCTCTTCGCGGAAGTCGGCGCGGTCGATCCACAGCTCGCGGGTGAAGGGGATCTCCCGCGTCCCCATGGTCTCGTCCTTGGGGTGGTTGGCGGCGGGGAGCCACTCCTCGGCGCTGTCGTCGACATTGGTGATGACGACCTTCAGCGGGTCGAGCACGGCCATGCGGCGCGGTGCGGCGGCATCGAGCACCTCGCGGATGCAGCCCTCGAGCACGTCCATGCCGATGGTGTTGTCGGCTTTGGACACGCCGATGCGCTCGCAGAACAGGTGGATGGCCTCCGGCGGCACGCCGCGCCGACGCAGGCCGGCGATCGTGGGCATGCGCGGGTCGTCCCAGCCGGCGACGTGGCCTTCGCTCACCAGCAGGGTCAGGCGTCGCTTGCTGGTGACGGCGTATTGCAGGTTCAGCCGCGAGAATTCGTACTGGCGCGGCCGGCTGGGGGCGGAGACGTTCTCCACCAGCCAGTCGTACAAGGCGCGGTGGTCTTCGAACTCCAATGTGCAGATGGAGTGGGTGACCCCCTCGATGGCGTCCGACAGCGCGTGGGCGAAGTCGTACATCGGGTAGATGCACCAGGTGTCGCCGGTCTGGTGGTGATGGGCGCGGCGAATGCGATAAAGCGTAGGGTCGCGCAGGTTGATGTTGGGCGAGGCCATGTCGATCTTCGCCCGCAGCACCTTGGCGCCATCGGGGAATTCACCGGCACGCATGCGCACGAACAAGTCGAGGTTCTCGGCCACGCTGCGGTCGCGGTAGGGGCTGTTGCGCCCCGGCTGGGTCAGTGTGCCGCGGTACTCGCGGATCTCCTCGGCCGACAGGTCATCGACGTAGGCCAGGCCTTTTTCGATGAGCTCGATGGCGAACTCGCACAACGGGCCAAAGTAGCGCGAGGCGAACAAGGCCTCGTCGCCCCAATCGAAGCCCAGCCAGGCGACGTCGCGTTGGATGGCCTCGACGAATTCGGGGCTTTCTTTGCCGGGGTTGGTGTCGTCGAAGCGCAGGTTGCAGCGCCCCCCGTAGTCCCGTGCCATGCCGAAGTTCAGGCAAATGGACTTGGCATGGCCGATGTGCAGATAGCCATTGGGCTCGGGCGGGAAGCGCGTGACCACCTTACCGCCATGGGTGCCGGCGGCGATGTCCGCCTCGATGATCTGGCGGATGAAGTGGGTACGCGGTGTGGCGGCAGCGTCGCTCATGATCAGGCCTGTTCGGCGCGGGCACGGATGTAGCCCAGGGCGCGGTCGATACGGTTGAGGGTGGTGTCGCGGCCGACGAGTTCCAAGGTTTCGTCGATACCCGGCGAGGCGGCGCGGCCGACCACGGCCACGCGCAGGGGCTGTGCGACCTTGCCCATCTTTAAATCCAACTGCCCGGCGACCGCCTCTACGGCGGCGTGCACGGCGGCGCCGGTCCAGTCGGGCAGGGCGGCCAGGGCCTCGCGCACGGCCATCAGCGGCTGCTCGGCCACCGGGCGCAGGTTGGCCTTGGCGGACTTCTCGTCGTAGTCCTCGAACTCGGCAAAGACGTAGGCGCATTGCTGTGCCAGGTCCACCAGCGTGTTGGCGCGGGCCACGTGGGCTTTTACCGTTGCCGTCAGGTGGGCGTCGTCGGTCGGCTCGATACCCAGGGCGGACAGGTGGGGGCGGAGCAAGCCGGCCAGACGGGCCGGGTCGGCGGCCATCATGTAGTGCTGGTTCAGCCACAGCAGCTTGGAGGTGTTGAACGCCGAGGCCGACTTGTTTACGTCGGCTAGGTCGAACAGGCGGATCATCTCCTCCAGGCTGAAGACCTCCTGGTCGCCGTGGGACCAGCCCAGACGCACCAGGTAGTTGAGCACCGCCTCGGGCAAAAAGCCGTCGTCGCGGTATTGCGTGACGCTGACCGCGCCGTGGCGCTTGGAGAGCTTCTGCCCGTCGTCGCCCAGGATCATCGCCACGTGGGCGTACACCGGCACCGGCGCACCCAGGGCTTTGAGGATGTTGACCTGGCGCGGGGTGTTGTTGATGTGATCGTCGCCGCGCACCACGTGGGTGATGCCCATGTCCATGTCATCGACGACCACGCAGAAGTTGTACGTGGGGGTGCCGTCGGCGCGGGCGATGATCAAGTCGTCCAACTCGGCGTTGTCGAAGCGGATATCGCCGTGGACCACATCGTCGATCACGGTGGTGCCGTCCAGGGGGTTCTTGAAGCGCACCACCGGCGCGACACCGGCCGGCGGCTCGGGCAGGGCTTTGCCCGGCTCGGGGCGCCAGCGGCCGTCGTAGCGGGGCTTTTCTTTGCGCGTCATGGCCGCCTCGCGCATGGCGTCGAGTTCCTCGCGCGAGCAATAGCAGTGGTACGCGGTGCCGGCATCGAGCATCTGCTGGATGACGGCCTTGTAGCGCTCGAAGCGCTGGGTTTGGTAGTAAGGGCCTTCGTCGTGATCGAGCCCGAGCCAGGCCAGCCCGTCCAGGATCGCCTGCACCGCCTCGGGCGTGGAGCGCTCCAGGTCGGTGTCCTCGATGCGCAGCACCGCGGCGCCGCCGTTGTGGCGGGCGTGCAGCCAGGAGAACAACGCCGTACGGGCGCCGCCGATGTGGAGGAAACCGGTGGGGCTGGGGGCGAATCGGGTTCTGACCATGGGGTATCGGGCTTTTTCCAAGCGTAAGGAGCAAAACAGCCGGCTATTGTACCGATGACGCTTGGCAAAGTCGTCGCCGGCCGGCTGCGGGTGCATTGTGACAAGTCTTCACAGTCGCCCGAGTGCCCGCATGTGAACGGCGTGCAGCGGGCAGGACATCGCAAGCGGCTGATTAATCGACCAACGGCCTGCACCGATGGGGAGCCGCCATTGCGCTGTATCAGCCCGTTCACCGCGTGTTTCATGGCCCGTCAGCGACCCCGTGGTGCGATGGGCCTATGATGCGGGCAACGGTAAATCTTTGAAGACAAAGGATATGACGTATCCCAGCAGATCGGTTTTCCACCTTTCGCACAACGAGGCATGGTTCGTTGTGGGTGCCACCGCGACGAGCGGCCTGATCGGGGCGGCGACGGGTTATATCGCTCTGCGGTTCGATGTGCAGAGCGAGTCATTGATCGCGTTGATCGCCGCATTGCTGGCCACCACCACTATGGTGTTGTGGCAGTTGCGCACCTACAGGCGGTTGCGGCAGCGGCAATGGCGTCAGGACCAGCAGCATAAAGCGCTGCAGGGCATCGCGCAGGACAACAACCGGGCGCTGAACGATAAGGACGTCTGCTTTCGGCATCTGGCGGCCAACACCGGCGCGGTGCCCTACGTGTACGACTTGCACACCCGGCGTTTCGAGAGCATCGAGCTGCCGGTCGGCGGTTTGTTGGGGTTCGATGCCGCGGACTGGCTGGCAGAGGGGTTCTGGACGGGCCGGCGGTCGGGTGTCGACCTGGACGACCCCGGCCTTATCGAGCGCATAGTGCGCAGCGGCGAGATGGGGTTGGTTTTCGAGTCCGCCTGCGAGTCACGCTTTGGACGCACCGTCTGGCTGCGCGATTGCTGCCGCATCGGGCGCGGTGGCGACGGGCGCAGGAAAATCTTCGGGCAGTTGTTCGATATCACCGAAGCCAAGGCCACAGGCCAGGAGTTGGCCGCCGCCCGGCGCGGCATGGCCATCGGCCGTTTGTCGGCGGGCTTGATCGCGGATTTCAGTAATCTCCTGACCCGCCTGATGGGCAACCTGGATGAAATGGCGACATCGGCACGTGGCGACACTCGGCTGACCGGGCTTGTCGACGACTCCCTGGCCGCATGCGAGCGGGGGGCAGAGCTGAACCGCCTGCTGCTGGGGTTCACGCATCCTCAAGATGTCGAGCCGCGCAGCTTCCAGCCCAACCGCTGTGTCGCCACAACCTTCGCGCTGATGCGCCGGCTGCTGATCGGGCAGATCGAGATCCGCCCCAATCTGGCGCGTGATCTGTGGCCGGCGTTTGCCTCACCGACCCATGTGGAGTCGGCGATGGTGGACCTGGTCATCGATGTGCGCGAGTCCATGCCCCACGGTGGCGTGCTGGTGGTCAGCACGCGCAATGTCGTTGTCGACGCCAAGGCGAGCGGCCGGCCCGGGCCGCTCCCGCCGGGCTGTTATGTGTGCATCGAGCTGGCTGTGCAGGTCAATCGGTTGCCGGGCGCGCCGCTCGCATCCTTGCCGCCCCGCCTCATGGCGGATGAGGCGGGGCCGGATGTCGTGCAAGCCTTGATCGGCCGATTGAACGGCCGGCTGCACGTCGAGCATGACACCGACGGCACCAAGCGCGTCTATCTGCCGGCGGACCTGTCGGCCATCATCCCCGGTGCGGCCGAGGGCGTGTCGTCGGGGCGCAAGAAGGTGCTCGTCGTCGACGATGACGCGCAATTGCGTCGCTGCGCGGTACGCCAGCTCAGCGCCCTGGATTACCAGATTCTCGAAGCCGCGGATGGCCCGTCCGCCCTGGCCATGGTCGAACGCCACGCCGGTGTCGATGTGTTGTTCACCGATATCGTCATGCCCGGCGGGATGAGCGGCATCGACCTTGCCGAGGCGGCCCGCCGGCACCTGCCGGGGCTGAAGGTGTTGATGACCTCTGGTTTCGCGGATGTCACCCAGGCGAACCGGACCCGCATGGCCGGCATCGGCGGCTTTCTGTGCAAGCCGTATCGGGCCAGAGACCTGGCGCGCGAAATTGAAAGCGTCATGGGGGGATAGGAGGTGGTCCGACAGCCTCTCAACTTGCTCCGGCACTGGCGGGCGGCTATGGTTGGGCGGCATCCGCGGCGCCGCGCCGCGCTCCCAAAACGAGTAATCACGCGCACTCATGATCGTACCGGTCATTCTCTCCGGGGGTAGCGGCAGCCGTTTGTGGCCGTTGTCCCGCGAAAGTTATCCCAAGCAGTTCCTGGCCTTGGGCGGCGATACCAGCTTGTTGCAGCGCACATTGATCCGTGCCGCGCAGCTACCCGATGTCAGCGGGCCGTTGATCATCGGCAACGATCAGCACCGGTTTCTGTTGGCCGAACAGGCGCGGGAGCTGGAGGTGACGCCGCGTGCGGTGGTGCTTGAGCCGTTCGGGCGCAATACGGCGCCGGCGGCAACGGTCGCGGCCCTCATTGCCACGGCCGAGGGGGCAGACCCGGTGCTGCTGATTCTGCCGGCGGACCACCTGATCGACGACGATGCGGCCTTCCAGCGCGCGGTGCTGCGTGCCGTGCCCCATGCCATGGACGGGGCGCTGGTGACCTTCGGTATCGTGCCCGGCTCGGCAGAGACCGGTTACGGCTATATCCAGGCCGGCGAGTCGTACGGCGATGGTGCGCACAAGGTCAGCCGCTTCGTCGAAAAGCCCGACGCCGAGACGGCGGCCGCTTACCTCGCCGAAGGCGGGTACTTCTGGAACAGCGGCATGTTCGTCTTCCGCGCCTCGAGTTGGCTGTCCGAGTTGGAGCGGCTGCGTCCGGACATGCTGGCCGCTTGCCGCCAGGCGGTCGACGGCGCCACCGGCGACCTGGACTTCCTGCGTCTGGACGGTGCGGCATTCGCCGCCTCGCCAGCGGACTCCATCGATTACGCAGTCATGGAGCACACCGGTAACGCCGTCGTGCTGCCGGTGAGCTTCGGCTGGAACGATGTCGGCGCCTGGTCCGCCTTGCACGATACCGGCAACGCCGATCGCCAGGGCAATGTGCTGCGCGGCGATGTGATCGCGCGCGATACGCGCGGCAGTTATATCCACGCGGAGCACCGCCTGGTGGCCACCATCGGCCTGGACGACCTGGTGGTGGTCGAAACCTGCGATGCGGTGCTGGTCGCGCACCGCGACAAGGTGCAGGACGTCAAGGCGGTGGTGGAGACGCTCAAGTCGCGCGAGCGCCTGGAGGCGCGCAGCCATCGCAAGGTTTACCGCCCCTGGGGCAGTTACGACAGTGTGGATTGCGAGGAGCGCTTCCAGGTCAAGCGCATCACCGTCAACCCCGGTGCGGCCTTGAGCCTGCAAATGCATCACCATCGCGCCGAGCACTGGGTCGTGGTCTGCGGTACGGCCAAAGTCACCCGCGGCGACGAGGTGCTGATGCTGTACGAGAACCAGTCGACATACATCCCGCCGGGTACGCTGCACCGCCTGGAGAACCCGGGCAAGATCCCGCTGGAGCTGATCGAGGTGCAGTCAGGCAGTTACCTGGGCGAGGACGACATCGTCCGTTACGACGACACCTATGGCCGTCACCGGACATGAACACGCTGCCCTGCTTCAAAGCCTACGATATCCGCGGGCGGCTGCCCGATGAGCTGAATGCCGACATCGCCTGGCGGATCGGCCGCGCCTATGCGGCCTTGTGGCGGCCGCGCCAGGTTGCGGTGGGCTACGACATCCGCCTCTCCAGCCCGGCGCTGGCCGCGGCAGTGGCCGAGGGCCTGATGGCCGGTGGTGCCGATGTGCTCGACATCGGCCTGTGCTGTACCGAAGAGGTGTACTTCGCCACGTTTCACCGTCGTCTGGACGGCGGCATCATGGTCACCGCCAGCCATAACCCGGCCGACTACAACGGTATGAAACTGGTCCAGGCCGGCGCCCGCCCGATCAGCGGCGACAGCGGGCTGGACCGGCTGGGCGCCTTGGCGGCACAGCCGCGGCTGGCGGCCGCACCCAAGCCGGGCACGCTGAGCCGCGACCACGACAAGCGTGCGTATCTCGATCATCTGCTCGGCTATGTCGCCGGTGCCGAACTGGCGCCCCTGACCGTCGTGGCCGATGCCGGCAACGGCTCCGCCGGGCCGGTCATCGAGGCTTTGGCGGCGCGCTTGCCGATCCGCTTGATTCCCATCAACGCCACGCCCGATGGGCACTTTCCCAACGGCATACCCAACCCGCTGCTGCCGGAGAACCGGGCGCACACCGCCCGCGCGGTGCTGGACCATGGGGCCGACCTGGGCCTGGCCTGGGACGGGGATGCCGATCGCTGTTTCTTTTTCGATCACCAGGGGCGCTTCGTCGAAGGCTATTACCTGGTCGGCCTGCTGGCCGAAACCCTGCTGGCGTCCGCCGAAACCCGCGGCGAGCGGATCGTGCACGACCCGCGGCTGGTCTGGAACACCGTCGAGAAGGTCACTGCCGCCGGCGGCGTACCGGTGATGAGCAAGACCGGCCATGCATTCATCAAGGAGCGTATGCGCCAAGAGGATGCGCTCTACGGGGGCGAGATGAGCGCGCATCATTACTTTCGCGATTTCGCCTATTGCGACAGCGGCATGATCCCCTGGCTGCTGGTGGTCAAAGCCTTGAGCGCGCAGCGGGCCCGCCTGGCCGACCTGGTCGCCCAGGCGCAGGCCGCCTACCCGTGCAGTGGCGAGATCAACTTCCGCGTGGCCGATACGGCGGCGGCCCTTGCCGCGGTACGCGAGGCCTTCGCCTGCGAGCAGCCGGTGGAGGATGACACCGACGGCCTGAGCCTGGCGTTCGCCGATTGGCGGCTCAACCTGCGTGCATCGAATACCGAACCGTTACTTCGGTTGAATATCGAAACCCGTGCGGACGCGGGCATGCTGGCCGAGCGCACGCAACAGGTCAGGTCACTGCTCGAGAGGTTATGAGGTTCGTCGCCCGCTTATCGGTGCTGGTGCTGCTGGCAGCGGCCAGTTGGGGGTTGTACACCCAAGTGCCGCGGTTCGAGCCGGTGGGGGAGGAGTTGCTCCTCAACCCACAGTTGGACAATGGGCTCGCCGGTTGGGAGGTCACCGGCCGGGGCCGGGCGCAGATCGACGACGATGCCCTCTGGCTGCGCATCAACGACGCCGGCGCCGGCGTGGCGGTGCGTCAACCTTTGGGCCAGCCGCAGCGGTTCACCCGGCTGATGCTCTCCGGCGAGCTCGCCGCCCAGGGTATCCACCCCGGCCCGCGTTTCTGGCATCGCGGGCGGTTGGTGCTGGCCAGTTTCGATGCCAATGAACGCATGCTGGCCGTTCCGCATCTGGTGGCCGATCTTCACGGCACCTCGGATTGGCGGCGTTTCAGCGCTGTGTTCAAAATCCCCCCCGAAGCGCACACCGTGCGCGTGGGTGCGCAGCTCATCGGTGCCACCGGTGCCTTGGGCGTGCGCAACTTGAGCTTGCGCGAGGTCGTCGAGCGGCCGGCGTTCGCTCCTTTGCGGACCACCTTGTTGATCGCGTGGCTGCTTGCCCTGGCCTGGTGTCTGTGGCCATTGCTTCGTGCCGCACGGCTTACCCATTACCCGGCGGGGGCCGTATTGGGGGGGATTGCCATCGGGACACTGGCCCCGGCCAACTGGCGCATCGGTATCGAGGCCTGGCTATGGCGGATCACCACCGGCGACAGCGGGTCCGACACCCTCTCTCAGGCGCTGGCCGTCGGCGGGGGATACTGGGGCAAGGTCGGGCACTGGGCCGCCTTTGCCCTGTTGGCCATCCTGGTGGCCCGCTTCTACCGGCATGCGCCGTATTGGCAGCGGCTTGCGGCGCTCATCGCCATTGCCGGTGTCACGGAGACGTTGCAGTTCTTCGTCGACAGCCGCCTGCCGCAATGGCGGGATGTGGGTATCGACCTCGCCGGTGTCGCCACCGGGTTGCTGCTGGTTGCCCTGGTGCGGTGGATGCTGCGAAGCAGCAATCAGACGACGGGCCGCATAACCATATAGCAAACCGGGATTTTTCTCGGCTCGGCACGCCGCGTACACTGCGCCTGAACATTTTGATACTACGGGAATCGTAGGATGGGTTGAGCGAAGCGATACCCATCCTACATATTTCCGAGTTGCGTTTTTCTACCGTCGCGTTTAAGGACACCATTGTAATGACCACGCTGATCCCGCCACATGGGGGCGAGCTCAAAGACCTGTACCTCTCCGAAGCGGATGCCAAATCCGCCCGCGAGGAAGCCCGCGATCTGCCCTCCTGGGACTTGTCGCCGCGCCAGCTGTGCGATATCGAGCTGCTCATGAACGGCGGCTTCTCGCCGCTGACGGGGTTCCTCGATCGTAACGACTACGAGCGTGTTTGCGAGGACATGCGGCTTGCCGACGGCACCTTGTGGCCCATGCCGGTGACGCTGGATGTGTCCGAGAGTTTCGCCGCCAGCCTGGCCCGCGGGCAGCGGGTGGCCTTGCGTGACCCCGAAGGCGTTCTGCTGGCCATTCTCGAAGTCGGCGACGTGTGGCAGCCGGACAAGCAGCGCGAGGCCGAGCAGGTCTTCGGCACCACCGACGATCTGCACGCCGGCGTGAATTACCTGTTCAACAAGGCCGGCCCCGTGTACGTGGGTGGCCGGGTGTTCGGCGTGGAAGCGCCCATCCATTACGATTTCAAGCACCTGCGCGACAGCCCGCGCGAGTTGCGCGAGCGCTTCCAGAAGCTCGGCTGGCGTCGGATCGTCGCCTTCCAGACGCGCAACCCGATGCACCGGGCGCACCAGGAGCTCACCTACCGCGCCGCGCAGATCGCCGAGGCCAACCTCATCATCCATCCGGTGGTGGGAATGACCAAGCCGGGCGATATCGACCACTACTCCCGCGTGCGCTGCTACGAGCACCTGCTCAAGCGCTATCCGGAGCAGACCACCACGCTGAGCCTGCTGCATCTGGCCATGCGCATGGGCGGTCCGCGCGAGGCCTTGTGGCATGCCATCATCCGCAAGAACCACGGCTGCACGCATTTCATCGTCGGGCGCGACCACGCCGGCCCGGGCAAGAACCGCCAGGGCAAGGACTTCTACGGCCCGTACGATGCGCAAACCCTGGTGGCCGAGTTCCAGGGCGAGTTGGGCATCCAGATGGTGCCGTTCCAGGAAATGGTCTACGTGCAGGAGCGCGCGGAGTACGCGCCGGCCGACCAGATCAAACCGGGCGAAACAGTGTTGAACATCTCCGGAACCGAGTTCCGTCGCCGGCTCCAGGAAGGCCTGGACGTCCCCGACTGGTTCTCCTACCCGGAGGTCGTGGCCGAGCTGCGCCGCACCCACCCGCCGCGCAACCGCCAGGGCTTCACGGTGTTCTTCACCGGTTTGTCGGGCGCGGGCAAGTCGACCATTGCCAACGCCTTGCAGGTGAAGTTGCTGGAGCTCGGCGGCCGCGCGCTGACCATGCTCGATGGCGACATCGTGCGCAAGAACCTCTCATCGGAGCTGGGCTTCTCCAAGGAGCACCGCAACCTCAATATCCTGCGTATCGGCTATGTGGCCAGCGAGATCACCAAGAACGGCGGCATCGCCATCTGCGCACCCATCGCCCCGTACACCAGTACCCGGCGCGAGGTGCGCGAGATGATCGCGCCGCTGGGCGGGTTCATCGAGGTCCACGTGGCCACCCCGCTCGATGTGTGCGAGTCGCGTGATCGCAAGGGTTTGTACGCCAAGGCGCGCGCCGGGGTGATCGCCGAGTTCACCGGTATCTCCGACCCTTACGAGACGCCTGAGAACCCCGAGGTGTCCATCGACACGCGTGAGTGTTCCCCGGACGAGGCGGCACAACGCATCATCCTCAAGCTCGAGAGCATGGGCTTCATCAAGTAGGCCTGAGGGCCTGCCCGCCAGGGTGTTCCCTGGCGGGCGTTTTACGTTTTAAGTTTTACGTTTTAAGCAATCCAGCCCCATGGATTGGTGCCCTCGGTGTGGATGTCCTGACTTAAAACGTAAAACCTAAAACGTAAAACCGCGGACGCCAGTCCGCTATACTCCCGCCCGTTTCGAACTGTGCGGTGCAGCGATGAAAGAAGAAAGCTTCGATGTGGTGGTGATCGGTACCGGCCCCGGCGGTGAGGGGGCGGCGATGCGGGCGGTCAAGGGCGGTCTGCGTGTCGCGGTGATCGAGCGCCACTCCGAGGTCGGCGGTGGCTGCACCCACTGGGGGACCATTCCCTCCAAGGCCTTGCGGCATACCATCAACCGCCTGCTGGAGTTCAACAGCAACCCGCTGTATCGCAGCCTGTCGGCCCCGGTTCGCCTGTCCTATCCCGATCTGCTGCGCACGGCCGAGACCGTCATCTCGCGCCAGGTGGACATGCGCGGTACGTTCTACAGCCGCAACGGCGTGCAGGTCATTGACGGCCACGCCCGTTTTGTCGACGCGCACACGCTCGAGGTCGTCGGGCCCGAGGGCAAGGTCCGCCAGCGGGTCAAGACCGACAAAGTGGTCATTGCCACCGGGTCGCGGCCGTATCAGCCCAAGGATGTGGATTTCACCCATTCGCGGGTGTTCGACTCCGACACCATCCTCAGCATGGCGACGACGCCGCACTCCATCACCATTTACGGTGCCGGCGTGGTCGGCTGCGAGTACGCGTCGATCTTCCGCAACATGGGGTGCAAGGTCGACCTGGTGAACACGCGCTCGCAGCTGTTGGCCTTTCTCGATGACGAGATCGCCGATGCCTTGTCCTACCACCTGCGCGACCAGGGTGTGGTGATTCGCCACAACGAGGAGTACGAGGCTGTCGAAGGCCTGCCCGATGGTGTCGTGCTGCATCTGAAGTCGGGCAAGAAGATCAAGAACGATATCGTTCTGTGGGCCAACGGACGCACCGGCAACTCGCAGAACATGGGCCTGGAAGTCTTGGGGCTAAAACCCAACAGTCGCGGGCAGTTGGATGTCGACCGCAACTACCGCACCGCACTGGAGCATGTGTACGCGGTGGGCGATGTGACCGGTTACCCCAGCCTGGCGTCCGCGGCTTACGATCAGGGGCGGTTCGCCGCCACCCATATCGTTCAGGGCGAGTGCGAGCACTCGCTGGTGGAGTACATCCCTACAGGGATCTACACCTCGCCGGAGATCAGCTCGGTCGGCCGTACCGAGCGCGAGCTCACCGAGGCGCGGGTGCCCTACGAGGTCGGCCACGCCTGGTTCAAGAGCCTGGCGCGGGCGCAGATCACCGGCAAGACGGTGGGGATGCTGAAAATCCTCTTCCACCGCGAGACGCTGGAGCTGTTGGGTATACACTGCTTCGGCGATCAGGCTGCGGAGATCATCCATATCGGCCAGGCCATCATGTCGCAGAAGGGGGAGGCCAACTCCCTGGACTATTTCATCAATACGACGTTCAACTACCCCACCATGGCCGAAGCATACCGGGTGGCGGCGCTGAACGGGCTGAATCGAATCCACTGACGATTAAAAACGCGATCGGGCTGGAAAAACCGGCCATTGCTCCACACAATTGGATGAGTGCCGTCTTCGGGGGAGGGATTTGCCGCGCGCGACCCCGGCTACGGCGGATCCTGGCCCGGCCGTGCTGATGCGGTAAACGAGGACTCTCAACATGGATATCACGCCGTACCTTCGACTCATGGTCGACAAGGAGGCCTCAGACCTCTTTCTCTATACCAACGCAGCGGTGAGCATCAAGATCGGTGGCGTGGTGAGGCCGGTGGGCAACAAGGTGCTGGAGCCCGGCCAGGTGCGCCAGATCGCCTACTCGATCATGAAGGACGACCAGGCCAAGGAGTTCGAGCGCGAGTGGGAGCTCAACTTCGCCATCCCCCTGCAAGGCGTCGGCCGTTTCCGTGCCAACGTGTTCAAGCAGCGTGGCGAGACCTCCATGGTGGTCCGCTACATCAAGGGCGATATCCCGCAGATCGAAGACCTCGGCCTGCCGCTGATCCTCAAAACCCTGGTCATGGAAAAGCGCGGCCTGGTCCTGTTGGTCGGTGCCACCGGTTCAGGTAAGTCCACCACGTTGGCGGCGATGATCGACCATCGCAACACCAATGCGCCCGGGCACATTCTCACCGTTGAAGACCCCATCGAGTTCACCCACCAGCACAAGCGCTCGGTGGTGGGGCAGCGCGAGATCGGCATCGACACCCACTCCTACGAAAACGCCCTGCGCAGCGCCATGCGCGAGGCGCCGGACGTCATTCTGGTCGGCGAAATCCGCTCCCGCGACGTGATGAAGTACGTGCTCACGTTCTCGGAGACCGGCCACCTCTGTTTGTCGACGCTGCACGCCAACAACTCCAACGGTGCGCTGGAGCGCATCGTGAACTTCTTCCCCGAGGATGCCCGCTCGCAGTTGATGATGGACTTGTCGCTGAACCTGCGCGCCATCGTCTCCCAGCGCCTGGTGCGCGGGGTGGACGGCAACATCATCCCGGCGGTCGAGGTCATGCTCAACTCGCCGTACATCTCCGACCTCATCCAGAAGGGCAAGATCGACACCATCAAGGATGCGATGGAGCAGGGCACCGAGTCGGGCATGAAAACCTTCGACCAGGCGCTGTTCGACTTGTGGAAGCAGGGCAAGATCAGCAAGGACGAGGCCATCAAGCACGCCGACTCCAAGAACAACGTCGGCCTCAAGATCCGCCTGGCCGAGGCGGACATCGGCAAGGGCGGCCGCAGCGCCAACCTCGAAGAGCTCACCATCCGCGACGCCGAGGACGAAGGGCGCATGCTGTGACGGCCCCCCTGGCCCGGCGCGTCGCCAGGGTTTCACCGTTTCACGTGATGGAAGTGCTGGCCCGCGCCGCCGAACTGGAGGCGGCGGGCCGCTCCGTCATCCACATGGAGGTGGGCGAGCCGGACTTCACCACCTGCGGCCCGATTCTGGCGGCCGGTCACGAGGCACTGGATGCCGGGCGCACCCGCTACACGGTCGCGCGCGGTATTCCGCCGCTGCGCGAGGCCATCGCCCGCTTCTATGCCGACCGCTACGGCGTCGATGTGGACCCTCAGCGCATCTTCATCACCCCGGGGGCGACCGGTGCACTGCAATTGGTAGCCAGCCTGCTGCTGGACCCGGGCAGCCGCGTGCTGCTGACCGACCCCGGCTACCCTTGTAACCGTCACTTCGTCACGCTGGCCGGCGGCGAGCCGGTGGGCATTCCCGTCGGGCCGGCAACGCATTACCAGCTCACCGCGGCCCTGGTCGCGCAGCATTGGACGGCAGAGACCCGCGCGGTGCTGTTGTCGTCCCCGTCCAACCCCACAGGCACCGTGGTGCCGGAGGCCGAACTCGCGGCCATCCGTGACACCGTCAACCGCCAGGGCGGCGGGTTGATCGTCGATGAGATCTACCACGGTCTGCTGTACGACACGCCGGAGAGCACGGCCTTGTCGCTGGGCGACGACGTGTTCGTGGTCAACAGTTTTTCCAAGTACTTCGGCATGACCGGCTGGCGGTTGGGTTGGCTCGTGGTGCCGCCGGAGTATGCACGGCCGGCGGAGATCCTGGCCCAGAACATCTTCATCTCAGCCCCGTCGATCGCCCAGTACGCCGCGGTCGCCGCCTTCAGCCCCGCGGCGCTGGAGATCTGCGAGCAGCGGCGCGAGGCCTTTCAGGCACGGCGCGATTTTCTATTGCCGGCGTTACGGCAGTTGGGGTTCGGTGTACCGGTGACGCCGGAGGGCGCGTTCTACATCTACGCCGACTGCACCGCCTTCACCGACGACAGTCAGCCGTTTTGCGTCGACCTGCTCGAGCGCACCGGCGTGGCGTTCACGCCGGGCCTGGATTTCGGCAGTCACCGCTCGCACGAGCATGTGCGCTTTGCCTACACGAACTCCCTGGCAAATTTGGAGATCGCCGTGGAGCGGCTGTCGCAAGCCCTCGCCGAAGCGGCCTGATTCGGCGGACCCGAAGTAGCGTGATCCGCTGATCCTCGCCCGCCAAGGCAGTCTAATCCAGGCGTCCCCCCTACCGCGTGGTGCGATGCCTCGTGGCGCGCACTGATTTTGGCACCGGATTCTGGATATTGGCGCCGCACCGGGCAATCGCCCTGAGGGCAGGGCTCCTACGGTTGCCGGCATCGGGCCCCGAGCCAGGGCATCTGCAGGAGGCCAGCCCAAGGCCAATCGTCCAGCACGGCGGTCAACGAGGGCCGCATTGGATCCTGAACCCGGGCACCCGTAGGAGCGCTGCCCTCAGCGCGATTGCTGAGGTCGGCACCTATGCTGACGTGGTGCCCCTACAACCCCGACGGCACGAACAAAACCGCCAGCCCCACGGCAACCAAGCCGATTCTCAACGCCGCCGCCCGCGGCGCGATGGTGCCGTAGGAGACCGCAGACAAGCCCACTGCCAGCTTGACGAACATGGCCAGCGCTGCCAGCGGCTGATCGCTCAGCTCGATCAACAGCGGGTTGGCGATCATCCCCAGAGGTACCAGGTACAACCCCACGCCCAGCAGCATGGCGGACCCCGCCACCTTCAGCCAGTTCTCGTCCACCATACCCGCCGCGACGAACACTGCCCCGCAAACCGGTGGGGTGATGGTCGACAGCAGGGCGAACCAGAACACGAACAAGTGCGCGATCAAGGGCTCCAGCCCCAATTGAATCAAGGCCGGCCCGGCCACCGACACGCAGATGACATAAGCGGCTGTCGTGGGCACCTCCATGCCAAGGATCAAGCAGGCCAGCGCCGTCAGCAGCAGGGCCGGCCACAACGCCTCACCGGCACCCGAGAGAATCAACGAGGTGATCTTCACCCCCAGCCCGGTGAGGCCCAAGACACCGATGACAATGCTGGCGCAGAGGATGATGGAGGCGATCATCGCGATCTGCCGACCGGCACCGATGGCGGCCTCTTGCAGGCGCTGACCACTGCGCTGCCACGACCAGGTCAACCGGGCATCGAGGAACAACAGCGCGAGACCGGCCACGATGGCCACGCAGGCGGCGTACTGCGGCGTGTAGCCGCCGTTGAACATGCGCTCCAGCAGCACGATGAACGGCACGGCAAAGAACAGCGATGTCACGACCACCGTGCGAATCGGCGGCCGCGTGTCGGCCGACAAGCCCTTGAGATCATAGCGGTGGGCGAAGGCATTGATCCCGACCCACACGGTAAGAAAGTACAGCAAGGCCGGCAACAGGGCGGCGGCCATGATCTGCGTGTATGGCGTACCGGTCAGTTCCACCATGACGAACGCACCCGCGCCCATCAACGGCGGCATGATCTGGCCACCGGAGGAGGCCACCGCCTCCACGGCACCGGCGAGTGACTTGGGGTAGCCCAGCCGGGTCATGGCCGGCAGGGTGATGGCGCCGGTGGAGGCGACATTGGCCGAGGCCGAGCCTGAGATGGACCCGAACAAGGCCGATGACAACACCGAGACCTTGGCCGCACCGCCTTTGAGCTGACCGGCGGCCGCCGTGGCCAGGTTCATGAACCCCTGACCGGCCTCGCCCGCGTTGAGCACGGCGCCGAAGATGACGAAGATCGCCACGATGTTCACCGACACGGCGGTGAGCGAGCCCCACAAGCCGCCCTCGGCGATCACCAATGTCCCGAGAAAGCTCTGCACCGGCATGCCCGGATGACCGAACTCCCCCGGCAGGTGCTGGCCGAGCAGGCCGTAGGCCAGCGCCGTGGCCGCGACCAGCGGCAACGGCCAGCCGATGCTGCGGCGGGCCATCTCCAACACGATGCCGATCAGGGCGAAAGCCATGACGACCTGCGCCCCCGGCTTCAGATAGCCGTACTGATCGGCCAGGGCATCGTGGTTGAAGGCGATATACCCGCAGATCGCCAGCCCCACGACAGTCAGCACCCCGCCGCTTAGGCGTTGCAGGCGGGTGCGGGCAATGAACACCAGCGCCCAGGGCAGGGCGAGGGCCATGTGCAAGGGGCGGCTGACCATCGCCGGTGTGAGCCCGGTGAAGATCAGCCCCAGATGGAACGCAATCGACAGCGCGCCCAGCGCGCACCAAAACCCGCGCATGGGCGCCGGCTCAACGGGCGTCGTCAGGTACCGCTACGCCGGCCTCGTCGTAGTATTTCAGTGCGCCGGGATGGATCTTGCCTTGGACGTTTTCCAGCAGCTCGGGCGATACCGCCTTCCACCAGGGCGATGTCTCGCCGAGCGCCGCCTTCTGCTCCCAGAACGTTTTGGTGAGCTGGTACGCCGTGTCGTCGCTCATCTGCGTGGTCGTGTAGGCGACCACGGGCAGAGAGGTGGTCACCGTGTCGGTGTCGACACCGGCATACGTGCCTGCGGGGATCACGATCCGCGTGCGCTTGGTCTGTGCGACTTGCTCGTCGGTCATGGAGACCAGAGAGATACCGGTGCCGGCGGCGGCCTCGATGACATTGGGCGCCGGATAGGAGCCGGCGGTGACGAAACCGTCGATCTGCCGGTTCTTCAGGGCATCGACGGCGGCGCCGAGTTCGGCGTCGGCCAGGGTGATTTTGTCCGCCAGATTGAAGAGTTCGACGTACTTCTCGCCCTCGGTGGCGCCGAAGGAGCCTTTGCCGATAAGCAGGCTCTGCCCGTCGAGATCGTCGAAGCTTCGTACCCCGGTATCCTCACGAAAGACGAAGTGCATGGTCAGCGAGGGGATGGGAAACAAGGCGCGGATCTCATCGAAAGCCGGGTTTTCCTTACCCTCGAACATCGCTTTGCCTTGCTGGGCGCTGCTGACCAGGGCCGGCGGGGTGGTGAAGACGTAGTTGCCCTGGCGGACGGCGGCTTCCATTACATTCTGGACCGAGCCCTGGCTCTCCTCCAGGGTAACGATGATCTCGCCGTCGGTGCCCGCCTTGATCGCCTCGGCGATCTCGACACCCATCTGGTAGTAGGACGTGGCGCTTTTCGCAGACTTGTAGGTGACGCGGGTTTCCGCGCCGGCGGGTGCGGCGACTACGGTAATGGCGGCCAGTGCGGCGGCCGTCAGGGCTGCTAGTCTCATACTCGTCCTCCCGTTTTGATCCTATTGAGTGTACGGAAGCGAATGGAATGCGACCAGCGCTTCAGGGCAGCCCACCATTGACCCGGAACCAGCCGCTGAGGCTGAAGCGCGCCCGATGTGCCTTGCGCACCTCGTGCGGGAAACACTCGCTGAGGAAAACCACCAGCGAGCCGTACTGCGGCGCCACCGTTTCAAGGACTTGCTCGCCGTCCTCGGCATAGAGCACGAGTTCGCCGCCGTCGTTTGGGCCCCAGGCGGGGTTGAGATACAACACGGTCGTCACCAGACGGCTTGCACCGCCCTTGAAGGCATCAAGGTGCTTCTTGTAATACGCCCCGCGCGGGTAGTGGGCGTAGTGGCACTCGTACTCGAACAGACCCATGAACAAGCGTCGGTTCAAGCCCAGCCGCAGGCCTTCCATCCATGCGAGGTAGTCGGCCGTGGCCGGGTGCTCGCCGCGAATCCAGCGGATCTCGTCCCTGCGGATGAACGGGTTGATGCGATGGGCGGCCTCGCGGCCCACGCCGGCGGGGCGGAACTCGTCCTCATCCAGCGACTTGAAGTGCACGAACAGTGCATCGACCAACCCGGCGGGCAGTGCGCCTGGAAGGATGATGTAACCGGTGTCGAACAAGGCATTGGCGATATCGTCGTACACGTCCCCATCGCGGGGGCCGGAGGTGGTGCACAGGGTGGACAACGGATGTCGACTCGACGAGGGCGGGAAGCGTTCTTATATACAGTGTCGCGAGTGTCCTGTCCCGCCTATGCGGGTTCACCGCCACGAAGTTTCTTTCACCGGGATGCTTGCCAACCCCGGGGGCTTCCGGTAACTTACGCGGCTCGAATCTGGAGGCGCGTAGCTCAGTTGGTTAGAGCACCACCTTGACATGGTGGGGGTCGTTGGTTCGAGTCCAATCGTGCCTACCAAAGTCCTTATCGGGCAATCGACACATACGAGGAAACCATGCGTACGAACCGAACTACCCAAGGCAGTCACTGACGGGGCTGGTTCGGCTTTTATTCGTGTGGTTTCGAGAAAAGTGCGGCTAGTCCGCACTTTTTTTTGTCTGTTTGTTCGAGCTGTAGAACGAGGGTGCCATGCCAGTCATACGTTTGCCGGATGGATCTGAACGTCACTACGACGCGCCGGTGACCGTCGCCGATGTCGCGGCGGATATCGGCGCCGGTCTCGCCCGTGCCGCCCTGGCCGGGAAGGTCGACGGGCAACTGGTGGACACCAGCTACACCATCACCGACAACGCGCAACTGGCCATCATCACCGACCGCGACCCCGAGGGGCTCGAGGTCATCCGCCATTCCACCGCGCACCTGCTGGCTTACGCGGTCAAGGAGCTGCACCCCGAGGCCCAGGTCACCATCGGACCGGTCATCGAGAACGGCTTCTATTACGACTTCGCCTACAAGCGTCCGTTTACGCCCGAGGACCTGGAGGCCATCGAAGCACGCATGCGCGAGCTGGCCAAGAAGGACGAGCCGATCACCCGCGAAGTGTGGCAGCGTGATGATGCCGTGCAGTTTTTCAAAGATCAGGGCGAGCACTACAAGGCCGAGATCATCGCCTCCATTCCGGCAGACGAGCAGATCGGCCTGTACCGTGAGGGCAGCTTCGTGGACCTGTGCCGTGGCCCGCACGTGCCCTCCACCGGCAAGCTCAAGGTCTTCAAGTTGATGAAGGTCGCCGGCGCCTACTGGCGTGGCGATGCCAAGAACGAGATGCTCCAGCGCATCTACGGCACCGCCTGGACGAAGAAAGAGGATCAGGACGCCTATCTCACCATGCTCGAGGAGGCTGAGAAGCGCGACCATCGCCGCCTGGGCCGCGAGCTGGACCTGTTTCACTTCCAGGACGACGCCCCCGGGGCGGTGTTCTGGCACCCCAAGGGCTGGACGCTGTTCAACCAGCTCATCGGCTACATGCGCCAGCGCCAGTTCGACGCCGGCTATGTCGAGGTCAACACCCCCGATGTGATGGACCGTTCGCTGTGGGAGATCAGCGGTCACTGGTTCAATTATCGGGAGAACATGTTCACCACCGAGACCGAGGACGGGCGCGTCTTCGCCTTGAAGCCGATGAACTGCCCCGGCGCGGTGTCGCTGTTCAAGCACGGCCTGAAAAGCTACCGCGACTTGCCCGTCCGCATGGCGGAGTTCGGCAAGGTGCACCGCTACGAGCCCTCGGGCGCGTTGCACGGGCTCATGCGGGTGCGTCATTTCACCCAGGACGACGCCCACGTCTTCTGCACCGAAGCGCAGATGGAGAGCGAATGCCGCGACGTGGTCGAGCAGGTCCTGAGTATCTACAAGGACTTCGGCTTCGACGACGTGCGGATCAAGTTCTCCGACCGACCGGAGAACCGCATCGGCAGCGACGAGGTGTGGGACAAGCTCGAAGGCGCGCTCAAGGGTGCGCTGGAGTCGATGGACCTGGCGTACACGCTCAACCCGGGCGAGGGTGCCTTCTACGGGCCGAAGCTCGAGTTCGTCCTGCGCGATGCCATCGGCCGCGACTGGCAGTGCGGCACCTTGCAGGTGGATTTGAACCTCCCCGAGCGCTTCGATGCGACCTTCGTCAGCGACGATGGCAGCAAAGTGCGGCCGGTGATGCTGCACCGGGCCTTGTTCGGCTCGCTCGAGCGCTTCACCGGAATCCTCATCGAACACTACGCCGGCGCGCTGCCCGCCTGGCTGGCCCCGCTGCAGGTGGTGGCCATGGGAATCACCGATAATCAGGCCGAATATGTGAAACAAGTCGAAAAGTCCCTTGCGAAACAGGGGATTCGGGTGCGTTGCGACTTGAGGAACGAAAAGATCGGCTTTAAAATCCGCGAGCACACGCTTCAACGTGTGCCATATTTGCTGGTCGCAGGCGACCGCGAAGTGGCATCGAATACCGTGGCCGTGCGTGCGCGTAACGGTAAGGACCTCGGCAGCATGACATTGGAGGCCTTTGTCGAGCTGCTGTCCGCCGAGATCGCCAGGCGCGGCCGTGCTGTTTCTGAAATAGCGGGAGGGATGGACAATCGCTAAGAATGACGATACCCGGATCAACGATGACATCACTGCGCGCGAAGTCCGTCTGATCGACGCAGAAGGCGAGCAGGCTGGCATCGTTTCCCTGTTTCAGGCCAAGCAGCTGGCAGAAGAGCAAGGCCTAGATCTTGTAGAAATCTCGCCGACGGCACGGCCGCCCGTCTGCCGCATCATGGACTATGGCAAGTTCAAGTTCGAACAAGCCAAGAAGGCCAACGAAGCGAGAAAGAAGCAGAAGCAGATCCAGGTCAAAGAAGTGAAATTCCGGCCAGGGACGGACGAAGGGGATTACCAGGTCAAACTACGCAACCTGGTACGTTTCCTGACAGAAGGTGACAAGGCCAAGATCACGCTGCGGTTCCGCGGTCGCGAGATGGCTCACCAAGAACTGGGGTTGAAGCAGCTTCAACGGGTCGAGGAAGACCTGAAGGAGCTCGGCACCGTGGAGCAGCGTCCAAAGATGGAAGGACGCCAGATGATCATGGTGATCGCGCCGATCAAGCGTAACAAGTGATCCGGCCGCCTCGTGACAATCAACGAATGCGGAGTGAGCAAAAATGCCTAAATTGAAAACCAATCGCGGTGCGGCCAAACGGTTCAGCCGCACCGGGTCTGGCGGGTTCAAGCGTATCCAGTCGCATCGCCGTCATATCCTGACCAAGAAGAGCAGCAAGCGGAAGCGTCAACTGGGCGAGCCGGCTCTGGTGGCCGCGGTCGACGTTCCAATGGTCCGGCGGATGATGCCCTACGCCTGAGTGCGTAGCGGTAGCGATTTGACAGGAGTACGACGATGTCCCGAGTAAAGCGTGGCGTAACCGCCCGCGCCCGTCACAAGAAGGTGATGGACAAGGCCAAGGGCTACTACGGTGCCCGCAGCCGTGTCTTTCGTGTTGCCAAGCAGGCCGTCACCAAGGCCGCGCAGTATGCGTACCGCGATCGCCGTCAGCGCAAGCGTCAGTTCCGCTCGCTGTGGATCGTGCGTATCAACGCCGCGGCCCATCTGAACGGCTTGTCCTACAGCCGCATGATCAATGGCTTGAAGAAAGCAGCCATCGAGATCGACCGCAAAGTGCTGGCCGACATGGCCGTGCACGATAAGGTGGGCTTTAGCGCTTTGGCCGAAAAAGCCAAGGCCGCTCTGACCGCCGCCTGAAACCTGTGCCCGGCCCGCGCCGGGGCACCAGGGGCGTGAAGACAAGGGGAAAGGCCTTGGGGTCCTTTCCCTTTTTTTTGACTGCATGGAGACCACGCACGTGGACGCATTGCCTGATTTGCTCAAAGACGCTCAAGCCGCCGTCAACCAGGCCGGTAACCTGGCCGAACTGGACGCCGTGCGGGTGCGATTTTTAGGCAAGAAGGGGGTGTTGACCGATCAGCTCAAGGCCTTGGGCAGCATGGACCCTGAGGCCCGGCGCGAAGCCGGTGCGGCCATCAACGCCGCCAAAGATCAGGTCGTCGGTTGGCTGGAGACCCGCCGCCAGTCTCTCGAGCAGGCCAAACTGGACAGCCAGCTTGCCGCCGAAGCCGTGGATGTGACCTTGCCCGGTCGTGGACAAATCGCCGGCGGTCAGCATCCCATCACCCGAGCCATCGAGCGTATCGAGCTGTTCTTCTCGCAGATCGGCTTTTCCAGTGCGGAAGGTCCCGAGGTAGAGGACGACTTCCACAACTTCGAGGCCTTGAACATCCCGCCCCACCACCCGGCGCGGGCCATGCACGATACGTTCTACTTCGGTGACGGCCGTCTGCTGCGCACCCACACCTCCAACGTGCAGATCCGCACCATGCAGAGCATGCCGCCGCCGGTGCGCATCATCTCGCTGGGGCGGGTGTATCGCTGCGACTCCGATATCACCCACTCGCCGATGTTCCACCAGGCCGAAGGCTTGTTTGTGGACACCGACGTGAGCTTCGCCGACCTCAAGGGCGTGCTGGCCGAGTTCCTGCGCCACTTTTTTGAGGCCGACCTGGCCGTTCGCTTCCGGCCGTCGTACTTCCCCTTCACCGAGCCCTCGGCCGAAGTCGACGTCGAGTGCGTGAATTGCCGTGGTGCCGGCTGCCGGGTGTGCAAGCACACCGGCTGGCTGGAGGTCCTGGGCTGCGGCATGGTCGACCCCGAGGTGTTCCGTCACGTCGGTTACGACCCCGAGCAAGTCACCGGCTATGCCTTCGGCATGGGCGTGGAGCGCCTGGCGATGCTGCGTTACCAGGTCAACGATCTGCGCTTGTTCTACGAAAACGATCTGCGCTTCCTGAAGCAGTTCCGCTAAGCGCCCACGGAGATTCAAGACCATGAAAATCAGTCAGCAATGGTTGCATGAGTGGGTGAACCCGGGGCTGTCCACCGATGCGTTGGTCGCCCAGCTCTCCATGTCGGGCCTGGAGGTCGATGCCGCCGTGCCGGCCGCGCCGCCTTTCGGGCAGATCGTCGTCGGCCATGTCGTCGAACTGGTGCAACACCCGGATGCCGACCGCCTGCGGGTGGCGACCGTGGACGTGGGGCAGGCGGAGCGCCTCCAGATCGTCTGTGGGGCGCCCAATGTCGCCGTGGGCATGAAGGCGCCCACCGCCTTGATCGGCGCGACGCTGCCCGGCGGTCTCACCATCAAGCGCAGCAAGCTGCGTGGCGTCGAGTCCCAGGGCATGCTGTGCTCGGCGGTGGAACTAGGCATTGCCGAGCAGTCCGATGGCCTGTTACCGCTGCCGGCGGACAGCATACCGGGTGCGGATGTGCGTGCCGTGCTCGGGCTGGACGATGTCGTCATCGAGATCGACCTGACCCCAAACCGGGGTGACTGCCTGTCGGTGGCCGGCGTCGCCCGCGAAGTCGGCGCGCTCAACGGCGTGGACAGCAAGCCCATCACCGCCGCTGCGGTGGCACCGCAGCACGACGCCACGGTACCGGTCACGCTTACGCATCCGGACGGTTGTCCGCGTTACGTCGGGCGCGTGATCCACGGTGTGGACGCCCGTGCCAGTACCCCGTTGTGGATGCGCGAGCGTTTGCGCCGTGCCGGTATCCGCAGCCTCGGCCCGCTGGTGGACATCACCAACTACGTGCTAACCGAGTTCGGGCAGCCGATGCACGCCTTTGACGCCGACAAGCTTTCCGGCGGCATCGAGGTTCGCTGGTCCCGCGCCGGCGAAACGCTGGAGCTGCTCAACGGCGATACCGTCACCCTAGACGGCGACACCTTGCTCATCACCGATGCCTCTGGACCCGTGGCCATGGCCGGTGTGATGGGCGGGGAGGGCACCGCCTGCGGAGACGACACACGCAATGTGTTCCTGGAAAGCGCGTTCTTCCAACCCGAGGCCATTGCCGGGCGGGCTCGTCGCTATGGCATGCATACCGACGCGTCGCACCGTTTCGAGCGCGGTGTCGACCCGGACCTCGCCGTCATCGCCATGGAGCGCGCCACCGCGCTGCTGATCGACATCGCCGGCGGCACGGCCGGCCCGGTCGTCGACACGCGCGTCGCCGACCGCATGCCGGCTCGCCCGGCGGTCACCCTGCGCAGCGAACGCATCACCCGTTTGATCGGCCGCAGCTACCCGGACACTGAAGTCGAGGCCATCCTCAAGCGGTTGGGCATGCACGTCACGCCCGCGGAGGGCGGCTGGCAGGTGACGCCGCCGGGCCATCGTTTCGACGTTGAGCGCGAGGCTGACCTCATCGAGGAGGTCGCTCGCGTCAACGGTTATGACAATGTTCCGGCGCACACGCCGCGGACCCGTCAGACCATGTCGGCGCGACCTGAAGCCCACGTTACCCTGGCGCGGATGCGCGGCAGCCTGATGGACCGCGGCTACCAGGAGGCGGTGACCTACAGCTTCGTCGATCCGGCGGTGCAGGCCGTGCTCGACCCGAACACCGAGGTCCTGCCCCTGGCCAACCCGATATCGGCCGACTTGGCGGTGATGCGCACCACGATCTGGTCCGGCCTGCTCAAGGCGGTCGACCATAACCGCAAACGGCAGCAACCCAGAGTGCGCCTGTTCGAGTCCGGGCTGACCTTCCGCCCGGGGCCGGACGGCTTGGTGCAGCGCCGCCACCTGGCGGGCGTCGCCTGCGGCGAGGCCTTACCCGAACAATGGGCCAGCGGCAAACGGGCTGTCGATTTCTTCGACGCCAAAGGCGATGTCGAGGCGTTGCTGGCACTTGCCGGCGAAGACCATCGCTATCGTTTCGTGCCGGCCGGGCATCCGGCGCTGCATCCTGGTCAGAGCGCCTGCATCGAGCGTGACGGCGTGGCCGTCGGCTGGGTCGGTACCCTGCATCCGCGAGCGGAGAAGGCGCTGGATCTGGGTACCCGCGTGGTCGTGTTCGAGCTCGATCTGGACGCGGTCACCGTCGGTCGCCTGCCGACGTTCCAGGGCGTGTCGAAGTTCCCGGCCAGCCGCCGCGACCTCGCCGTGCTCGTGCCCGAGGCCGTCAGCCACGATACCGTCGCCGCCTGCATTCGCAAGCATGCCGACCCGCGGCTGCGCGAACTCGCCTTGTTCGACGTCTATCGTGGGCAAGGTTTGCCCGATGGGCACAAGAGTTTGGCTTATGGCTTGATTTGGCAGGACTTTTCCGAGAACCTAACCGACCAGTCCGTCGACGTATTGATGCAGGCCGTAGTGGAAGGGCTCACCACCATCGGCGGCAGTTTAAGAACGTAAGGATCTTAACCATGGCATTGACCAAGGCCGATATGGCCGAGCGTTTGTTCGAAGAACTCGGCATCAATAAACGAGAAGCCAAGATTCTGGTGGAAACCTTCTTCGAAGAAATTCGCAAGGCGCTGGAGGATGGGGAGCAGGTCAAGCTGTCCGGCTTCGGCAACTTCGACCTGCGCGATAAGAGCCAGCGCCCCGGCCGCAACCCCAAAACCGGCGAGGAAATTCCCATTTCCGCCCGCCGCGTCGTCACCTTCCGCCCCGGTCAGAAGCTCAAGGCCCGGGTCGAGGAGTGCGACGAAGCCGCCGAGTAATGAATTGGTCACGGGACCCTTGCAATCGGCGGACGTTCGGGTACCATACCGGCTCTTTCTCGGGGCGTAGCGCAGCCTGGTAGCGCACCTGCATGGGGTGCAGGTGGTCGGAGGTTCAAATCCTCTCGCCCCGACCAATAGATAAAAAAGGCGGATGTCAGCAATGACGTCCGCCTTTTTTTTTGTTTCGCCATACCTTGAGCGCAGGTCCTTAGCCGTATTCCGGGTGCCGGTGAGCGTGCGATCCACCCGGCGGCGTTCGGTCCCGATCGGCACCGAACGTCGGGGGTGTCGGTGGCGTATCGGGCAATCGCCCTGAGGGCAGGGCTCCTACGGGTGCCTGGTTCGATGAGGGCGATGGTGTCCGGATTGGTCGTTGCGTCGGTATCCGCACCGGTGTCGTAGACCGATTCCGTCGCGGTGCGCTACCCGATTACTGCCCTTGTAGGAGCCCTGCCCTCAGGGCGATTGCCCGATCCGCCACCAGACTCATCCGATAATCGCGAGTAGTCAGTGGCGGTGCCGTTTACCTCCCACCGGCCGTCTCTGCGATGACCCGGTTCCTCCCCTCGCGCTTGGCGCTGTGCAAGGCGTTGTCGACCCGCGCCATCAACCGCTGCAGGTCGTCGTCCGGGCCGGTTTCGGTCACACCGATGCTGACAGTGACCGCCGCCCGGGCATCGCCGATGTCGATGGCCAGGGCCGCCACAGCCTGGCGGACACATTCGGCGAACCCCAGACCGAGTTCGAGACTGGTGTCGGGCAGGTACAGGCTTAAGCCGTCGCCCCCGGTACGTCCGAGGATGTCGTGGTGTCGCAGGTGACGCTTGATGGTGGCGACAAGGGCGCGCAAAACGTCGTCACCGGCTGCGTGCCCATGCGTGTCATTGATGCGTTTGAAATGATCCACATCCAGAGCCAGCAACGTCATGGGTTGATGTTGGTGCAAGCTGCGGTCCAACGCCTCGGTCAGCAGCTCGAGGAACCGACGCCGATTAGCGATGCCGGTCAATGGATCGTTATCCGCCAACTCACGCAGGCGCTGTTCGATGTGCTTGCGCTCGGTAATGTCGGTGAAGGCCGAGAAGATGGCTCGTGTATCGCCGTAATCGATACACGACGCGGACACGGATGCCCAGAATACGTTCCCATCGGCCGCGCGCAGCTCGATATCGAATCCGTCGACCCGCGAGCCCTTCCCGAGTGCTTCCAGGAAGCGCAGCCTGTCATCGGGATGCACATAGAACGCTCGGGACGAAAGCCCGATATCGGACGGGGAAATGGCCAATTTGTCGGCCGCCAGCGGGTTCAGGAAGCGAATCGCTCCGGTGGCCAGTTCGCTGATGACCACGGGAAACGGCGCGGCATCGACCAGCAACCGATATCGCTCGTTGGCGTCCGCAAGGTCTTTTTGGATGACTTCCCGACGGATGATCTCCTGTCCCAGACGCCGACTGGTGCGGTAGAAGCGCAGTGCGGCGTAAGTGATCAGCACACCGAGCAAGGCCGCGCCTGCCAGTGGGGCATACAGCCCGCGCAGGTTGCTTCCGGTGTCGGTGCCGGGGCGCCACAGGAACCCGTCCAGATCGACGTTTTCCGGCATGAGACCGAGTGATCCATACACTTCCGCGATGTAGCGCCAGCGGCCGGGGTTCATATAGCCGAGTTCAACGATATCGGCGCTGATCAGCGCTTCGCTGTGTCGGGCCTCATAGGCCAGGTGCGCACGGCTGTGGCGCTGGCTATACCGCGACCAGATCACATCGATGATCTCCTCCGGATTCGCCAGGGCATAACGCCAGCCGCGCAAGGAGGCGCGGACGAAGGCATCGACCCGCTGCGGGTGCTCGTCCACCTCGGTCGCGGTGGTGAACAATGTATCGCCATAGAAGTCGATGCCGCTGGCTCGCGGCGACAGCACGCGGTAGTCGACACCGGCCTGTTCGAGCACAAAGGCCTCGTCGGTGGTGTATGCACTGATGGCGTCCACCTCGCCCTCGATCAGCGCTGTCGGTGAGAACCGATGGTGGCGGATATCCAGCATGTCCATGGGGATGTGTTCGTCACGCAGATAGGCCAGGATGGACGCCGATTGCTGCTCGATCATCACCCGTTTGCCCACAAGGTCGTGGACCGACTCGATGCCGGACGAACGGCTTGCCAGCAGAACCAGGGGCGAGTGTTGGTATATGGCCGCCAGTGCCACCACCGGATGACCCTGGCCGCGCAGCAACACCAAGTCCGAGGCACCGATACCGTATGTGGCCTCGCCATCGAGCACGCTATGGATGGGGTCCTGGCCGGGGATGGCGGGAGCGATCCGCACATTCAGCCCTTCTTCGGCGTAGAAGCCCTTCTCGACGGCCGCGTAGTAGCCGGCGAACTGGAACTGGTGCGCCCACTTGAGCTGCAGCACGAGGGTCTGTGCCGGTTCAATCTGTGTAGTGTCCGCCAGTGCCGTTGACGCAGTGATGCAGCCCCCCGCCAGAGCAGGCAATGCAAGCGCACTGAGCAACAAACGAACGAGGCGTATCATGACGCAGCCCGGTGGCAAAGCGTCTAGGAATATTACGAAAATCCGTTTGTTCTATCTGTAAACTTTATTGAATTTAGTTACCGCTTGAATGGTTGCAAGCAAAAAAAAACCCGCCACAGGAAACCTGGGCGGGCGTCGGAAGTACTTCAGCGAAACAATCTCAGGGATACTTCAATGCGCTGTTGGCAGGCTTAGGTTAACAAGTCCGAGCCCTGTGGGAACCCCCTGAATTGTCACAGTTTGTGAACTCTACGGTGCCGTATCATTCGGTCCTGCGCGGCGGCAACAGCGGGGCGGGCAGTTGAGTCACCTTGCCGTCGGTGCTGTGAATCGTGCTCACGCCTTCTTTCTCGACTTCATCGATGCGGATCACTGCGTGCATGGGCACGAAGCTGCGCTTCACGTCGCCGAACTCTGTGCGCAGTTTCTCCTGCTGCGGGTCGACCAGAACCTGACTGGTTTCACCGAAAATCAGTTCTTCGAGCTGGATGAAGCCGTACAAGTCGCCGTGGCTGACCTTGCGCGCGTAGAGCTCGTAGACACGGTTCTGTGCGTGAAAGACGACGCGGTATATGTGGCGAGGTGTTTTTCGACTGGTCATGGCGCGGGTGTAGGTTCCAGACTCGATAGGATCAATGACAGCAACGGTATCACGCCCACCTCAACTGACGGTGGCACGTGTGAAAAAGCGCTCCAGCTCCACTCCGAAGGCCTCCGCGCGCCAGGTGTTGGATGCCGTCACATGGCTTGCACCGGGGATCACCCACAAGCGGGCGTCGGGCAGGTTGCGGTACATGGACAGCACATCGTCCAGCGGGGCGACTGGATCGCGATCACCGACGATGAGCAGTGTGGGGCCGCGGATGCCACCCAGGCTTGCCAAGTCGTGGTTGTGATCGCTGTCGGCGGGGTCCAGTGCCTGGGACACCCGGCCGATCACGGTCTTCCACGCCTCCGGCCCGCCTTGAGGCTCGTGGATCTTGGCCAGCCAGCCGGCCATACCCATGCGTTCCCAATAGGCCGCGTCGGCCATCCGGCGGGTTTCGCCATGACTGTCGGCGGTTTTGCGATAGCCCACACGGTAAAGCACCAGCTTGTCCACCCGTTCGGGGTGATGCACAGCTGCCCACAGTGCCGTTGCGCCGCCGAGGGAGGAGCCGGCCCAATGCGCACGTTCGATTCCGCGGGCATCGAGCGTGCGCAGGACGCTCTCGGCGAGTGCACGAACACGCAGTGGGCCGTCCGGTGCCGGGCTGCGGCCATGGCCGAGCATGTCCGGTGCAATGACGTGCAGTCGCTTGGACAGGCGGTCCATCTGCGGCTGCCACTCTGAATGGTTCATGCCGCCGGAATGCAGCAGGACCAGTGGCTGACCCTCACCCCGTTCGCTGGTGTACAGTTCCGACATCGTCCCGTCTTACCTATCGGTTTGTCTGAAGTTCAGAAGTGTAACGGCCATGCGTGCAAAAGGAGGACTCCGTGGAGCGGCGTGACCAGTCGCTATTGGGTTTGAGCAGCAGTGGTTTCCATCGCATCCGCTACTACGAATGGGGCGCTGCGGCGGCGCCTGTCCTGATCTGTGTCCATGGACTGACACGCACCGGCCGCGATTTCGACGATTTAGCACGTACGCTGGGTGATCGCTTCCGCCTGCTGTGCCCGGATATCGTCGGTCGGGGCCGCAGCGACTGGCTGGACAACCCGGTGGACTACAGCTACCCGCAGTATTGCGCCGACATGACGGCATTGATTGCGCGCAGCGGTGCCGAAACGGTGGATTGGGTAGGGACGTCCATGGGCGGGTTGATCGGCCTTGCCCTGGCCGCCCAGCCGAACTCGCCGATCCGTCGCCTGGTGCTCAACGATGTGGGGCCGTGGATACCGCGGACCGCGCTCGAGCGCATCGCCGGCTATGTGGGCGAGCTGCCGCGCTTCGACGACATCGCGGCCATGGAGGCTCACATCCGTCAGATTGCCGCGCCATTCGGCCCGCTGACGGATGCCCAGTGGCGGCACCTGACTGAGCACGCGGCACGATCGTTGCCTGAGGGTGGCGTGACCTACGCCTACGATCCGCGTATCGACCTGGGTCTGAAAGTGGCGGCACAGGCGGATGTCGATCTGTGGGCGATGTGGGACCGGATCCGCTGCCCGGTTCTGGTGCTGCGCGGTGCCGAGTCCGACCTGTTGCTTGCGGATGTGGCAGAAGCGATGACCCGACGCGGACCGCGCGCCAAAGTAGTGTGCTTCAATGGCGTGGGACACGCCCCCGCGCTCATGGACCCGGCCCAGATCCGCGTCATCGACGACTGGCTGACCCGCAGTTGAATACCGCGCTGACCGTCTTCGGGATCATCTTCCCGGTGTTTGCCGTGGCCGCACTGGGCACGCTCTACGGGCGGCTGCGCAGCGTGCCCATGGGCGCGCTCAACGCCATGAACATGGACGTCTTCCTGCCTGCGTTGGTGCTGTGGGCACTGGCGGAAAAGACGCTGGAGGTGCGTACCTTCGTCGACCTCAGTCTGGGCGGTGCGGCGGTGGTGCTGGGGTCGGGGCTGCTGTTGTGGCCGTTCGTGCCGCTGCTGCGGGTCAAGGCGGCAACGTTTCTGCCGCCGATGATGTTCAACAACAGCGGCAACATGGGGTTGCCCCTGGCGCTGTTCGCATTCGGCGAGAGTGCGCTTCAAGCCGCCGTGGTGTTGTTCATCATCGAGATGGTGCTGCACCTGACGGTGGGTATCTACTTGCTCGACTCGCGCACCCATCCCCTGCGTTTGTTCAAGATGCCGGTGATCATTGCCACGATTCTCGGACTTACCATCAGCACCTCCGGCTTCCAGCCCCCGGCCTGGGTGCTGGAGCCCCTGCGCATGCTCGGGCAGGTGTCGATTCCCCTGATGTTGTTCTCGCTGGGGGCGCGACTCAATGACATCAATCTCAGTGATTGGCGAATCGGGCTGGCCGGTGCGGTGTTGTGTCCGCTCTCGGGAATGGCCATCGCTCTGGGGGTGGCTCCGTTTCTGGATCTCACACCCATGCAGCAGGCCCTGCTATTGGTGTTCGGCGCGCTGCCGCCGGCCGTGACGAACTACATCATTGCGGAACAATACGGACAGGAACCGGGCAAGGTGGCCTCCATCGTCGTGCTCGGCAACCTCGGCAGCCTGGTGTTCATCCCGATCGCGTTGGCGTATGTCCTGCCCGTCTCCCCAGCACCGTAGCCAGGTAGATGCCCCCGGCAATGCCGGCGATGCCGATCCAGTGATAGGCGTAAAACCGCTCGCCCAGGATGAGCACCGACAGCAGGGCGCCGAATGCCGGCATCAGGTGCAAAAACTGTCCGCTGCGGTTGGGGCCCAGCTCCGCCACCGCGCGGTTCCAGAACACATAGGCCAGCACCGATGGGAATACCGCCACATAGGCGAAGGTGGCCAGACTCGCTGCATTGAGGGTGAGTTGCCCGTCGTCGGCGATGCCCAGCAGGTAAAACGGCAACAAGGCCAGACTGCCGATGGCAATGGTCACTGTCAGAAACGACAGCGGATGCAGGCCGGCGATACGCCAGCGCGTCATGTACACGGAGTAACCGGCCCAACTGAGTGCCGCCGCCAGCAACCACAAACCTCCGTCACCGAGCGTCTGGCTGCTCATGGAGGTGAGATCGCCTTTGAGCAGGATGCAGGCGACGCCCAGCATGGAGACCACGATACCCAAGGCCTGCCAGCGGTTGATCGTATGGCGCAGCAGCACGAACGACAGGGCCACGATCAACACCGGTGCCGTCGACACGATCAGCACGGCGGACGAGGCCGGTGTCGTCTGCAGGCCGATATAAACGAACGTGTTGTAGTTGGCCACGCCGAGTATCGCCAGGATGGCAAGCCGCAGCAGGGCGGGGCGGATCAATGGCCAGTCGCGCCGGACCAACGTCCACGAAAATGGCAGGACGATGAGCAAGGCCAGGGTCCAGCGCCAGAAAGACAGGGTCATGGGTGGTATCGTGGCATTCATTGCCCGCCCCAGCACGACGTTGCCGGCCCAGAACAGCGTCGTCAGCACCAGAAGCAGATACGGTGAAGGGGCGTGCAGGTGGTGACGCAATGGGTTTCTCCGTGATGTCGGATATCTGACGGTTCGTTAGGAGGTTATCGATCATGCAGCGTTTGTACTTCCTGGTGCCCGACGTCGGCCTGGCCCGGAACATTATCGACGAACTTCTGGACCACGATGTCCCCGAGCGGCAGATCCATGTGGTCGCGCGCGATCACGATGCCCTCGAGGCCGCGGAACTGCCTGAAGCCGGTCTGTTGGATGAGAGCGAGTTCATCCCGGCCCTCGAGCGCGGTCTGGCCTTCGGCGGCGCCACCGGCCTGCTGGCCGGCATCACCGCCTTGACCTTCCCACCCGCTGGCCTCGTACTGGGGGGCGGCGCCATTCTTGCTACCAGTGTCCTCGGCGCAGGCGTCGGCGCCTGGATTGCCGGCATGGTCGGTGCCTCGTTGCCCAATACCCAACTGGACCGTTTTCAGGATGCCCTGGACGCAGGGCAGATCCTGATGCTGGTCGATGTTCCCAAGCCGCGTGCCGAGGCCATCGCCGAACTCATTCGCAGCCAGCATCCAGAGGTCAAAATGCAGGATACGACCACCCCCGCGGTCAAATGAGCTGGTCGGCGAGCCTTCACCTGGCGATCAGGGGCAGGGGTTGGGCTGGCTGCGATGAATGGCCTCGATCCGGTCGATCACATCGTCGTCCAGCGTGACATCGATGCTGGCGATGTCCGCGCCCAACTGCGTCATTGTGGTGGCGCCGATGATATTGGCGGCGACGAACGGACGGCTGTTGATATAGGCCAAGGCCATTTGCGCAGGGTCCAGCCCTGTCTCCCGGGCAAGCTGGACATACGCCCGCGTCGGCGCCTCGGCTTCGGGGACCAGATAACGGACGAAGCGCTCGAACATCGTCAACCGCGCACCTTCCGGACGCGCGCCGTCGAGGTACTTACCGCTCAGAACGCCGAATGCCAGGGGCGAATACGCCAGCAACGGAACTGATTCGCGATGGGCGATTTCCGCCAGCCCGACCTCGAAGCTGCGATTGAGCAGGTTATAGGGGTTTTGGATGCTGACGATACGCGGCAAGCCCAGGCGCTGGGCACTGTTCAAGTACGTCATCACGCCCCATGGGGTTTCGTTGGACACCCCGATATGGCGGATTTTCCCGGCCTTGACCTGCTCGTTCAACGCCTCCAGCGTTTCCACGATGGGTACGCACTCGTCGTCTTCCTGCGGCGAATAGCCGAGTTTGCCGAAGAAGTTGGTCCGACGGTCGGGCCAATGAACCTGGTACAGGTCGATGTAATCGGTTTGCAACCGCTTCAGACTGCCGGCGACCGCGCTAGCGATATTGCGCCGATCAAGACAGATTTCGCCCTGGCGCATGTAACCGAGCTCGCTGGAGCGGCCGATGACTTTTGTGGCCAGGATGACTTTATCGCGACTGCCGCGCGACTTTAACCACGTACCGACGTATTGCTCGGTGAGCCCTCGAGTCTCCGCGCGCGGCGGAACAGGGTACATTTCGGCGACATCGATGAAGTTCACGCCCTGGCCGATGGCATAGTCCAGTTGGGCGTGAGCCTCGGCCTCAGTGTTTTGTTCGCCCCAGGTCATGGTGCCGAGACAAATCCGGCTGATATTCAGGTCGGTCTGGGCTAGGCGTTGATAATCCATCACACCATCCTCAAGGCTAATGTCTTCGGATAGACGGGAAAAAGCCGGCTAGTCGAGCCGGAAGACCAGGTCGTGACTGTCGTGTCCGATGCGAAACCCGCGGCGCTCGAACTTGGTCAACGGCCGGTAATCGGGTTTGACTGCGTAGCCGTTGCCGGCCGCGGTATTGCGAAGGCGGGGTTCGGCCGACAGCACGTGCAGCATGTGTTCGGCATAGGGGGCCCAATCGGTGGCGCAGTGAATCACTCCCCCTGGGCGCAGGCGCTCGCACAGCAGGGCCACGAATGCCGGTTGGATGAGTCGCCGTTTATGGTGCCGCTTTTTTGGCCAGGGGTCAGGAAAGAACACCTGCACACGGTCGATGCTTGCCGCAGGCACGCATTGGTTCAGCCAGGCGACCGCATCGGTACACACGACCCTCACATTGGCG
The DNA here is from genome assembly GCA_965652545.1 of uncultured Candidatus Competibacteraceae bacterium. Classification (GTDB taxonomy): domain Bacteria; phylum Pseudomonadota; class Gammaproteobacteria; order Competibacterales; family Competibacteraceae; genus CBFGWV01. The sequence continues at coordinate 17,962 of CBFGWV010000005.1, read as the reverse complement.
AGGCGGCCTTGTTCCAGCGCCATAAGCAAGTGACCGACGCCGGGACGGTGTACTTCCACGCCGATGAAATCCGTTTCGGGGTCGGCTTCGGCCATGGCCGCCAGACTCTCGCCATTGCCGAAACCGATCTCCAGAACCCGCCGGTGGTCGCGACCGAAGACGGCTGGCGCATCCAACGGGGCATCGGGCGTCAGCCCGAAACGCGGCCAAAGCACGTCCATGGCCCGCTCCTGGCCGGCTGTGAGCCTGCCTTCACGGCGCACGAAGCTGCGCACCTGACGGTGTGCGGCTGGATCATTGTCAACGGTGGGCTCTAACAGAAACGGTCTCCTGGAGGTCTTGCCGATGCATGAGTATGACGGCGAGCCGGTCGCCTGCCCATGCATCGCTTGGCGAAGTTTAGAAGAACAGCCCGTCCAAGGGCGAGGAGGCGCTGGCGAATCGTTTGCGCGGGATCCGCCCTGCCAGGAACGCTTCACGGCCCGCCTCGATGGCCTTGCGCATGGCCGAAGCCATCAGGACCGGCTCCCGCGCACCGGCGATCGCAGTGTTCATCAGGACACCATCGCAGCCCAGCTCCATGGCCACGGCGGCATCCGACGCCGTGCCGACGCCGGCGTCGACCAGAATGGGGACACCGGCATTCTCCACGATCGTACGGATGTTGTAGGGGTTGCGAATCCCCAAGCCTGAACCGATGGGGGCGGCCAGTGGCATCACGGCGACACAGCCCATGGATTCGAACGTTTTCGCGACGATGGGATCGTCATTGGTATACACCATGACCTTGAAATCGTCGTGTATCAGGGTTTCGGCGGCCTTGAGGGTCTGGACAATGTCTGGAAACAATGTCTTTTCATCGCCGAGGACTTCAAGCTTGACCAGGTCGTGGCCATCAAGCAGCTCGCGTGCCAATTGGCAGGTGCGTATCGCACTGTCTGCATCGTAACAGCCGGCTGTATTAGGCAGGAATGTGTACCTCGATGGCGGCAACACGTCCAGGAGGTTCGGTTCGCCGGCGTTTTGCCCGATATTGGTCCGGCGAATGGCGACCGTTACGATCTGGGCACCGCTGGCCTCCACCGCCGCCTGCGTCTGTGCAAGGTCACGGTATTTGCCGGTGCCCACCAGCAAGCGGGACTGGTACTGGCGCCCAGCCAGGCAAAACGTGTCTTCAGTCACGATCGGGTCACTCCTTGGCGGCTTTGGGGTAAACGCATCAATGGCACCCTCAACCGCCGCCGATGGCGTGCACGACTTCGACCTGATCGCCGTGGTTGAGTGCGGTGTGGTCATGACGGCTGCGGGGAATCACCTTGCCGTTGACCTCAACGGCAAGGCGTTTGCCGGAAAGTTCAAGATGTACCAGTAAGTCGCTGATGGTGAGCGGCCCGGGCACATCGGCGTTCTCGCCGTTCAAATGGATGTTCATGATGGCTATGGCTGTTCAAGCTGGCCGGTTTCGGGGCGCCGATGATACACCACCGATCCGTGGCCGGCAGCAAGCGCGTAACAGGCGAAAAGCGCAAGGTGGATTCATCCAGGCAAGCGCTTGTGACGACATCAGGACAACTGATACAAGCCGCGTCGGCAGGAAGTGGCTAATTGGGCGGTCTCTATTAAAAAAATAGTTGAAATGGGATGAGAAAAGAATCTACTATTTGCTTGCCTTGATTAGTAGGGCGTACCAAGACTCCAGTGACAGACTTCGCGAGTGCTTCCATGACTATAGAATTGAACGCGTACTCCATCCCAGAACTCAAGCAACTGATCGAGAAAGCCCAGAGCGAGATTGTTCGCAAGGAGCAGGTCCAGGTCAAAGAAGTTCGTACCAAGATGGAAGAGCTGGCCAGCAGTGTCGGGCTCAGCCTGGAAGACGTGCTCAAGTTCAGCGCCGGTGGTAAAGGGCGCAAAGCCGGCAAGCCTGCCGGTGTGGTGCGTTTTCGTAATCCCGCCAATCCGGATCAAACCTGGAGTGGTCGCGGCAAGCAGCCCAATTGGCTGAAGGACGCCATGGCCCGCGGTGCCACGAAAGACGATTTCGCTGTTTGACCCCGGTCTGAACGAGGGGTTGGGTTAAGACCGTTGCGGGGCTGGGCCTGGCAACGGTCTTTTTTATCCGCTGTGATATGTCGCTGTCGCTGATGCAGCCACGGCGAGCATGGTGCGCGCCGTACCAGTGCTCTCGCAGGCCGATCTGCTTGAAATTCGCGCCGGGGGCTTGCCAGCGGCGTCGGTTCGCGGATAATTGGCAGCCCGCGCGGGTGTAGTTCAATGGTAGAACCTCAGCTTCCCAAGCTGATGATGTGGGTTCGATTCCCATCACCCGCTCCAAACGGATAATCGCGTGAACGGGGCGCAAGTCAGGCAGATCGCTTGGCCGCCCTGTTTCGTTGTGGGACGAATCATGCTTCGAGTCGCAATCGCCGGCGCCGCAGGACGAATGGGGCGGTGCCTGGTGCAGGCCTGCGCCGAGTCCGACGATGTTCGCTGTACCGTAGCCCAGGTCCGCGCCGGGAGCGACGCCGATGGCCGCGATGCCGGCGAGCTTGCCGGGCTGGGCAGCCTGGGCGTCGTTGCCACAGCCGCGCTCGATGTCGCCCACGATGCGTTCGATGTGCTCATCGACTTCACCCGCCCGGAACTGACCCTGGACAACCTCGCCGCGTGCGCGGCCGCTGGTGTCCCCGCGGTGGTGGGAACCACAGGCTTCGACGCGGCCCAGCGGCGTCGTATCGACGAGATGGCGACCCGCATCCCCGTGGTACTTGCCCCCAATACCAGTGTCGGCGTCACCTTGTGCCTGTCGCTTCTGCGTGAGGCCGCGCGGGTGTTGGGCGACACTGTGGATATCGAGGTGATCGAGGCCCACCACCGCAATAAGGTCGATGCCCCCTCGGGTACGGCCATGCGCATGGGCGAGGTATTGGCGGAAGTCTTGGGGCGCAACCTGGCAACAGATGCCGTGTATGGCCGCGAAGGCCAAACCGGTATTCGCGAGCGGCGTACCATCGGCTTCTCCACCATTCGCGGCGGCGACATCATCGGTGAGCACACGGTGCTCTTTGCAGGTCCCGGCGAGCGGGTCGAGATCACCCATAAGGCCACCAACCGCATGACGTTCGCTTACGGTGCGTTGCGCGCGGCGCGATGGGTCAAGGGGCGGACGCCCGGGTTGTACGACATGGCGGATGTGCTCGCCTAATTCGCTGATTTTGTTTGTTTTGACTGATCAATGATGCAGCCTTGTTCGTTGCGGGCCGGGTAGCGGGTGGATTAAACTCACACCCATTCAACGGTCTGTGCGTTTTTTCCGCGGGAGGGCCCGGTCCGGGCCCTCCCGCTTCGTATGTGTAAAGCGGAGGCGTCGTTGCGCAAGCCAGCACTCTTGGCCCTGGCCGATGGAACCCTGTTCTGGGGCGAATCCATTGGCGTGGACGGGGACACCCAGGGCGAGGTGGTTTTTAATACCGCCATCACCGGCTATCAGGAAATCCTCACCGATCCGTCCTACTGCCGACAGATCGTGACCCTGACCTATCCCCACATCGGTAACGTGGGCACCAACCCGGGCGACGAGGAGTCCGGGCGCGTCCAGGTCGCCGGTCTGGTCGTCAAGGACCTGCCGCTGCTGGCCAGCAACTGGCGCAGCCGTCAGCCGCTGGATGCCTATTTGCGCGAGCGCAATGTGGTGGCCATTGCGGGTATCGATACCCGCAAGCTCACCCGCCGCCTGCGCGAGTTCGGTGCCCAGAGCGGCGTGATCGTCGCCGGCGATGGCATCGACGCCGATGCCGCGGTGGCCAAGGCGCTCGCCTGTCCCAGCCTCAAGGGCATGGACTTGGCCAAGGTCGTCTCCACCCGCGAGACCTACGAGTGGCGTGCCGGCAGTTGGCAATTGGAAACCGACGACTTCACCGCGCCGGCCGATCTGCCTCACCATGTGGTGGCCTACGACTACGGCATCAAGCGCAACATTCTGCGCCTGCTGGTGGATCGCGGCTGCCGTGTGACGGTGGTGCCGGCGCAGACGTCGGCGGCCGAGGTGCTGGCCTACGAGCCGGACGGCATCTTCCTGGCCAATGGCCCGGGCGATCCGGAGCCCTGCGACTACGCCATCGCGGCCATCCGCGAACTGCTGACCACTGGCATTCCGGTTTTCGGCATCTGCCTGGGGCACCAGCTCCTGGGGCTGGCCAGCGGCGCGGGCACGGTCAAGATGAAGTTCGGTCATCACGGCGCCAACCACCCGGTGGTGGATCTGGATACCGGCCGGGTGATGATCTCCAGCCAGAATCACGGCTTCGCCGTGGACGAGGCCAGCCTGCCGCCGACCGTACGGGCCACCCATCGTTCGCTGTTCGACGGCTCGCTCCAGGGTATCGAGCGCACCGACGTGCCGGCGTACAGCTTCCAGGGGCATCCGGAGGCCAGCCCGGGCCCCCACGACGTGCAGCCCTTGTTCGATCGATTCATCACGATGATGGCCGGCCGTCAGGCCGCCTGACCCGTCGACGATAGCGAGACCAAGAGCGCACCATGCCCAAACGTAGCGACATCAAAAGCATTCTGATCATCGGCGCCGGCCCCATCGTCATCGGCCAGGCCTGCGAGTTCGACTATTCCGGCGCACAGGCCTGCAAGGCCCTGCGCGAGGAAGGCTTCCGCGTCATTCTGGTGAACTCCAACCCGGCCACCATCATGACCGACCCGGAGATGGCCGATGCCGTGTACATCGAGCCCATCCACTGGCAGACGGTGGCCAACATCATCGCCGCCGAAAAGCCTGACGCGCTGCTGCCCACCATGGGCGGCCAGACGGCGCTCAACTGTGCGCTGGACCTGGCCCGCCACGGCGTGCTGGAGCGTCACGGCGTCGAGCTGATCGGCGCCAATGAGGACGCCATCGATATGGCGGAAGACCGTGAGCGCTTCCGCAACGCCATGACCGAGATCGGTCTGGGCACCTGCCGTGCCTTCATCGCCCACACCATGGAGCAGGCCGTCGCCGCCCAGGTGGAAATCGGCTATCCGGTGATCATCCGCCCGTCGTTCACCATGGGTGGTTCCGGCGGTGGCATCGCCTACAACCGCGAGGAATTCCTGGATATCGTCGAGCGTGGGCTCGACCTCTCGCCCACCAATGAGGTGCTGCTGGAGGAGTCCGTCCTCGGCTGGAAGGAGTTCGAGATGGAGGTCGTCCGCGACAAGGCGGACAACTGCATCATCGTCTGCTCCATCGAAAACTTCGATGCCATGGGTGTGCACACCGGTGACTCCATCACCGTGGCCCCGGCCCAGACCCTGACCGACCGCGAGTACCAGATCATGCGCAACGCCTCTGTGGCGGTGCTGCGCAAGATCGGCGTCGATACAGGCGGCTCCAACGTGCAGTTCGCCATCAACCCCGACGACGGGCGGATGGTGGTCATCGAAATGAACCCCCGCGTGTCGCGTTCCTCGGCCCTGGCCTCCAAGGCCACGGGCTTCCCCATCGCCAAGGTCGCGGCCAAGCTGGCGGTGGGCTACACGCTCGATGAGTTGCGCAACGAGATCACCGGTGGTGCCACGCCGGCCTCGTTCGAGCCCACCATCGACTACGTGGTGACCAAGGTCCCGCGCTTCAATTTCGAGAAGTTCCCCCAGGCCAACGACCGCCTGACCACCCAGATGAAGTCGGTCGGTGAGGTCATGGCCATCGGGCGGACCTTCCAGGAGTCCATCCACAAGGCCTTGCGTGGGCTGGAGATCGGCGTCGACGGGTTCAACGAGGTGCTTGATCCGCACGACCCCGACGCCCAGGACCGCCTGCGCCACGAGCTGGGCGCCCCAGGCCCGCAGCGCCTGTGGTACGTCACCGATGCGTTCCGCATGGGCTACACCCTGGAACAGGTCCACGAACTGACCCACATCGACCCCTGGTTCCTCGTCCAGCTGCAGGAGTTGGTCGAGCTGGCCGAGGAAACCCGCCGTGGCGGTATCGGCGCTTTGGAACAGGGCAATCGCCTGCGCCAGCTCAAACGCAAAGGCTTCTCCGACCGTCGCCTGGCCACCTTGTGCAAGGCCAAGGAGGCCGAGGTCCGTGCCCTGCGCGAGCGCCAGGGCGTGCTGCCGGTGTACAAGCGGGTGGATTCCTGCGCCGCGGAGTTCGCCACCTCCACCGCGTACATGTATTCCAGCTACGACGACGAGTGCGAGGCCAACCCTAGCGGCAAGCGCAAGATCATGGTGCTCGGTGGCGGCCCCAACCGCATCGGCCAGGGTATCGAGTTCGACTACTGCTGCGTGCATGCCGCGCTGGCGCTGCGCGACGACGGGTTCGAGACCATCATGGTCAACTGCAACCCGGAAACCGTCTCCACCGACTTCGACACCTCCGACCGGCTGTACTTCGAGCCGCTCACCCTCGAGGATGTGCTGGAGATCGTGCGCATCGAGAAGCCCGAGGGCGTGATCGTCCAGTACGGTGGTCAGACGCCGTTGAAGCTGGCGCGTGCATTGGAGGCCAACGGCGTGCCGATCATCGGCACCTCGCCCGACGCCATCGACCGCGCCGAGGACCGCGAGCGCTTCCAGCAGATGATCGACACCCTGGGCCTGCGCCAGCCGCCCAACCGCATCGCCCGCGACGAGGCGTCCGCCGAGCGCCTGGCGGCCGAGGTGGGCTATCCCCTGGTGGTGCGGCCGTCCTACGTGCTCGGTGGGCGGGCGATGGAGATCGTCTACAACGAGGAAGACCTCAAGCGCTACATGCGCGATGCGGTGGTCGTGTCCGAGGACTCGCCGGTGCTGCTGGACCGCTTCCTCAACGATGCCATCGAAGTCGATATCGATGCCATCTGTGACGGCAAGGACGTCCTCATCGGCGGCATCATGGAGCACATCGAAGAGGCCGGCGTGCACTCCGGGGACTCGGCCTGTTCGTTGCCGCCGTATTCGCTCTCGCAGGAGGTGCAGGACCGCATGCGCGAGCAGGTGGCGGCCATGGCCCTGGAGCTTGGCGTCGTCGGCCTCATGAACACCCAGTTCGCCATCCAGGACGACGACATCTACGTGCTGGAGGTCAACCCGCGCGCCTCCCGTACCGTGCCGTTCGTCTCCAAGGCCACAGGGCGCCCGCTGGCCAAGATCGCCGCGCGCTGCATGGTCGGCCGGACGTTGGCCGCCCAGGGCGTATCCGGCGAAATCGTGCCCGGCTATTACTGCGTCAAAGAGTCGATCTTCCCGTTCGTGAAGTTCCCCGGTGTGGACCCGTTGCTGGGGCCGGAGATGAAATCCACCGGTGAAGTCATGGGGGTGGGGCGCAACTTCGGCGTCGCGTTCGCCAAGGCCCAACTGGGTGTCGGCAACGTGCTGCCGCGTGGCGGCAAGGCCTTCCTCAGCGTGCGCGACTCGGACAAGCCGCGGGCGGTGAAGCTGGCGCGCGAACTGCACCAACTGGGCTTCACTCTGATCTGCACCCGCGGCACCGCCGCGGCCTTGGCTGCCGAGGATGTGCCCTGCCAGATCGTGCGTAAGGTCGTTGAAGGGCGCCCGCACATCGTGGACATGATCAAAAACGACGAGATCGATCTGATCATCAACACCACCGAAGGCAAGCAAGCCATTTCCGATTCGTTTTCCATTCGCCGTGAAGCGTTGATGCACAAGGTCAGCTACACCACGACTCTGGCTGCCGCCCAGGCCACGTGCCTTGCGCTGCAAGCGGCCACGGATGAAACCGTGCATCGTCTTCAAGGCTTACATGAGGAGCTGCATTCATGAACATGAAGGTGCCCATGACCGCCGCTGGGGCCGAGAAGGCAAAGGCGGAACTCCAGGAGCTCAAGTCCAAGGCCCGTCCGGCGGTCATCGCTGCCATCGCCGAGGCTCGTGCGCACGGCGACCTGAAGGAAAACGCCGAGTACCACGCCGCCCGCGAGCAGCAGAGCTTCATCGAGGGCCGTATCGCCGATCTTGAGCACAAGCTTTCCAACGCCCAGATCATCGACATTCGCAGCCTGCCGCAGAACGGCAAGGTCGTGTTCGGCGTAACGGTCGTCCTGGAAGATGCCGACAGCGGCGATGAGATCCGCTACCAGATCGTCGGCGAAGAGGAGGCCGACATCAAAGCCGGCCGCATCTCCGTAAACTCCCCCATTGCCCGTGGCCTGATCGGCAAGGAAGAGGGCGACGAGGTGGACGTCCAGGTCCCCGGCGGCGTGCGCTCGCTGGAGATCGTCGAGGTGTTGTATCTGTAATGCGAAAAACGGGTCGCGGAGTGCTTGACGACCCCGGAGGCCGCACGTAATATTCGCGGCCTTGAATGACGGGCGGTTAGCTCAGCGGGAGAGCACTACCTTCACACGGTAGGGGTCGCTGGTTCAATCCCAGCACCGCCCACCAACACTCAAAAGCCCCGGCAGCGATGCCGGGGCTTTTTTGTTTACGCTTTTCACGCCCATCGACAGCGCCGATGAAATGTAGGATGGGTTGAGCGTCAGCGATACCCATCAGCCGCACTCAAGCGAAGTCATGTCCGCTGATCGGTGGCCGTAGACCAACGATGGGTATCGCTGACGCTCAACCCATCCTACATCGCCACTTTGGTCGAAAGAAGTTCCGCATCGAGGGGCTTTCGTGCCGCTGAGAGGAATCGCCTCACCTGTCGATTCGCCGATTCATCGACGTGTCAGCCGTTTGAACAAACTGCCGTCGTCCTCGTCGGCGAAGCCCTCGGCGACGGCTCGGGCGAAGGTGTCCCGCGCCAAGCGCCCGAGCATCGGCTCGAAGCCGAGGCTTTCCGCTGCCGTCAGGGCCAGGTTCGTGTCCTTGGCCAGCAAGGTGGTGTGGGCGCGGGGGGTGTAGTCGCCAGCGATGGCCCGTCGCATGCGGTCCGAGCCGATCCAGCTCTGGCCGCTGGAGGACTCGATCACCGACAAGGTGCGCGAGAGATCAAGCCCCATCCGCTGCGCCAGTGCCATCACCTCGGCCGCACCGGCCAGATTGATACCCGCCAGCAGGTTGTTCACCAATTTGGTGCGTGCGCCATCGCCAATGCGCTCACTGATGATGAATACGGTGCTCGATAAGGCATCGATCAACGCGCGATGGCGTTCGATCACGACCGTCTGGCCGGCCAGCATCAGACTCATGCTGCCCTCGCGCGCCCGGGCTGGCCCACCGGACATGGGAGCATCGAGGCAGTCGATCCCCACCGTCGCCAAATCGCCACCCAGGGCTTCCACGTCCTGCGGCCCCAGGGTGGGGCAGAGCATCACGCAGCCCCCCGCCTGCATGCCCGCCACGAGTCCTGTTCCAGGTTGGAAGAGCACCTCGCGCGTCTGGGCGGCATCCACCACGCAGACGATGACGCAGTCGCTGTGTGCACCCACTGCGGCGGCGGTGGGGCGGACCGTCGCCCCGAGTGCGGCGGCCTCGTGCTCGCGCGCCGGGTTGATGTCGTGGACCGAAACGGTCCAGCCTTGGTCACGCAGTCGTGCCAACATTGCGCCGCCCATGTTGCCGGCACCGACGACACCGATTGACATCATCCGCGCGGTCTCCTCATGGGTTCATCTGCCGTGCCGGCCGATATACCGCCTTCCGGGATGAGCCGTTTGAGCCTTGGCCCGTTGTCGATGAACCCTTGCGCGCGATAGAACGCCAGTGTTCTCGCCCAGCGCGGCTGTTCCGGTGCGCTGACCTCCAGACGGCGCCAGCCCCTGGCGTGTGCAAAGGCCAGTGCCGTCTCGACCATTTGCCGGCCCAGCCCGCCGGCGCGCGCCGTGGGGGCTATATAGAACTCCACGATCTCGCCGAACACGCCATCGGCATACACCGCGCGCGATTCGGTCACGGTCAGCACACCCACCGGCTCACCGTCGCCCTCCGCCAGCCAGGCCCAGTAGTGCCCGTCGCTGAGCAGGCCGTGGGCGACAGCGCCGTAGTGGTCGTGCGGCGGCATGGATCGCTCTGGTTCCAGCTCGACGATCAGGCGATGAATGAAACGCCCCACGATAGGGGCGTCGGCGGCTGTGGCGGGTCGTATGCGGTGTTCCATACACCGCAGCATGCCACAGCCGGCATCCACATGCCTCGCGCGACTTGGCCCCCAACTTGCAATGAACTTTGCATCGACTACTGTCGAATAGAAGGCGGTACTGAAAACCAATGGGTCGTTTATAGAGGGCTGCACACCATGAGAACTCAGGCGTCCGACCACCTTATCCTCGATACCAATCTGCAGACGTTCTTCCATGGATTGTTGGAAACTGCCGCGCAAGAGCAGAAGCTGGCCGCCAGGGACGATACATTGCAATATCTGGTGCATTTGCTGTCCGGGTTCTCGCGAGCCGGCGAGCTGTTCGAGCAAACCCCCGATGGCTTGATGCTGCGACCGCTCGCCGAACTCTACGGCGAGGCTGTCAACTCCCAGCATCTGGAGGTCCGCCGCCGCGCCTTGCAGCGCCTGGGGGACCTGGCATTGTTCATCAGCGGCGTATTTCCGCACTCTCTGAGCCGAAAGCCGGTGGACGTGGATTACTACATCGCCATGGGCGGCGGTGCTTACAGCGTATTGTCCGACGCCCCGGCGGAAACCGTCCGCTGGCGCAGCCTGAAAGTGATCTTTCTCGAGCTGGCCACCAACTTCACTGCCTTTGTCGATCTGTTGGCCCGGGTCTGCCAGCGGGCGCATTTCCACGACGACTCCGACGTCTTGCGCTTGTACGAGTTGTGGTTGCGCACCGGCAGCCGGCGCACGGCCCAGGTTTTGCGCGGCTTGGGCATTGAACCGCTGGCCGCCGGGGCGGGGCGCCTGCAATGAGTCACAGCTTGCAGCGGTGGCAGCGCTGGCTGCAATTCGTCTATGGCTTTCGCGTCGGGCTGGACGTGGATCAGTTTCTGGTCACCGATCCGGATCTGGCACGCCAGCTCTCGGGCGATGCCCGGCCGCCACCGGATGAACAACTGCTGGTCAGCCAGCGCAACGATGATCTGGACCTGTCGCTGTTCGTGCACCACATGGTGTTTGACCGGCTGGCCCGGGACGATCCATTCCGCCGGTTACACGCCGGTAATCTCGAGTCTTTCTGTACGGCGCTGGAAGGCGTCAGCCATTTTCTCTATCTGGTGCAACGGGCCGAGGATCGGCGCCGGGTCAACCAACTGGAGCTCGAGCTCCAAGCCGAAGTCGATAAGTACATCGCCGTCACCGCGCTGGTCGGCATGCAGCGCAATCGCCGCCATGCTCCCGGCCTGCATCACATGCTGTTCGAAGATTGTCGCTACGACCGGCGTCTGGACGCTCAGGGTGTCGAGCTCTACCGCAGCGCCAATCAACTGGCCGGCAAATACTGTGCGGCCGTGGAGCGGCGTTTTCTAACCGCCTGGGGCGGTTGGCGGCACCGGCTGTGGGCCGAGCTGGGTGCGTTCTATCAAGGCTCCTGGCAGCAAAAGCTGCAGCGTATCGAGGCGTTGGCCTGAGCGAGCCCGCCCGTTTTTCGCAAACCCCAAGCTTCCGATCGCCTTCAGGAAATTTCTTCCTGAGGCGGCGTTTGTCGAATAAACGACTGAATTCTTATCAGGCGGACAATCCGTCTGGGTTGCTTTATTAAAAAAGAACTTTTCCCGGGCCGATCGCTTGAGACCACCGGGGCCGATCACTACTGTCCGCAACGCATTCTTTATCGCGGTGCCATTCGCTGGCGGCATCGCCGACATGGGCGTTGTGCAATGACTTTTCCCCTGAGCAACGATACGCGAAGCCTGAGCGTCTTCCCCCTGGGCCAATGGCATCCGCCGATGGCGGCCCCGCGATCTGATGCAAATGCGTTTGCCCGCGCAGTAGACGATGCGCGCGAACCCGATGTCTGTGCGGTACCGACGACGCGTCAGCGGGAGATCGGCGATTGGGTCGATGAGCACGTCGAAGACCATACCTGGGCATTCTGGAAGGACGATGCCCACGAGACGGCGGTGGATGTACTGCGGGGCGATAGCGAATTAGGTCCATTGGCACAGGACGACCAGCGCTGGTTGGTCGACCGACTGCTGGCTCAATGGCAGGGAGGGGGCGGCTCGTCCGCCACCGATCTGGCCGAAGGCGTACGCGATGACGCCGACCTCGGTCCGCTCGTGGCCGATCGGCTCGCACAGCGCTCGGCGAGCCTGGCGCTTGAGCATGCGGATGACGATATCCGTAGCGAGGAGAACAGTGCATCGCGCGAGTACGCCCGCGCTGCGGTGATCGCCACCGGTGAGCGGTTCGATCGTCTGGGGCATGAGGCCGATCCACAGGTATTGCGCGCCATGGTTTCGGGCTTGTCCACGGAGGAGGCAACCGCGTTCACCCAATCGCTGGTGCCCTGGCCCCAGGCTCTGGAGGCCGTTACGGCCGCCATCGGAGGGGCCGATCTTGATGCGCCGTCGCGCAGCTTCATCCTGGCCACTGTTGCGCACGCCCGGGGCCAGACCTATACCGAGGCCCTCGGCCCGCTGGCAATGAACGTGGGCATGGCGCTGGCGCGCGACATGTACCCTGACGATACCGCGATGCAAACACAGGAAGCCGAGCGGATCGCCGGCTTGCTGACCTCGCCCGATAGCCGGTCATTGCTGAGCTCACGTCAACCGTATCCATTGGAGGATGACATTCCGGCCGAGCAACGGGGGCAAATACTGGGCATCCTGTTGGCCAACCCCGAGATCACCGCCGAGAGCCTCGGCGAATACGGTGACCGGCAGCTGGACCTGCGGACCTACGCCGATCCCTGGATGGCGCCGCAGATTGCCCAGCCGCTGGCGCAGGATGCGGCGGACATGGCCCTGGCGCACATGCTCAGCGGCGATGGTGGCCCGGGGTCGCTGCAAACATTCGACGACGAGGCCGCACTCAAATCCTGGGTTGCCGAATCACTGCACCTGGAGCCACAGGGTGACGATGCAACAACCATCGACAAGATCGCAACGGCGGTCGTCACGGCGGCGGGCGAGGATTGGCCGATCGAGGCGAGCGTCCTGCCGATCCAATACTCGAACCAGCACACCGGCAAGGTCGATCTGCCGCTGTTCAAGATCGGCCAAGGCGCAAGCGCGCAGTTCGTCGACAATCAAGGCGAGCACCACGACAGCTTTGAAGCGTGGGAGACCGGCAATGGCCTGCCACCCGGTGCGGTCACCTATCCCCGTGACGGTGAGCTGCGCGCTGGCGCCGATGGCCGGGTGCCGCTTGAAACCCGCAATACACCCGATACACCGGATACGTTCTCCGAGCACGCCAAAGATATCGCCCTGACGGTCGCCGATACCGCAGCCCTGGTCGGTGGTCTGGCCGCCGCCGGGGTGATGGTCTACACCTCCGGTGGCACGGCTACACCGGTGGCCGCCTATGTGGCAGGGGCGGCCTCCGGACTCTGGTTTGGCGGCCGCAATGCGGTGGAACTGGCCCAGCTCGGCTCCCTGGATGTTAGCGACCCTGCCGTTCGTCGAGCGGGCTTCTACACGATTGCCGGGGTGGTCAGTGCCGTGCCCCTGGGGCGTCTTGCCTATCTTGGCCGAACCGGTGCGAGCGGGGACGACGCCGCCGGCTTATGGAATGGGCTCAATGGCACGGCACTGGCCGCCGATGCCGCGGCGGCGGGCAACGATGGCTTCACGCTGGCGGCGGATTGGGAGGACTTGTCCACGGCGCAGCGGTTCGAACTGGGGCTGGGGACCGCATTGTGGGGGGGTATGTCCTCCGCCATCCTTCGCCGGAACCTCTCCTTGTCAGGCGCGGCGGGCGGAAACGGTCAATCGTTGCCGACGGTGACGATCCCCAAGACGCGGGCGGAGCAGACCCTCGAGAACCTCCGCGACGGTGTTTACTACCATGTCACGACGCGGGACAAGGCCGATCAGATCGTCGAGTCCGGACTGCTTGTCGGGTCGGCCGAGGAAAGCGGCCGCGTGTTTGCATTCCGGGCCCAGCCGACCAAAAAAGAAACCCGCAACTCCGGTGCGTTGGGTGCTGGCCAGCAGGATACGGTCGTCCTTCGATTCAAAATCGACACCAGCTTCCGGCGTGATCCAGGCGTCCACCCGTCACTCGAGGGGCTGGCGCGCGTGAGTCTGTCCGAGGGGCCGTTTCCCATCAGCGAGGTGGCCGAGGTGGGCTTCTACAAACCGAACCGGCTGCCATGGCGAGGATCCTGAGGGCACCTGGGGTGTAACGTGCCGTGAAGGCAGCCTGATAAACTGGCGCTCCTGTCGTTACGGACCGTTCCCAGCGTGCCCAGCCTTTCCGTTGTGGTTGCCACCACTCAGCCCTGGCCTGAAGCCCGTCTGGCACTCGATGCCATCTTGCCCGAAGCTGCCCGGCTGGGCGCGGAGGTCCGTCTGGTTTGCGCCAGTCCGGCCGCTGCGCCACCCGGTCCATTGCCCGGGTTGAGGGTCGATGTCATTCCCGGCCAGGATGTGTTCGCCCTGCGGGCACACGGGCTGCGGGCCAGTGCGGGTGATGTGGTCGCGCTCACCGAGGACCACTGCCGCCCGGCTCCGGATTGGTTGGACCAGGTGCTTCGTGCCCATGCCGAGGCGCCGCGCGCGGCGGTCATCGGTGGCAGCGTGGATAACGGGGCTGACAGCAGCCTGGTGGATTGGGCCAATTTCCTGCTCACCAATGCGCCGTTCCTGCCCGGCTCGCCCACGCCGAGCGTGGTGGCCGGTGCCGCCAACGTCTCCTACAAGCGTGCAGCGTTGGCGTTGTTTCCAGACGATGGCCGCGATGAAGGTGCCTTCCGTTTGAAACTGTTACAAGCGGGTTGGCAGGTCATTCACGATCCGCGGCTGCGGGTCGCCCATGTGCAGTCGCTGGGGTGGTGGGGTAGCGTCGCCATCCATTTTCACGACGGCCGTTGCTGTGCCGGTGGTTGGCGGCGGCGGATGGCGCCTGCGGCCTGGTGCGGTGCCGTGGTGCGGATGCTGGCCCTGCCGGTGCGGGTTTGGGTGGCGCCGAGCCGGGTTCTCGGGCGCATTCTCCGTCACCAGCCGGGGCTGCGTAGCCGAGCGCTCAGGGCGTGGCCGGCGATGGTGTTGATCATGACCGGCCAGGCGCTGGGTGAAATGGCCGGCTATCTCACCGGCCCCGGCGACAGCCCGGCGCGAATGCGCTAATTACCCCTGAACCCGAACGGCTGCGGGTCGAGATCATCGTCCCAATGCCCGGCCAAGACCAGGCGGGCGGCCAGGCGGCCGATTTCGTCGGCGGATTTCCCCGCGTAGCCGCACCCACCCACCGCGGCGAAACGGCGGTCGTCGATACGGTCGACGATGGGGTAGCCCGAGGGAGTATCGGTGACCACGCAGGGTTTGGGCAGCAGGCGGACGCCTTTGAGGCCGGGGAACAACGCCAGCAACACACGGGCCAGCGCCAGGGCCTCCAATGGGCTGCCGCCGGCGTGGAACCAGCGCTGCGCGGCCTCGGGAGTCGTCAGCCGCGGGAACACCCGTGCGTCACCACCAATCTTCAGATAGCGGCGCTCGTCGGGGTAGACGGTGGGTGGCACGAGGTAGATATCGTGCAGGTCCGGGTCGTCGACCAGATCGAGGATGATGCTGGGCAGGCCGGCCAAAGCGCCGTCGGGCACCTCGGCGAGAACGACGGTGCGGCCTTTGGGGGTCAGTGGCAGGGGCGTGGGCAGCAGCGGGGCGTGGTTGGTAAATCCACCGGTCGCGACCAGCACACGATCGGCGGCGATGGACTCGCCGTTGTCGGTGACGATCTCCACCGCATCGCCGACGCTCACCGACAACGCGGTGGCCTCGATGTGGACACCGCCGGCGGCCAGCGCGGCGGTGCGCTGGGCGAGCAGCATGCGGCGCGGGTCGATGAAGCCGGCCGGCGCCGGTTCGTGCAGGCCGATGCTGCCGGCCGGGAACTCCACCCCGGCCAGGGCGAGTTCGGTCCCGCGCAACTGGCGGTGCTCCAGCCCGCGCTGATCGGCCACCGCGGCGACCTCGGCGACATAGCCGTCGCTGACGTCCGGCCCGGCGATGAGCGCGCCCACCGGGTGGTGGAAGTTCACCCGGCTGGCCGCCTCCAGCGCCGCATAGCGCTCGATCGACCGTTCGGCCAGCAGTGCCCACAACGGGTCCGGGTCGAGCTTGCGGGTGATGCGTCCAGAGTCGTAGTGGCTGGCGAACGGGCCTTGATGGGTGGCCAGGTTGGCCGGTTCGCCGCGACCGATGATCGCGGCCCGTACACCGTTTTCGGCCAGGTGACGCCAAGCGGCCGCGCCAATCAGTCCGTAGCCGATGACGGCAATGTCGTAGCGACTCATGCCAGCCGCCCCCCGAGTGCCGCAATCAATGCTTCCAGACCGTGGACGTCCGTGTCGTCGAAGTCGTCCGGGCGGTCGGAGTCCACATCGAGCACGGCCACGACCTCGCTGTCCACGATGACCGGGACGACGATTTCCGAGCGCGATTCGCTGGCGCAGGCGATATGACCGGGGAAGGCATCAACGTCGGGTACGACCAGCGTGGCGCGCTGCGCGCGGGCTGCGCCACAGACGCCCTTGCCGGGCGCAATGCGTGTGCACGCGAGACTGCCCTGGAACGGGCCGAGGACCAGATCATCGCCCACCACCCGGTAGAAGCCCACCCAGAACCAGCCGAAGGTGGTCTTGAGCGCGGACACCACGTTGGCCATATTGGCGATGGCATCCGGTTCGTCGGCGGTCAGGGCGATCAACTGGGGGATCAGCATACGGTAGCGTTCGGCCCGGTCGGTACTGTCGGCCACCATTAACTGTTCAGCCATGGATATGTCCTTTTCAGCGCGCCAGCAAGTGAGTGAGCACGCCTTGGTAGATGCGGCTGAGCCGATCCAGATCCTCGGCACTGACGCACTCGTTGAGCTTGTGGATGGTGGCGTTGATCGGGCCGAGTTCGACCACCTGCGCGCCGGTGGGGGCGATGAAGCGCCCGTCCGAGGTGCCGCCGGCGGTCGACAGCACGGGCTCGTAGCCGGTTTCGGCCTTCACCGCATGGGCGATGGCAGTGACCAGGTCGCCCGGCTCGGTGAGAAACGGCATGCCCGATAAGGTCCAGGTCAGGTCGTAATCGAACAGATAACCACGCTTGACCTGCTCGTTGAGGATCTGCGTGTCGATGATGGTGCGCACGCGCTCCTGGAGCTGCTCCACCGTAAGCTCGGTGCAAAAGCGGAAATTGAACAGCATCTCTACCTCACCGGGCACGACGTTGGCCGCGCCGGTGCCCGAGTGGATGTTGGAGATCTGAAACGACGTCGGCGGAAAGAACGCATTGCCGTGATCCCAGACCTCATCGGCCAGGGCGGCGAGGATCAAACCCACGGCGTGAATGGGGTTCTGGACCATATGCGGATAGGCGACATGGCCCTGGATGCCTTTGACTACCAGCCGGCCGTGCAGCGAACCACGGCGGCCGTTTTTGACGGTGTCGCCCAAGCGCGCGCTGCTGGAGGGCTCGCCCACCAGGCACCAGTCGATGGATTCGCCGCGTGCCTGCAAGGTGTCGATGACTTGGCGCGTGCCGTGAAGGGCGGGGCCTTCTTCGTCGGATGTCAGCAGGTAGGCGATGCTGCCGCGATGGTCGGGGTGGTCGGCCAGGAACGCCTCGGTGGCGGTGATCATCGCCGCCAGGCTGCCCTTCATGTCGGCGGCGCCGCGGCCGTAGAGCATGCCGTCGCGAACGGTGGCTTCGAACGGGTCCGAGTGCCATTGATCGACCGGCCCGGTGGGAACCACGTCGGTGTGCCCGGCAAAACAGAACACCGGCCCCTCGCTGCCGCGTCGTGCCCAGAGGTTGTCCACCTCACCGAAGCGCATGGGCTCGATGACGAAACCCAGGTCCGCCAACCGCTGCGCAAGCACCTGCTGGCAGCCGGCGTCTTCGGGGGTAATGGAGCGGCGGCAGATCAAATGCTGGGCCAGTTCGAGCGTCGGCGTCATGGGGT